>JBOEGT010000012.1:0-56002 GCA_050633585.1 Arenicella sp.
GGAGGTTCGAATCCTTCCATGCGCGCCATTAATAATTAAGCGGAATCAATCACTTAGATTGTTCCGCTTTTTTATTGGTTAAAGTTTTCGTACAATTCTGCGTACAATTAAATTTCAAACTCGAGAAAACTCCCTTCCTAGTAGAGAAGATTAAATGAGCGACTTGACGTGCATTCACTAGACAAATATTTTCCTATCAGTTATTTTGTCTTTATGGGGTCGCGATCACCCCGTGAGGCGTCAGCCTAAGAGTCGCATCCTTATTAACCTATTACCCAATTTAGGAGGATGCGTAATGCCATCACCAGCAGCAATCACTGTTTCCCAACTATCTCGCTTAATTGGTACTCCTGCAGTACCCGTACTTATTGATTTGAGGGTGGACGAGGACTTTAACGAAGATCCTCGTAGTATCCCAAGCTCGTTTCGTTATTCTTTTTCATCCTTAGATACGTTGATTCCTGAGTTGGCCTCTCAGTACGTAGTGGTCATTTGTCATAAAGGAAAAAAAATCAGCCAAGGTGCGGCCGCTGTGCTTCGTGAAGCTGGTATACATGCTGAGTTTCTTCAAGGGGGGCATGTCGCTTGGAGTGATGCGAACCAGGCATTAGTGAGCACCGTGGATCTTGAAAGTTACAATCGAGGGAGAACGACTTGGGTAACACGACACCGCCCTAAAATAGATCGTATTGCTTGCCCTTGGCTGATCAAACGGTTTATTGATCCGAAGGCTGTATTTTTATATGTGGAACCTTCAGAAGTGTTAGCCGTTGCTGAAAAGTTTAACGCTATAGCGTTTGATGTTGAAAATTCATTTTATAGCCACCGAGCTGAATTATGTACATTCGATGTCATGCTCAATGAATTTCAATTGGAGACAGAACCTTTAATGCATATGGCCACGATTATTAGAGGAGCGGATACGGGGCATCATGAATTAGCCGCTCAATCATCTGGATTATTAGCGGTTTCACTGGGATTTTCACGTATGTATAAAAATGACTTAGTGCAGCTTGAAGCGTGTCTTCCTCTATACGATGCTCTGTATCGATGGTGTAGAGACGCCACTGACGAAAAGCATGATAAGTCTATGCATTACAGAAGAGGCAAATAATCATGAACGCTAAAACGTCAATTGAAAATAATGATGCCTGTATAAAACCCAGTTTAATGGAGGCAACCTTGGTATGGGCAAAAATTGGCTTATTATCTTTTGGTGGTCCGGCTGCGCAGATCGCATTGATGCATAAACTGATCGTTGAACAGTTGAAATGGTTAAGAGAAAAAGACTTTATTAATGCATTGAGTTTTTGCATGCTATTGCCTGGACCGGAAGCCATGCAATTGGCGATTTATGCTGGTTGGAAGTTGCATGGGAGGGTAGGAGGCCTCATTGCTGGAACACTATTTGTGTTGCCAGGAGCTATCATTATTTTAACGTTGGCGATTGCTTACGCTTTAGTGGGTGAAGTCTCTCTTATTCAAGCGCTTTTTTTAGGAGTGAAGGCTGCTGTATTAATTATAGTGATTCAATCATTATTGAAAATTTCTAAAAAAGCACTGAATAACGGCTCACAAAAAATTATTGCATTGTTGGCCTTTATCGGTATTTTCTTCTTAAACATTTCTTATCCATTGATCGTGTTGGCAGCCGCATTATTTGGTTTGTTAAATGCATGGCATGTTAAAAACGAAGAGGTTCAACTTTTTTCTAAACCTAAAGGTGGAATGAGTTTAGTGCTAACGGTTCTGATAGGTTTATGCGTTTGGTGGTTACCTTTATTTGCAATTGATTATTTCTTTGAGCAAAAAATATTGGCCGATATAGGCATGTTTTTTTCACGCCTAGCGGTGGTGACATTCGGAGGAGCTTATGCCGTTTTAGCCTACATGGGGCAAGATGTTGTAAATTATTGGGGCTGGCTGTCGGCCGGAGAAATGATGGACGGATTAGGGTTGGCTGAAACCACGCCAGGGCCATTGATACTCGTGACTGAATTTGTCGGTTTTTTAGCAGCGTATCGAGAAGGAGGGCTATTGCTGGGTTTTGCAGGCGCGATAATCACTCTATGGGTTACCTTTGTTCCTTGTTTTATCTGGATTTTTGCTGGCGCACCTTATATAGAATGGATAAGCAGTCAACCGAAACTAAAAGGCGCGCTTGATGCTATTTCTGGAGCTGTAGTCGGCGTTATTTTGAATTTGTCAGTATGGTTTGCGCTTCACGTTTTGTTTACCCGTGTTAGTGCTCAACAACATGGCATTTTGACACTCTGGCAACCAGAGTTATCTTCCATTGATTGGCGCGTAATGTTGCTCACTATATTGTGTGGAATTCTTTCATTGAAGTGTCAATGGTCGATTGGCAAAGTGCTGATAGCATCCTCAATATCTGGAATGATTCTCGTGTTTTTCACGTAAATTCTAGCAAGCTGTTAGATTAAGTTTATTGAGGTTCAATAAAAAAGGGTCGCAAAATGCGACCCTCTTTATTCCGTTTTACTGAAAGTTTACATAGAGCTTAATTTAAACCTAGTGTCTTAGTGGTTTCAGCGTCTGGTTTAGTCGTGAACATACTGACCACGACAATTGCAGCTAGAGCAATGAAAAAGCTCGGAAGCAATTCATAGAAGTATTCACCTTCAACGCTGACAAAGTTTTTGAAAAATACAATACTGAGTGCTCCCGTAACCATGCCAGCAATCGCGCCAGCTTGAGTAATTCCTTTCCAGCATACGGCTAAGATGATAAGTGGACCAAATGCGGCGCCGAAGCCTCCCCATGCATAACCCACCATCGCGAGAATTGAACTGCCATCATTGTTCGCTAGGACGAATGCGACTAGAGCAAAAGCAACGATACCAATTCGGCTGACCAACATTTTTTGTTTTTCTTCCATTTTGGCGAAAAAAGAAAGGTCTTCTGTCAATGATGAACTCAATACTAGCAATTGAGAGTCAGCGGTTGACATCAAGGCTGCTAATACAGCAGCGAGTATTAAGCCGGCAACAAATGGGTGGAACAATGTGTAAGTTAACACTAAAAAGATTCGTTCTTTGTTACCACCTTCACCAGTAACGCCAGCCAATTCTTTAATTTCAGCGTAACCGATCCCAATCAGACCAACACTTACCGATAGTACAAGACAAACAACCATCCAAGAGATGGATATTTTACGAGCAAGCGGTACATCTTTTTCAGAACGAATGCCTAAAAATCGAGCCAGAATATGTGGTTGACCAAAATAGCCAAGTCCCCAAGCCATTAATGATGCTGCAGTCACCCAACCTGTTGCAATGTTAAAAGCATCGGGTTTGACTGTAGCTATATCGATGTTTGCGCTATTAATAGCGTGATACCCAAAAATCACAATAAAAGCTAATGCGGCTAACATGATTAAACCTTGGACTAAATCGGTCCAACAAATCGCTAGATAGCCTCCTAAAAAGGTATACGAAACGACCACGAAGGTAGTTGTCACAAGGCCAATGAAAGCGGCTGAATCTGCATTAATATAATTACCGCCTAACGTGGCTAACTCAAAAATGAATGAAAAAAGTAATGATCCTGCTTTCAATGCTGAAGCAACGTATAGCGTAAAAAATACAAGGATGACTATTGTTGCGATGGTTTTAATCGCCGTACCTTTTGAGTTAAAACGGTTTTGTAAAAAACTTGGTATGGTTAACGCGTTTAGTTTTTCGCTATATTCACGTAGTTTGGCAGCGACGAGATGCCAGTTTAAATAAGCACCAATGATTAACCCTAAAGATATCCAAAGGCCTTCTACAAGTCCTCCAGCAAATACAGCTCCGGGTAACCCTAATATGAGCCAACTACTCATATCTGAAGCTCCAGCACTTATCGCACTGGTATAAGGGCCGATTGAACGCCCACCTAAAATGAATTCTTCATTCCCTTTGGCTTTTGTCATGGCATAGAAACCAAGTAAAAACATTGCTACAGCATAAAGGAAGAAGTCGAGGAAGATTATGAATACATTTGACATGATGATTTGACTCTCAATTATTATTTCATCATTAAAATATCAACTTTTCGGACTAATCACTTACAAAAAACTATGTATCCATTGTTAAAAAATATTTAAATAACCTCGTTTATTGTTTTGCAACGCTTTTTATCAGTCAATAAATATGCTTTTGAATGAAGTTAGTTGTCTTGCGAAATAATGAATAAGGTGTTTAAGAAATTTCAAAGCATTTTGTTAGATAAAAAATTATTAAGTTTTGCGCACTCAGCAGCCATTAAGTTTATTGTTGGAAAATCAGGTAATTCAATTGTAATGATTTAGCTACTTGGTCAGGTCTATTGCTTAGTAAGGGTAAATCTCCCTTACAACGTTTTAAAAAATTATTTTAAAACGAACATTAAAAACAACTCACATTATTAAATGAGGTATTTATATGTCTAGTGACAAGTCACGTCTATTAGAAAACTTGAAGAAAACATTAGCGGTCGGTTTGCCAGTGATGGCAATCAGCGGTTTTGCCCCAACGGCGATGACGGTAGGAACAGCAATGGCGGAAGGCAAAAACAAAGAAGTGGTCGCTGAAGCTAAATCTGAAGCAGAAAGCAAGTATGCTGGTGCAAAGTCTGAAGCGAAATCAGAAGCTGAAAGCAAATATGCAGGTGCTAAATCGGAAGCGAAAGCTGAAGCTGAAAGCGAAGCAAAGGCTGAGGCGGAAAGTGAAGCGAAAGCTGAAGCAGAGAGCAAGAAAGGTAGCTAAGTCTCTGCATACCTTTGAGTATTCCAGTATGACTTAGAATCCTTTAAAGGTATTAGCGAATAAAAAGGCGATTTCAATGAAATCGCCTTTTTTATGAATACTACAGCCAAAAATTTATGATATTAATTGGGTGATTTCTTTTATTAATTGCTTTGTTTGCTGAGTGTTTGAGGTATTCAGTTTATAGCCTTGTATGCCTTTTAGCCATTCTGGGAGTTGTGTAAGTGCGTTAGGGTTCCTTTGACTTGTATTCATCCAGAGTGTCGAGAGCGTTTCAGCGTTATTGATAGCTGCGATAGACGCTTCATCGTTTTCATCTGAATGTTCAATGAAAATAATGTTTTGAATGTGCGCATATTCGCCATGATTGCCGTTAGCCTGTGCTGACCAGCAAGTTTGCTGAGCAGTTTCACTGATTACCCATTCTTTTTTGACAATACGATGCTGTGACTCTAGCCAAGTCGTTGTGGTTTGCGGCGATAGTGGATAGTAATTGCTAGCATCATAAGAACTGCTAATTGTATCGATGCTATTTGCAAGTAATATGGGTAAATCGGTACATTTGACTAGGTTCTTCTGGGCGGAGATCAGAGAAGAGCCACTTAATATTCTAGCGTTATCCTTTTGTACACACAGTTCATACGCCAAGCTGTCGAGTTGGTCAGTATTGCCAATGATGACTGTATTTCGGTTGTCGCAAGAAACGATTGAGCCGTGCAATAGAGCAAGGTCATTCTCTTCTAAACAGTGTTGATGTATGAGATTAACACAATCATCAAAAACTCTAGACAGTTTACGACTTCCTGAAATAATGTTGGTGTCATTGCTCAGTACATAACCGAAACTGGAACGATAGATGTTAACTGGGTGCAAGTTGCTCGAGAAAGAAGGCATTACATCTGTGAATGATGCAACATATTGATCTGCAATTGGGCATGCACATTGGATTTGAATAGTGACGCCAGCCATATTTAAATAGCGCTTTTCATACCAATCTGAAGGATTGGGGTGTGAGGAGTCTACAGAAATATTCACAGATTCATGTCTAAACAAGTATGCATTGGACCAATCGGCGAGCATGTCCCAAACTTGGGCTAACCAGGTGTTAGTATTTTGTGACGTAATAGTTCCATATGTCTCTGTTAGCTCCTTTGCAATCTGTTCAGGTAACTTACCCGCTGAGTTTTGTAGCCAAATCCATGTTGCGAGTTCATTGGGCGTAATATAGGAGGACATCTTAGTCACTGGGTTATGTGCTAATAACGCCAATGAGTCATCAAAAATTGCTTCAGTGCCTGGTGCATTTTTTAAATGAAGTTGTTCGTAGTCGACCGATACATGATCAGGTATGCTGGCAATATCTGCATGTCTAGGGATTGGAAAGTAACGAAGATATTGGTTGGCATGCTCCGTGGGGAAAATGCATTGAAAACCATTTGATCGTGATAATTCTCGATGAGCCTTAGCTTCAGGCGATAAATGTTCTGAATCTTTATCATTCAATCCCAGCATACTAACAATGTCAGCAACCATCCCTTTTTTGGTTTGAATCTCTTCTTTTGCTTGTGCATCATCTGTGGAACAAATTTCTAGAGATGGGCTTAAGTTGCATTCTAAAATCCAAGGTTTTAGTTGGCTATCAATCATGCAATCCAAACCTATTAGCTCATAAGCGCCTTGTGTGTCTGCATTAATTTTCTGTGATTGCTCTCTCATTGTTTCACGGGCTGCAATCACCGAGATACCTATCATTTTTTCTAAGTCGGCGAAAATTTGATTATCATCAATACCTTGTTGTTTTAACCAGTGTCGGTAGACCTTAAATGAATGAAAAATAACAGGGACTTCAGCATCTGAATTATGTTCATTGATATCTGGGTTAGTTAAGTGACGATATGGGTTGTCTAAATCGTTTAAGTCATACTTTTCCGATGTCAGTTTTGCGGAACCTTCGTGGTACCAATAAAACCTGAGAGGTTCGACTGATGTAATCAATACATAACAGCGTAAAACGTATTTATAACCACCCCATAAATGAGGTTGATCTAAATAGCGTTGGATAATCCATTCATGTTCTAAGGGAACCGTTTCAGGGTGTTGAACCATTTCAATGCCTCTACCACGAGACATATTTCTAGGTTTTTGAATCCATCTCCAGTCCGGGTTTTTTGCGGCAACTTCTTGAAACTCAAAATAATCATGTGGCATCGAATAAGTTTTTGGAAAGAAGTCATAGTGTTCAGCGTGTGGCAAACCTTTCACGCGCTGTTCAGCTTGATGTAAGGTGTTGTATAAATGACTTTTAATCGTCAACGCACTATTGCCGGGCATATGGTTGACACTTTTGTTTGCGTCTAGCAGCTCAAATACTTCTGGGTCAGGCATTTCAGTGCTCCAACAACTATCCCAGTCATTTGATTGACCTTGTTGCCATAGGTCTTTATCTAGCGCTTCAAGAAAAAAAGTATCTTGTTCTTCAGGCGTTTCGTAGCCAAGCCAGTATTTTTTTTTGTTCATGTAATTTAAGGTTTCAACGAATATTAATAAGAGTCATTGATATGACCGAGTGAAAGTGCTTTTTCGCGCAGATTTTTATTTTTTATTCTCATGTCGCCTGTCGCAATCATTTTATTCATTCAGCCATTTTTTGCCAAAGGAGTTGGGCTTGGTGACTGATTGCTTGATTTCGAAGACGAATCATATAGATTGGAACGTAGCTATTTGATTGAAAATTTTCGATGTTAATGAGAATCAACTGTTTGGCTTTCAATTCAGTTTTGACTAAATGTAATGGAATTCTGGCCCATCCCATCCCGGATAATACGAGTGATTTTTTGACTTGATAATCATTAACGTACCACTTTCTGCCTGAAGGTAAAACGTGAATATGTTCATTGTTCTTTGAGTTACTTGCTGAGTTTTCGATCAAAATATGAGGAAAGGTATGCAATGTTTTTTGAGTGATGGGTTGTTGTGTTTTATGGAGGGGTAATATATTCGGTGAAATGACTGTCACCATATTGACTTGCATGATTTCCAGCAGGTCATGTCGATCATCTAAACCATAGCGGGGGCCTATGGCAATTTCACAATGTCCTAACCGCAGTTGTTCTTCAACGCCTTGTAAATGACCACTTGTCATATTTAGATGTATATCTTGATGTTTCTGTGTAAACGTTTGAAGGGTATTTAAGCACTCAACAGTCATGCAGATTGGGCTTAAACAGATATTTAATTCCGTGTGTGAACCTATGGCTATTTCGTGACCTAATTTTTCCAACTGTTGTAATTGAGACAACGTATGTTTAGCTTGCTTGAAAAATAATTGTCCTTCATTCGTCAAAGTAGGGCGATATGATTCTCTACTCAATAATTGCACATTGAATTGTTGCTCTAACGTTTGAACTGCTGCACTGATGGTAGGTTGAGTTTTATACAGTTTATTGGCGGCAGAACGAAAGCTACCTGTTTCAACAACTGCAATAAAAGCCTTAAGTTGATCAATTTTCATGATAGAAAAAATGAATCATTATGAGTGAAAGATGAAATTATCTTACATTCATGCTTTGCCTTACGCTACCGAATTAACTAACTAATTCGAAAAGTGGTTTGTATGGATGTTTTTATTTTATTACTTGCAGGTCTCATTACAGGGTTTTCGAAGTTCTCCATAGGTGGAATGGGTTTACTCATTCTTCCTATTATTATGATTGTGCAGCCAGGGCCTGAAGCATTAGGCGTATTAATCCCCGCGTATTTAATCACGGATGTTATGGCTGTCTCAAGTTATCGAAAAAATATTGCTTGGCGTGTGTTATTCCGGTTGTTGCCATTGGCGTTTATAGGCATTTTTATTGGCGGGCAGATACTATCTGAAATTCAAACAGAGCAATATGTGTTGGTGCTAGGTTTTATTATTATTGGGATGATTTTGTTGAGTGTATATTTGGATTTTCGTCCAGCTGATTTTATGCGTCGCCCTCTAACAACTTATGCTGTAGGGCTGTTTGCAGGGTTTATTAGTTTAATTGCTAATGCTGCAGGCCCTTTATTTAGCTTGTTTTTGATGGAACAAAAGCTTTCGAAAGAGGCTTATGTAAGCACGCGTGCATGGGCATTTTTTATCATCAACGTCAGCAAATTACCTATGTTGTATTCATTAAGTTTGGTTAATAAGGACACATTGTTGATGAGTGCAATGAATATACCGGGATTAATTGTCGGTGCGATAATAGGCTATTATTTGTTAAATCAAATAAATTTAAAACAGTTTAAGTGGCTGATTCGGGTGATGGCGATATTGGCCGCTATAAAATTGTTTATTTTTTCATGAATAGGGACTAAAAAATGCGCTTTATCCTATGTAGGTGATTACCTAGCAGGCTATCTAGAGGTAATCATTAGATAGCACCATATTTCAATGTGTTATCTTGTCATGGGTCTACAGTCATTTGACTTAGTTACTCACTCTTTGCCTCTGACTATTTACCTCTCACATAGGTGGTGTGACGGTGATTACTGCGTACTTGTTAAGTAGACACAGACTTTGTGCATTGAGTGGGTTATTGTTTTGAGGAGTATTTTGGTAACTCCAAATGATAAATAATAGCTGCCATTCTAAGCCCAAAGCCGGCCAAAAAAGACAATCCAACCGAAATGCTTGTGTCGATGTTCAATGAGTGCAAAGCAATAAATAATGTTGAACCTAAAACGGCGCATGTGATATACATTTCCGGTTGTGTAATGGTAAGTGTCTCGGTGCAGAGCACATCTCGAATAACGCCACCAAACGTCGCACTCATTACACCAGTGACAATAGCAATAATAGGAGGAGCCCCATGAGTCAGAGATATTTGTGTACCGATGACGGCAAATGAAGCTAAACCCGCCGCATCTAACCAAAGCATCCATCGGCGTCGTAACCTCACTTGACTTGCGGCAAAGTAAGCAACCAATGCAGCCCCGAAACAAATGTATATATATACGGGTTGTTGAACCCAGAAAACTGGCACGCTCAATAGTAGATCGCGCAGCGTACCACCGCCAATCGCTGTAACAGTTGCAATTAATAAAAAACCAAGAATATCCATTTCTTTTTCAGCAGCATAAACCCCTCCTGATAGAGCAAACACAACGATACCCAGCATAGAAACCCAATGCACGAATTGCGGTATTATTTGTACAGTAATGTCCATAGTCGGTGCGTGTTTACATTCGTTATGTGCTTAAATGTTCTTACAGGCCATCTAAAAAAGAATTTACCAAGAAGAACATAACAGATTTTTTGAAAATAAAAGCATGAAAATTCCGTTTTAAAGGGTCTAAATAGAGAGAGAAAATTAAAATAGGATAAACAAATGCGACCTTTAAAAGCTATTATGACTATATTCGTTTTAGTCAGTGCGTTGCTGGTTAGCCTGGCTGCTTCAGCTATATCTCCAGTGTATACAGAGCGTGGTTCCAATATTGCCATTAAAGGCTATGACCCTGTGGCATATTTTAAACAAAACAAACCAGTAAAAGGTGATGAATCTTTTACTTATGAATACAATGGCGCTAAGTGGTTGTTTTCTTCTGAAGAAAATAAACAGCTTTTTGCAAGTGATCCTGAGCAATATAGCCCGCAGTATGGCGGATATTGTGCTTATGCAGTCTCACGAAATATGACCGCATCGATAAGGCCTGAGTTATTTATTATTAACGAAGGTAAGTTGTATTTAAACTACAACAAAACGGTAAACAAACGTTTTTTAAAAAATAAAGATACACACATAGCTAGAGCAGACAGGAACTGGCCTAATATATTAAAGCGATAACTAGGTGCGTGAATGAAAGCCGTTAAATTGCTTTTTGTAATTCATCAGTGGTAGTGTTTTAGGAATCAATACAAACCAAGTGAGTTTTGAAATGTCTTCAAGAAAAACGGAAAAAAAATATAAAGTGTTATTTGTTGACGATGAACGTCGAGTTACGACGGCTCTTCGGTCAATTTTTCGCCAAGAATACAAGGTGTTTGTTGCCAATAGTGGTGTTGATGCACTGACGTTGTTAGCGGAAAATGATATTGATGTGATTGTCAGTGATCAAAGGATGCCGAATATGTTGGGGCATCAATTGTTGGCTGAAGTACAAAAACGACATCCCCGAACAATGCGTATTTTGCTGACAGGCTTTACTGATAAAGAAGCGATTATTCGAAATATCAATGAAGGCCAGGTGTATCGTTTTTTGAATAAACCTTGGCAGAACGATGAAATCCGTCGCATCATTGCTGAAGCAGCCCTCGCTTCAGAATTTGAAGTGCAAAGTGCTATTAAAGAAGTGAATGCTGAAGGTGTTTCTTCAAAAAAACCAGCTATTCACATACTTGAAGAAGGCGATTCTTTACAGAATCAAATAAAGCACTTTGATGCATTAAACGGTTCAAAAATCACCATATCAGACAACTTCGAAGATTCACTCAAAGTGATTGATAACAGCAGTCGCATTGGTCTTTTTATCATCCAAATGCCTAAAAATATTTCTGAAACTTTACAAACGATTTCAATGTTGAAGAAGGCGCGGCCCGAATTGCTCACCATGGTTTTAGCCAAGGATTCAGACTCAAATGTGATTTCACAACTTATTAATGTTGGACAAGTTTTCAGATATTTTTCGGACCCTTGTGATTCGTTAGTCTTAGAAGATTCCATAGACATGGCATTTAGAGCGCACCTAGTTTTGAAAGATCAGAAAAAAGCCCGTATGCGAGTTAAAGTTGAACAAAAAGAGTTAGTTTTTTCTGACAAAGTGAAACAATTTTTTGCTAAGTTTGGTTTGAATCGTTCTGAAGCCTAAGCGTGTTGCTTGGCGTTTCATTAGCTGATTTAAAAAATATTTAAAAAAGAAGCCGCTGGAACGTTCACTTTCCAGCGGCTTTTTTGCTTCTAGGTTCTCGGTTATTCTTCATTTTTAATAGGTAAGGTAACAGTGATGACTGTGCCTACATTCACTTCAGACTCAACCTCTATTGAACCTTTATGGGCTTCAATGATTTTATAAGCAATCGACATGCCTAAACCAGTACCTTCCCCGATAGGTTTAGAGGTGAAAAATGGATCAAACATTTTTTGTTTTGTTGCTTCGTCCATACCTGAGCCAGTATCACTAAAACGGATCGATATTTTTTCTCCAATATGTTCTGTCGTAATGGTTAATCTGCCTCCTTCAATGCCAATTGCTTGAGCGGCGTTGGTAACAATATTTAAAAACAACTGATTAAGCTTTGAGGGGATGCATTCAATTTCTGGTGTTGAGCCATAATTTTTCTCAACCGTGACTTGGTTTTCTTTAATATGATTAGTAGCAATGGTCAATGTGTTATCTAAGCAAGATTCAATCGCAACACTTTCAGTCGTTTGGCGATCAAGCCTAGCAAAATCTTTCAGGCTAACCACCAAATTAGAGATTTCTCCAAGCCCATGGCTTCCGTCTTCCAATAGCTCTTTGCTTTCTTCATAAATTTCAGCCGTTTCTAATTGTTCATAGTCAATAACTGTCTTTTTTACTAATTGCGCGACTTTGTTGTTATCACGTTGAGGGGATTTAAGCTCGTCATAAAGGCTTTGAATGTTCACTAGGGACTTGTTGATGTCATTCATATTGGATATTACGCTGGTAACATTGCTGCTCACATAGGCCAGTGGCGTATTCATTTCATGCGCGACCCCTGCAACCATTCCACCAAGAGAAGCGAGCTTTTCAGATTGAATTAACTGTTCTTGTGATTCTTGCAGCTCAGAATAGGCTGCTTCAATTTCTTCAGTTCTTTCCGCTACTTTTTTCTCTAAGCCTTGGAAGCTTTTTCGTAGCATGAAGCCCAGAAAAATTAAGGAAATAAGTAATATAACTCCATAGATGGTGAGCGCATTACGCAAGTTGTTAGATTTAGCGACAGCTGAGTCGTAAAAGTTAATATAAGCGGTTTCTACATCTTTTAATACGATACTACTGGGTTCACTGATAGCTGATATCAGCGATTTTTGTGTTGATTCATGGGTTTTTATCATTGTTTTGACGTTGCTAATATAGTCGTCAAGTTCAGCCGGTAGTTCAAGTTTAGATCGCAGTGCGCTGACTTCTGATAAACGTTCGTTGACTAATAGCTTGTTTTCTACACTGCCATTGAGTAAAAAATTTGAGACATCTGTGTTTGCTTTGTGAAGAGTGCTTAATGCCTCAATATCTCCTTGGCTTTGATTTAAGGCAGAAAATACACCAATCAATTTTTGAGAGAATTTAGGGAAACGTTCACTTTCTTTATTGAATAATGAGTTTTGCTCTTTAAAAACCTCTACAAAGTCTAATTTTTCAATGAGAAGTTCATCAAAAGCGTAGACAGCCTGGTCTAAATCGGCAATTTGCTCAATTTCTTCGAAAGCTGCCGAAAAACGTAAATTGTCAAATTCTTCACTAATTTGGCGTGAGATATCGATTAACTTGTCATAGTCTTTTTCAATACCATAACGAGATTTTAAGAGTAATTCATTGAGCTCATTATCAAGTAAAACAAGGTTTCGAATGGAATCAGTCGTTTCGATAAATACTTCTTGATCTAAGTTTTTATTGTCCTTAAACGCAAAATAACCAAGAACTGCTCCAATGAGCATTAAGAATGAAATGGCAAAAATAATTTTTTTCATAAAATTGTCTCAATATTGAAATCCATTAAACTCAACAAAAATCATGAATTTAGTGAGCTACTTTAACAGAGACCGTTATGTAGTCCGTTTCATTACAGTTTTGTTATGTATTGTCGGCGTTTCCTCTGAATGTCGTGTGTAATCAATTAGGCTCCGTTGATGATCATCAGCATGACTTTGATGGATGTACTCATTCTAAACCTAACTGATTTTACGTATACTTTTTTTCACAATTTTTAGGCTTTGCCCAAAACTGCATTAGCCATGGAATAAACAAAAAACCAAACAGTGAGCGTATGACATGATGTGCTGTAACCATGACAGGGTCTATATCAAGTGCAAACGCGATTAACACCATTTCAGAAAGGCCTCCAGGCGCCATAATTAATAGACTGCTATCAAAAGGAATGTCTAAAAAAATATGTAGCAACCAACCTGAAATAATTGTAAAAGTCAGAAGTATTAACGCGTATGGAAGGTGAATAGAGAGCATTCGTTTCCATTGATGCTTGTTCAAGTGTTGAAAGTGTAGGCCTATTGATGCGCCGATAATAATTTGCGCGATAGGGATCAGCCACTTACCTGTGCTAGCATCAGGGGTTAAACCCGTCACGCTCAATATAGCGGCTAACAACATTGGCCCAAACAACGCGGGTGTCATGATATGGCAGGCTTTTCCTGAATAAAAACCAAGTAAAGCAACACCTAGAGGCCATGCGTAATTAATGACAGCATCAGGCGTTTTAACAGCATTGACGGTATCCGGCAAACTTGCACTAAAATCACCAATAACAAAAGTAATGAGTAAAGGTATACAGCTAATCACTACAAAGAGACGACTTGTGTGGTTCATTGCAATGAGTTGCACGTCGCAGGTTCTTTCTAAGCTGAGTGCCGTGATTTGTGATATTGAACCTGGATAAGTTGCTAATAAAGCGCTCAGGCGGCTCGTAGAGGTTCGATGAAGAAAAAAATATGTCCCAACAATGACTAATAATAATTGAAAACAGAGCATTGCGGTAATAGACGGCGCGTATTTCAGTAGTAGCGAAAAAATGTTGGCATTAACCAGTGCCCCGACTACGGTGCCAAGCAATGCCGTAGCACTCAGTCTTAACGTTTTATGAACATGGAGCTGTTTTAAAAACTGACTAGACAAAGCCGTCAATAGCATAGCTCCTAGAAGCCATGCTAACGGCATTTGAGTCAAATGAAGCAGGGCACCTCCTAAAGAGGCGATGCCCAGAGTTAGCAGATGTTTCATGCGGCATCAAAAGAGCGATTTTTTAAAGGTCCGGCCCGATTTGAATGGTTTAGTAGTTGCTTTGCATAGGTGGCGTATACTTTTTCGGTGTCATAGAAATGTTGAGGGTTAACGATATATGATTCAATATCCATGTCGTCGTGCGGGCGAGGAATAGTCATGAGTAGTTTCGTCGTCGATAAACCTGAATGTTTAAAAATCACATTTAATAAAGCTCGATCCAAACGTGTTAAGCCATCTTTGCAATAAAAAGCTTTTCCGGCCTGAGCATCTATCGCTTTACAGTGATATCTCTCATAAACTTCAGCCGCATAACTATGCCCTGTGTCAATGCGAACTTTTTTGATTTGCTTTCCGAGTATTTTCTGGTTCATCCAGCTGAGTGCATCTTCCGAAAAAACTCTGGGGTTTGATGCCGAAACTATGGTTGCTCCTACGGCTATTTTTTTTATCGTAGACACATCAATCATGTCTTCATTATGGCGTTGTTCTTTTTCTAACCACCAAGGAACGGATATTGCAACGTAATTCGCACAATCTAACGTGCTTTCAAGGCTAGAATGGTAAGAAATGTTTGCATTTTCAATGCGATTTTTCTCCAAAAAGCTTTGAATATAGTCAATTTTACGATTTCGACGTTTCACCTCAGAGTGAGACATGAGTGAATCACTGATCACTTTGATGTTTAAACCATTTTTTACCGCCGCTTTAATGATCGGTAAGCCAATATCTCCAGCACCGATCACAGCAATGGTCTCTCCAGGGGTAGATGAGGTAAAGTCTAATTGTTGTAGCATATGTCTTGCGACATATGGAGAATTAATGCCTGGAGTGTTTTTGAGTTCGATACCATATGCTTTTGCGAGTTCAACGGGTATTCCGCCTAGTTCGGTTCCTCTACGTATGATCATTGGTTCAACTTGTTTAGGAGCAGTTTTATCGAGCAATGATTTCCCCCATGCTCGAATGGCTGATTCTGGAATCGTATTGTTTCCTATGACCACTACGTCAGGTTTGAAAGATTTAATGCTCTCTTCCATGGTTAAATGCATGATGTTGTTCTTACGCCAGCCTTGTTGTAAGCCAACATTGGGTTGGTAAAATAAGCGAGCATTGTCGAATTGAATGACTTTGTTTTCAATTAAGCCAAGTAGATCAACCGTATCTCGGTGTAGGGGGAAAGTGATATATATTCGTGCCATTGTTTCATTCTCTCGTTTTAAAAATTAAGAATAAAGGTACGCAAATACGGATAGAGCACCTCGTTCATTTGTGTGTGAACTGCAGACTGCGGGAGAGACTCTAACACGGTAGTTTTACAAAAATGTGCCTTAGACATTACCGTTGCAATTACCGTAGATTCATTAAGTAAGCTTAACTGAATGGTAAATTTAAATGATGATAAGTATTTGATATATATAGTACAAATGGCACGTCTTCTGCTCATTATTATTGTTTTGAACGTGCTTGTAAGCATAGCGTTTTTAAACAATATTGGTTAAGTGATGCTGGTTCTTGAAAGCTATTCTTTGTTGACAAAGGATGGACTTGTTGGACTGTTTACCGTATTTTGAATGACGAAAAAATTCATTACATAGCGGGTGTCAAGAATGAAAAAAAAGCAGAATTATTTCGAAGAAAAGGGTGATGAATATTCGCGATACCGCCCAACTTATCCTGAAGAGTTAGCTGTGGCCCTAGCTGAACGTTGTTATAAAAGTCACCATGTTTTGGAGGTGGGCTGCGGTACCGGACAGTTGTCAGGTGTTTTATCTAAAAAGTTTGATGCAGTGACCGCGACAGACCCTAGCGCAGAACAAATTAAAAACGCAACGCCGTATAACGGTGTCAGCTATCAGCAAGGCACTGCTGAAGATATTTGCTTGCCGGATCAAGATGTTGATTTGGTGGTTGCTGCCCAAGCAGCTCATTGGTTTGATTTACCCACGTTCTATGAACAAGTGAAAAAAATTGGTAATGAACACTCTTTATTAGCGTTAATTTCTTATGGAGTGCTTTCCTTAGAAGGCGATATTGGTGAACGTTTTGCAGAGTTTTATTGGAAAGAAATTCATCAATTTTGGCCGCCGGAGAGAAAACATATTGAACAAGGTTATCAATCATTTGACTTTCCATTTGAAGAACAATCTTTGCCAGAGTTATACATCTATCGAAGTTGGACAACAGCTGAACTGTTAGGCTATGTTGAAACGTGGTCAGCAGTGCGAGTCGCTCGAAAATTAGGCAATGGAGACATCATAGACGGCTTTAGTCGTGAAATTTCAGCCCTCTGTCCAGATGAGACACAAACAAACAACATTCAATGGCCTATTGTTGGAAGGCTCGGAAAGATACATTAAGATGGAATAACCCTTATATTGTTATTATCAATCAAACCAACACTACTGAAGAGCTGTTATGGAAAGCTATCTATTATTTCTAGTGATTGCTGCTATTACTGTCGTTAGCCCTGGTCCAGGGGTGATCTTGACGCTGACAAACACCATTAGGTTTGGTATGTCGGGAGCTGTTGGCGGTATCTTAGGAATAGCGTGTGGTACGTTCATTGTTGCGGGAGTTTCTGCAACGAGTCTTGGTGTGCTTTTGGCAACATCTTCTGTTGCATTTACTATCATGAAATATGTTGGTGCTGCATATTTGATTTATCTTGGTATTAAACTATGGAGAACGCCTGTTGAAGAAATTGACGTGGCAAGCGCAACATTGAAAAGCAAAAAATTACAATTTCTAGAGGGCTTAATACTTCAAGTAACCAACCCTAAAGCGGTCTTCTTTTTTATGTCAATATTTCCTCAGTTTATTGATTTTGGAACGAACGCTACTGAGCAATTTGTTTTGTTAGTGGTCAGCTATAGTCTTTTAGTGATAGCTATCCATTTTTTGTATTCAATTATCGCCAAAAAAGCGAGGCGTTGGTTCTCCTCACAAAAGGGTGGGCGGAGTATGAATAGAGTTGGAGGAACCACCTTTATAGGCTTTGGTATTGGGCTTGCTTCTGCAAACAAATAGGTGTTTTTTGCTTTAAATACCTTTATTTATTAAGCACGGTAGTCACGGGTATATACCCAGTCGAGGCTAACATTTTTCGACTCCACGTTATCGCTAATGCCCTAAGCTCAAATAAGTAAATCACCCGAGGGATGTATGAAATTTGATGGACCAATAGGTTTTAATATAGTTAGTTTTTACTGATTCTTTTTCGGCTTTTGGTTGAAGATATCTACCAAAATACGATAAAACTGTTCAGCCATAGGAGACATACTATGGTTAGTTTTCCTAACAGTGCCAATTGTTCGAGTAATCACGGGTTCAGTCAGTGGCTTAGAAATAATGACAGAGTCTTGCCTTTTTGGAATGGCTGATTCTGGTAGAACGGCGACAGCAATGCTTGCTTCAACAAACCCTAATGATGTTGACGAGTGGTGAGCTTGGTACAACCACTCCAAACTCTGTTGTGTTTTAGCCAATTCGTTATCGATCAATAACCTGTTTCCAGTCCCTTTCCAAGGAGCAATCACTGGCAGGCCTCTTAGGTCTTTCCAATGAAGTTTGGTGCGTTGGTTTAACGGGTGATCTTGATGCACCGCTAGAACAAAATGGTCCTCTAAAATGTTTTCAAACTCTAAGCTAGGTTCTTTGGTGCCCATAAAGCTAATACCAAAGTCGGCTTCCCCTTGAGAGACAGATTCGGCAACATCATTAGCGAAATGATCCAAAACATTGATTCTTGCTTGATAACCTTGCTGATGAAATACCTTGATAGCTTTAGGCAAAATGTCGTGGATAGAGGTAGGTATGGCAGCGATAGTGATGATTGCATTGCGTTGAAATTCAAACTGAGAGCTTTCATCACGCAAAGCAAGAATAGCCTCTGATGCGCTATCTAGCATCGTTTGTGCTCTCGCTCGAAAGCTTTTAGCTTCTTGGGTGAGTTTTAGGCTACGCGTCGTTCTAACAAAGAGTTTCACTTTCAGTGATGATTCTAGTTTTTGTATTCGGCGAGTAACAGCAGATTGTGAAATATTGAGTTTCTCAGCCGCTAGTTGGAATGATCCTTTTTCAGAAACTGCCAAAAAAGCTTCAAGGTCTCCAAAGTCAAAATTTATGCTCATAACGCAATAATAATTGTAAATATTTCAATTAACAAATTAATTAACTTTATGCAATATGCTCCTATGTCGTACGAAGTAAAGCGCCTTTATTTTGAGACGAATAAATAATATCAACTGATATAGAGGTAGATGAAGTGTCCATGAGTGAGAGTAGACCTGACGAAGACGATTTTGATGTCGTTGTCATTGGAGGTGGTAATGCCGCATTATGTGCCGCAATTACCGCCGCAGAAAATGGAGCTAAAGCAATCATCCTAGAAGGTGCACCAAAGTCATATCGCGGAGGTAATTCAAGGCATACGAGGAATTTCCGCTGCATGCATCAAGAACCGCTTTCTGAATTAACTGGGAAATATACCGAAGAAGAGTATTTTCTAGATTTGATGAAGGTAACCGCGGGGAAAACGAATGAAGAGTTAGCGAGACTGGTTATTAAATCGACAGAAGAGTGTTTGCCATGGATGGAGCAACATGGTGTGCGTTTTCAACCATCATTATCTGGAACATTATCTTTATCAAGGACGAATGCCTTTTTCAGAGGTGGAGGAAAGTCCTTGGTCAATGCTTACTATCGTATAGCGGCATCACTTGGAGTCACAATTTATTATGAAGCACAAGTGACGCACCTTCAAATAGATGAGCAGAGCGTATCTTATGTCGAATATGAATATGCCGGCGAGTTGCGTCAATTAAAAGTGAAAGCGGTAGTTGTCGCTTCAGGAGGCTTCCAAGCCGATTTAGATTGGCTTGCAAGATCATGGGGGCCAGCAGCAAAAAACTTTTTAATTAGAGGCACTCCTTATAATCGAGGAGTGGTATTAAAAGATTTATTAGATCAGGGTGTTAAATCTGTTGGAGACCCAACACAATGTCACGCAGTGGCGATTGATGGGCGTTCACCTCAATATGATGGCGGTATTGTGACACGCTTAGACTGCGTTCCTTTTTCTGTCGTCGTCAACAAACATGCTGAGCGGTTTTATGATGAAGGAGAAGATGTCTGGCCAAAACGCTATGCGATCTGGGGAAGGTTAATAGCGGCACAGCCCGATCAAATTGCTTATGTAATTATCGACTCCAAATCAATCGATCTGTTCATGCCATCGGTTTTTCCTCCCATAAAAGCCGATACTATTGCGGAATTAGCCGAAAAAATGGCACTACCTAACGATAAATTGGTATCTACAATAAATGACTTTAATGCCGCATGTCGAAAAGGCAGGTTTCATCCTACTGAATTAGATGGCTTATCGACTGAAAATATTCAACCAGTGAAATCAAACTGGGCAAGGCCAATCAATGAACCTCCATTTTATGGGTATAGTTTAAAAACAGGGATTACTTTTACCTATTTGGGTTTCAAAGTAGACAAAAATGCTCAAGTTCAGAGTGAAAAAGGTGCGATCAACAATCTTTGGGCGGCTGGGGAAACAATGGCCGGCTCAATTTTAGGGCAAGGTTATTTAGCAGGATTTGGTATGGCGATAGGTACCGTATTTGGTCGAATTGCGGGTAAGGAGGCATCAAATTATGCAAAGTGTTAAAGAGCAACAAACATCAAAACAAAATCAATTACCATTAAATGAGGTGGGTATAAACACTCAATCAACGCTAGCAGAGACTATTCAAGAGGCTCGACGGCAAGTTGAAATTTGCAATGCTTGTCGGTATTGCGAAGGATATTGTTCAGTGTTTCCAGCAATCACAAGGGAACGCACATTTAATGAAGGAGATATCACCCAGTTAGCAAACCTTTGTCATAATTGCCGCGGGTGTTATCACGCCTGCCAGTATACAGAGCCGCATGAGTTTTCCTTGAATTTACCTAAGGTTTTGGCTGAAGTACGCCAAGGTAGCTGGGAAGATCATGCTTTTCCTCAACTTTTTGGGAAAGCATTTCACCGCTATGGCCTTGCTATCGCATTAGCCGCAATCGTTGGTTTTGCTTTGCTAATGTGGATAGTGTCAATGTTTGAATTTAGTGGAGGGGAGGGTTTCTATGCCGTGTTGCCTCATAACGCAATGGTTGCTCTATTTATGCCTGCGTTTTTGTTGCCACTGTTGTCGATCGCAATAAGTATACAGCGCTATTGGCTCACCATCGGAGGAGGCAGCATTACTTTTCAAGATGTATCGATGGCGTTTGGTTCAGTAGCCAAAATGAAGAACTTATCTGGAGGGCATGGCGATGGTTGCAACTTTGAAAATGAAGATGAGTTTTCTCATCGAAGGCGGTGGTTGCACCAATGTGTGATGTATGGCTTTTTGCTGTGTTTTGCATCGACAAGCGCAGGAACTGTTATGCATTATTTTTTTAATCTACCCGCTCCCTATGATTTGATTTCTTTTCCTAAATTGTTTGGAGTGACCGGCGGAATTTTACTCAGTCTTGGTACCTTAGGCATGATTGCGCTCAAATTGAAAGCTGAGCGATTCTTGTCTGATGGTACCGTTTGGTCTGGAGAAATGGGTTTTATCGTGTTGCTATGTTTCGTTAGCACTAGCGGTCTTGGGCTTTACCTTTTCAGTGAATCGCAATGGTTGACCGAATTGTTAGTACTGCATTTAGGTGGGGTGTTAGCATTTTTCTTGTTAACGCCATACTCGAAGATGGTACATGGTTTCTTCCGTTTAGCTTCGTTGATTAAAGATGAACAAATTAAACGTTTGTCTTCTAAGTAAAACAAAAGCATTAACAAAACTAACTAACGATTGATAGCTAAGTGCGCTCAGCGAATCGTTAAAAGCTCTGTGTTAAGACGGGGTTTCCCGAAAAGGTATGCACACGGATGTGACCAGCCAATGAAGGCTAAATAAAATGTCATGTATGAAAGCTTGATGAAAGATTGAATCGATATATTAGCAACATGAATCAATATTCATGAAGTTGTTTTAATGATTCGCTAGACCTTTTCAATAATTTTAATAAGTGGAGTCGTATGAAAAATTTATCTAAATTTGTGGGCGTTGCTTCAGCAACAACTATTGCATTAACAATGAGTGCCATAGCCCAAGCGCAAGTAGACATGGCCGGAAAAACAATTGAATGGACTATTCCATTTTCAGAAACAGGTGGTTCTGCTAAGTGGGCAAACTTTTTTGCACCACTTCTGTCAGAAGCATTACCTGGCAAACCGACAGTGGTTGTAAAATTTATGCCAGGGGCAGGTTCTACTAAAGGAGCAAACTGGTTTCAGAAGCAAAAAAATGGCGATGGAACAGTCCTTTTTGGCTCTTCAGGTTCCACTCAGTTTCCTTATCTACTGGATGACCCTAGAGTCAAATATGAATACAAAGATTGGGAAGCGGTGATGGCAAGTGGCACAGGTGGTGTTGCCTACTTAAATAAAGAAGCAGGTGCTAAATTCGATGGCTCAGCCAATGCATTGAAGGGCATGAAATTTATTTACGGCTCTCAAGGTGCGACTCGGTTAGATCTTGTACCATTATTAGCATGGGAAATGCTAGGTATGGACGTACAACCAGTATTTGGCATTAAAGGGCGTGGTGATGGACGATTAATGTTTGAACGAGGGGAAGCAAATATTGATTATCAAACCTCTTCGGGCTATTTGAAAGGCTCTGCAGCATTTGTAGAAGCGGGTACCGCCGTGCCAATGATGACTTGGGGGGCGTTAGGATCAGACGGCAACATTGTACGTGATCCAACCTTTCCTAACATGCCAACATTTAAAGAAGTTTGTGAAAAAACACAGGGTTGTGAAACATCAGGTGAAAAGTGGGATGCATGGAAAGCTTTTTTTGTCGCAGGATTTCCTTCACAAAAAATAGCCTTTTTACCTGCAGGAACTGATAAAGCTATTGTGGAAACATTTGTCAATGCATTCGAAAAAGTTAAAGCACGGCCTGATTTTGCTGAAATTTCGAAGAAACGCTTGGGTAAATACCCAATGTTTACTGGCAGCGGTGCCACAGCGGCATTGAACCAAGCCTTAGAAGTGCCAGCTTCAGCAAAAACTTACATTAAAGGCTGGTTGAAAGACGCCTATGGTGTCGAATTGAAATAGTCGAGTTCATTATCCTCTTTGCGCTTCGTTTGTTTTTCAATCGAAGCGCTTTTTTAAGTCGTTAGAGTGGTTTTTATGGATACTTTATTACAAGCGTTACCTGCATTAAGTGATGCATTTGGATTGATATTGCAACCGATAGTTTTCGGTTATTTAGTACTTGGCGTAGTCATGGGGCTATGCATAGGTGTTTTTCCAGGGCTGGGTGGAATAGCTGGTTTATCATTATTATTACCGTTCATGTTTGGAATGGATCCTATTTTAGGTTTGGCTTTAATGGTGGGTATGGTGGCAGTGGTGCCGACATCAGATACCTTTGCTTCAGTGTTAATGGGTATACCGGGCTCATCAGCGTCACAAGCGACTGTTTTAGATGGTTTTCCCATGGCGCAAAAAGGCGAGGCGGCAAGAGCATTGTCTGCGGCCTTTGCTTCGTCGTTGTTTGGAGGGCTCGTTGGGGCATCATTTTTGACAATATTTATCTTAGTCGCAAGGCCTATCGTTTTATCTTTTGGCTTACCTGAAATGTTAATGATCACGATTTTAGGTTTATCTATGGTCGCTATTTTAGCCGGAAGGGTTGCAATTAAAGGCATCGCAGCGGCTTGTTTGGGCTTAATGATTGGGACGATTGGTGAAGCAGATGCTGGTGGAAGTTTGCGAATGGCGAGCTATGAGTTGCCTTACTTAACAGATGGCTTAAAGCTAGTGATCGTTGGTTTGGGAATTTTTGCAATTCCGGAAATTGTCTCTTTACTGCGGCAAGACCGTTCAATTTCAAAGACAGCTGAATTGGGATCGGGTTGGTTCCAGGGAGTGAAAGATTGGTGGAGCAATATTTGGTTATCCGTTCGTTGCTCTATCATAGGAGTTATCGTCGGAGTCATCCCAGGTCTGGGTGGCTCAGTGGTAGATTGGATTGCATATGGTCACACAGTACAAACAACTAAAGAGAAATCTCATTTTGGTAAGGGCGAAGTTCGAGGTGTGATTGGGCCAGAGAGCTCTAATAATGCTAAAGAAGGAGGAGGTTTGGTGCCGACACTATTGTTTGGAATACCAGGCTCAGGGTCTATGGCAATTTTCATTGGTGCTGTTGCATTGCTGGGGTCGGGTCAAATTGAAGTCGGGCCATCTATGCTAAAAGATAACTTAAACATTACTTATTCGATTGTTTGGTTGTTAGCATTGGCGAATGTTGTCGGTACGGTTTTTTGTATCGGTGTATCAGGGTGGATAGCAAAATTAACGACCATACGCTTCACTTTGTTGGCGCCATTTCTCTTGATGCTGATTTCTTTTGCTGCTTTTCAGTCAGGCCAAAACTTTGCTGATTTGGTCGCTCTGTTTAGTATCGGTTTATTGGGGATTTTTATGCGCCGCTTTGACTGGTCGAGACCTGCATTTTTGATTGGTTTTGTTTTATCGAATCCCGTAGAGAAATTTACTAATCAAGCGTTTCAGATTGCAAAATTCAAATTTAGTCAGGGCAGTTCCGTGGGATATGACTATATCTTTAGTCCGATCGTTATCGTGTTAATTGTTATTACAGTGATTTCAATTGTATTAGGCGTAAGACAAGCCAAATTAATTAACACTGGTGGAGAAGTCGCCACAGGTTCTAAAAGAGCTCCATTGATATTTTTGATGATTGTCATGTTGTACTTTGTCGGTAGTTATTGGAACGCATCACTCATTAGTGATCGACTAATAGGGGATAAAATAATTCCCATGTTTATTGCGAGTATTGGCGTTTTAGGGAGTTTGTATTTGATGGTTCGCATGATGCGTGCTCCAGAGTCAGATACATTGTTTGCTGATAAAGAGGCTGCGGGCGAAGACGCTGATGCACGTCATGGCCTGTGGTCCACGTTAGGTTGGTTTGGGATGTTGCTTGCCTTGAGTGGTGTCGTTGGTTTTATTCTTGCTCTTGCGGTATTTTTAATGAGTTTCCTGCGTGCTCGAGCAGGTTTAAATTGGTTAAGTGCTGCTATTTATACTGTTTGTGCAATCATGTTTATGTGCTTTATGGCGTGGTCCTTAAATCGAAATTTTCCTCCAGGAATTTTACAGCATTATGTCTCTGGGTTACCGTGGCCTTTGAGTTAGTAGAGTAAAAAAGCATTAAGTGCTTCATTCGTTAGACTGCATGGATGCAGCTAACAATTTCATTTGAAAACCCAGTAACGATATACTTAGGGTTATCTTAAGCAGGGATAGGGATTGTTATGCCGATAATAAATTGTTTAGCGCTAGGCCCTTCGAAGAAGACTCTGCCGTGATGATTTTTAGCAATTTCCTGAACGATAGCAAGTCCTAGTCCACAACCATCCTTGTCAGTGGATGGCAGTCGATAAAAACGGCTTGTTGCTTTGGTTTGTAGGTGTTCGGGTATTCCTGGCCCAGCATCACAAACTTTGATCAACGCTTGGGGTTGGTCATCTGGTGTTTTGGCGTCTAAACCAGTTAACTCTACTTCAATGTTCTTTTGCTCATGGCTGTAGGCCATTGCATTTTCTATTAAGTTGCTAACACACTCGGTAATCATTAGCGGGTGACCGTTCATAATGATTGGGTTATCTGCATCTTTGAAGTGTATTTCTCTACCTTGGCGTAAAGCGGTAGGCGCATAGTGTATGCAAACATCTCTGATAATACGGTTAAGTTCAAACTCTTCGATCGGGTTTATCAAAATATCTTCACTTTCAGCACGGAGTAAGCTGAGCATTTGACTTGTGAGTCGGCTTGATTGCTTGCTGATTGCGATGAGGTCTCGTATGTGATGAGTGCGTGAGCTTTCATCAGTTGCACGTAAGGCAAGTTCTGCTTTACCTTGCATGTTGGCTAAGGGTGTCTTTAATTGGTGTGAGGCATTGGCTAGAAACGCTTCTCTTTTTTGAATAGCTGACCTCAAGCGAAAGAATAAGTCGTTCATGGATGATACTAATGATTTCACCTCCATCGGGACGGCTCGCTTGATAGGCTCTAGATCACTTAATGAGCGCCTAGCAATGGCTGTTTGTAACTTATCTAACGGCTGTAAACCATATCGAATACCAAACCAGCAGGTGCAAGCCACTAATAAAATGAGTGACAACATTCGAGCGATAGACCGAATGAATATTGAGCGTTGTAAAGCGATTTGTTGATCAAACGTTTGCCAAACGGTTAATTCAACCCAGCCAGGGAAGTCAGGGTTATCACTATACCGTTTAACGAATGCTGCTCTGACGGGGTTACCATGGTACTGACTATCAAATAAGAAAGGTTTTCCTAATGAGCTATTTGGAAGTTCCGAAGGTTTTGGAGGGTTTGAATAGCCAGTGATTACTGAGCTGTTAGGTGCGATAGCATGATAATAAAAAATATCACCGAAAGCATCGGAAACAACCGTTAAAATTTCTTCTGATAGGGTGTTACCAAAGATATTATCATTTTGTTCTATTAGCGTTAAAGATAGAATTGATAATGCTTTATCGAACGAAGATTTTGAAATGTTATAAGCATTTTGATATGACTCAACGGCAAAAATACTACTAATCAAAATTAACGGTAGCATAAGCATTAATAATAATCGATTGCGGAGGCTGCCTTGTAATTTGGCAGTTTCTTTTTTTGCTAGTATGGGTTGATCAACCAAGTTTTTATCCGCCTTGACGTCCTTAAAAGAGGTGTTAGTTGTTGAGTTCTGCATGGTTAATGAGTGTTTTCAACCATATCTAGCAAATAACCTAAACCTCTCAATGTTGAAATTTTTAGGTCGACTGCTTTTGCTAGGCGTTTACGTAGGCGGTGAATATATAAATCGATCACGCTGATGTCAGCGTCTTCGTTTAAGCTATATATGGAGTCTAAAATAACATCTTTTGAAACAACTTTTCCTTGGCGTTGAAGTAAGCATTCGAGTAATGAAAACTCCCGTTTTGGAATATGAATTTCTTGGTCATCAATAAATATTCTTCGGGCAGAACTATCGAAAGAGAAGTTGCCGATGGTTATCAGTGATTGCTGTTGTGATGCTGATCTGCGAGATATTGCGCCTAATCGAGCAAGTAGTTCATCAATATCAAAGGGTTTGATGAGGTAATCATCCGCACCAGAATTAAGGGCCATGACTCTTGAGGGCACTTCGCTATGTGCTGTTAAAATTAAGATTGGTACGGTATTGCCTTCTGATCTCACTTTTTTGAGCACAGTTGAACCATCCATTTTTGGAAGGCCTAAATCTAGAACGACAGCATCGTACTCTTCAGTCCTTAATGTATTGTATGCGGTAAGACCGTTATCCACATGGTCTACAGTGTGAGCTAATTCAGCAAGAGCCGATTTTAGTGTTTGCGATAGATGAACGTCATCTTCGACAAGTAATATTCGCATGAGCTCCTCAACTTTTGATATCAAATCATTAACTGTTTTTCACATTGTTTTTATAGCGAAAGGTTAATGAAAGTTAAGCTTGTTATATTTGTATACTGAACTAACTTGGTTTGTTAAGCAATAATTTAAGTAGGACATGAAGGTAACGATATGTTGCAAGGTAACGTGAATAAAAAAGATCAATTTTCAAAGTTTTATGTATTCAGTAATGTACGTGTTTTTCTATTTTCTTTTTTAGTTTTATGGGTTGTTCAATTATTTAGTGCGTCAAATACGTTTGCCGAAGAGATAGACTTTAGTGGAGAAACCATCGAATGGGTTATCCCTTTTCATAAAGGAGGAGGGTCCACAAAATGGGCTTATTTTTATGCTCCTTTACTTGCTGAAGAGTTGCCGGGTAAACCAAGAATTGTGATTAAAAATGTGCCAGGTGCTAGCTCTACTATTGGTGCCAATCAGTTTGCAGCCCAAGCAAAACCCGATGGTTTGACGCTTTTAGGTACATCCGGTTCGACACAATTCCCATATATGCTAGGCGATAGTAGGGTGAAATATGATTATAAGGACTGGAAGGTCATATTGGCGACCCCTAGCGGAGGTGTTGTTTATATCGATTCTAAATCAAGCATTAATCAAGCTGCTGATTTAGCGAAACAATATAAGCCATTGTTGTTTGGAAGCTTGGGCGTGACTTCATTAGACTTGATTCCTTTATTGGCCTTTGAATTATTAGGCGCCAATGTGGATGCTATTTTTGGGATGAAAGGGCGTAAAGCGGGGCGTTTGGCTTTCCAGAGAGGTGTCACTACCATCGATTTTCAAACGAGTTCATTGTATCTAGCTGAGGTCCATGAAGATGTGCTTTCCGGAAAAGTCACCGCATTGATGTCGTGGGGAGCTTTGGATAAAGAAGGAAAAGTCGTGCGTGACCCAACATTTCCGGATTTGCCCTCGTTTCCAGAGGTTTATGAGCAAGTGTATGGTGAAGCTCCTTCAGGTCCAGCATGGGACGCTTGGAAAGCTTTTTTTGTGGCGGGTTTTCCGGCTCAAAAAATGGTGTTTTTGCCTAAAGGTACGCCAGACAATATAACGAGAGTTTATACAGAAGCATTTGAGAGAGTGATTGCTAAACCAGGGTTTTCAGATGCCGCAAAAAAAATCTTAGGAAGTTATCCTCAAATGACCGGCTTGGAGGCTCAAGCCACTCTTGAGCAGGCAATTGGTGTCAACAAAGATGCGACTCAATGGGTACAAAACTGGTTAACTGAAAAATATCAGGTCTCATTTAATTAGCTAATTCAGTATCGTTAACAGTAACATCCAATGGCGTACCGTCTGAAAAATACAGCTTTCCTTATTCGAATAGTGTCTATGCTGTTTGTACTCTGTTTAGGCCTGCTAGGTGGAATCGTTCTATTTTTATTCAATGTGCCTATTCCATTTTTATTAGGCAGCGTATTAATCATCATTATGGCCTACAAGTTAGGTATTCATATCAATAAGCCGAACGCTGTTTTTAGTCGTTGGATGAGAGTTGTCATTGGTGTCGCGCTAGGGGAATCTGTTGGAGGGAATATAAGTCTGTTCTCAACATCTACAGCAAGTGTCGTGATGTTAGCCATTTTTTTTACTGTCGTAGTGACTGCGTTTGGTATGCGTTTTTTTAGACGTATACAAGGCTTTACAGCGAGTGATCTTTATATTTCTTCGTTACCTGGCGGTTTGTCTTTTTTGATTTCTTTAGCGGGTGATTTAGGGGGTAAGTTTCCAAAAATAGCACTCATTCATGCGACACGAGTGGTTACATTAGTGTTTGTATTATCTGCCATGTCTTATTTCATTGGTGTCGATAAAAGCGTTACAGAAGATATAAACCCTTTTGCTTTTACCTTGCATGTTGATTTATTGCCTATCTTATTCACTGTTTTGCTGTCAGGAGTGATTGCTGAAATTTTTAAAGTTCCAGGAGGGCAAGTTATTTTTGGCTTGTTGTTATCAAGCTTAGCTTATCATTTTGGATTTATCCAAATAGCTATGCCAGAAATAATAATGACAGTGGCAATGGCATTTCTCGGTATCTTGCTGGGGACAGCCTTAGTGCAAAAGCCCAGCCATGAATACCCGAAGATTATGTCTTTATCGTTAACATTTACATGCATCGCATTAATGATTGGCATGTTGTTCGCCTTTGGTATGACTCACGATATTAATGAACACTTTTTATTGTATTTTCTGGCGCTGTCGCCCGGAGGCATTGCAGAAATTAGTTTGATTACTCTTGCGCTAGGTTTAGATGCGGGATTGGTTGTTGTTGTTCATGCAAGCCGCTACTTTTTTATTGTATTCATAGGGGTAATTGGTATGAATTTTTTAAATAAAAAAAACCGCGATTAAGCCATTTTACCAAAGACACAAATCCAATCATCAATTTTTCAACACGAGGATTCACATGAAATTAGCAATTTTAGATGATTATCAAAATGTCGCTCTCACGATGGCTGATTGGACAGGTATACAGTCTAAAGTAGACATTACTGTTTTCAATCAACATCTTGGTGATGAAGAACAGGTTATTGAAGCGCTGCAGAGTTTCGATGTTATATGCTGTATGCGTGAACGTACACCATTTCCTAGTGGTGTGTTAACAAGATTACCTCGTTTAAAATTACTGGTTTCTTCTGGAGCTAAGAATGCATCAATAGATATTAATGCAACAGAAAGATTAGGTATTGAATTTATGGGTACGCAGTCTCCCGGTCATGCAGCGTCAGAGTTAGCATGGGGTTTATTGATGTCCCTGGCGAGAAATATTCATATTGAAAATTCGAATATACGACAAGGTAAATGGCAAAGTACGATTGGCTCCGACTTGAAAGGACAAACACTTGGAATTCTTGGTTTAGGTAGACATGGTTCAAACATGGCTCGATTTGCTCAAGCTTTTGGTATGAAGATTATTGCATGGAGTCAAAATTTAAATGCACAGCGTTGTCATGAACTCAATGTTGAATATGTCGATAAGAAAAGCTTCTTTCAACATGCAGACTTTGTCTCTATCCATTTAAAGATGGGCGCGCGTAATGTTGGCATAGTTGGAAAACAAGAGTTTCATTGGATGAAGTCAAGTGCTTATCTAATTAATACCTCGAGAGGTCCTATTGTTGATGAGTACTCATTAATTAAGGCCTTAAAAAACAATGAGATATGTGGGGCTGCTCTAGATGTTTATGATGAGGAACCTATACCATCCAATCATGAGTTTTTGAATATGCCGAATGTGCTATTAACCTCTCATGTGGGCTTTGTGACAAGCCAAACGTATGCGGTGTTTTACGGACAAATGGTAGAAAAGATATTTACGTGGGTTAATGAAAGGGAGCGTTGAATAACATTGCTAAATATGTCGTTTTAAGTTTTAGTCGTTATTTATCAGGTGTTGTTTTATGTATGCAGTAAAGAGTTTAGTTAAAGTTAGGCCGCTAATTGCTTGTTTAATAGTCATTTTATTTTTTTCTCAGGTAGCGAAGGCAAAAGAATCCCAAGAAAAACCAGTGGTTATTCGCTTTTCTCATGTTGTGTCGCCAACCACTCCCAAAGGGTTAATGGCTGAAAAGTTCAAGGAATTAATTGAAAGCCGTATAGGCAAAGAACAGGTAGTGGTGGAGATTTTTCCTAACTCTCAACTGTATAGTGATAGTAAGGTGTTAGATGCTTTGTTAGCGGGAAATGTTGAGATAGCTGCTCCTTCCGTTTCAAAGTTTCGAAAATATTCGCAACGATTTCAAGTGTTTGATTTACCGTTTATTTTTGCATCATCTCAGTCCGCTAGAAACTTTATGACCGGTGAGTATGGCGAACGATTATTACACTCATTAAGCCCAGCAGGGTTTCATGGTTTTGGTTATTTAAGTAATGGAATGCGCCAGTTGACCGCGAATCAGCCAGTTATATCTCCTCATGACCTGAATGGGGTTCGTATTCGTTATAGTGGCTCTAAAGTGGCAAAAGCTTGGTTAAGCTCGTTAAAGTCAAACCCACAAAAAATTTCTTTTTCAAAAGTGTATGACTCATTAAAATCTAATGAAATTGATGCTCAAATGAATACATGGTCTAATATTTTAAGTAAAAAATTTCATACACAGCAAAAGTATTTGTTGGAGTCTAATCACAGCTTTTCAGCTTATATAGTTCTGACATCATCTCACTTTTGGAAAAAAATTCCGGTTCGTTTTAAACGTGTTGTTGAGCAGTCCATCCAAGATGCTATTGAGTATGGTAATGACTTGGTTGAAAGTGAATTAGCGCAAGCGAGGCAGGAAATTTTAGACTCCGGCCAAGTTGAAGTGTTCAATATGAGTACCTCTCAACGAAATGACTGGGTAACCGCGATGTTACCTATTTGGCAACAATTTGAGGATGAAGTTGGGCGAGAGCTATTGAAAGAGGCGGCTGCTCAACGTTAAAAAAAGATGATGAGCTTAGTGGTTCAGTTTTTTGCTATCGCACGGTCTTGTTGATAAACTCCTGCCATCGAAATAAGAATCAATAATGAGACCACTTTAAGGAGTTATTATGAAGCTAATTACCGCTATTATTCGTCCGTATCGCACGGATGATGTGAAAGATGCATTGTCAAAATTAGGCGTCTCGGGCATGACTGTGACAGAAGTTCGTGGTTTTGGCCGCCAAAAAGGGCATACTGAAGTTTACCGTGGTGCTGAGTATTCAATTGATTTCATTCCGAAAGTGAAAATTGAAGTTGCTGTTTCCGGTAAAATTCTTGATGAAGCATTAGATGCGATCATGGAAGCGGCTAGGCAAAACAAAGTCGGTGATGGCAAAATTTTTGTGCAAGACCTTGAAGAAGTTGTTCGAATCAGAACAGGTGAAAAAGGCGAAGATGCTCTTTAAGCAGCTCAACAGTGTTTAACTTAAACAAGTAATTAATTCGTTTTATACGATCAGTAACTCAATATGATGCGACGGTTAATAACGTTGCTATACAAACAAACAGTCCTACACTTTAAAAGTGCTTTTGGGCTGTTTTTTATTGTATGGTCTCTAATAGTCAATGTGATGTTTTCACAAGCGTCCATTATTACTGAATATGGTTTGACTAATGGTGATCAAAGTTCAGCAGATCAGTTATTTCACCAAGGGATGGAGTCTTATATATCGTCTGACTTCATGAATGCTTATAAAGCATGGAGCAAGGCAGTTGAAAGCCAGCATGCTAAAGCATCTTTTAATATTGCTCGGATGTGGTTGCAAGGTAAAGTACCTGGTGAAGCTGCCGATGAAAAGAAAGCCATTTTTTTCTTTAAACAAGCCGTCAGTTTAGGCTATCAGCCAGCCGAGAAGTATTTAAAACAACCCGAAAAGCGACTGTCTAACCAGCAAGACGCTGCATACCTTCAAGAAACAAACCTTGATAAGGATATTCAAAAACAGACTGAAGACAATGAGCGTTTACAGTCAACTTCTATATTGGCTAACAATGCGTGGCTTAAAAAGTATCCCAATAATGCATGGGTCATTCAAATCTTTGCAAGTCAGGAATCTGCGTTATTAAAACAAATGATTAGGGATTATTCTTTAAAAGATAAGGCACATATTTTGACTGAAAAAATCGATGGAGACTTATGGTATAAACTCATTTATGGTCAATATGCATCTAAGCAGCAAGCATTGAGTGCTCGTCAGCTCTTGCCGGAAAGATTAAGGAAAGAAAAGCCCTGGGTTCGCTCGGTAGGGGCAATGAAAAAAGGGTAGAGCTTCTGATAAGCCTTGCCTAGTACACATACATATTTTAAATATATTCAAAAAGCGATATCTAACCATGGAAACAACAGCAGTATTCGAAAAAATTAAAATGATTGCAGAGAGAAATTCTGCAATCAGGGGGTACCTTTGATTATGATAGTAAAAAGGAACGACTAGAAGAAATTCAAGGGCTTTTGGAGCAATCAGATGTTTGGAATACACCTGATGTCGCGCAACAGTTAGGAAAAGAGCGTTCAGCCCTGGAGGAAATTGTCAAAACGGTTTCTCTTATTTCTGCGGGTATTGAAGAAAACCAAGAACTGCTTGAGTTGGCAGTTGAAGAAAATGATGAAGAATTGTTTGAGACGGTTTGTTCAGACTTGGGTGATATAGAAGGGCATTTAGTGAAGTTGGAATTTCGCCGCATGTTTTCAGGTGAAATGGATCACTGTAATGCTTTTTTTGATATTCAGTCGGGTTCAGGAGGAACTGAAGCTCAAGACTGGGCGAATATGATTTTACGCATGTATTTGCGCTGGGCAGAGTCTCACGATTTTACAGTTGAAATTGTCGAAGTATCGGCGGGGGATGTGGCAGGTATTAAAAGCGCGACAGTGAAAATCTCTGGAGATAACGCTTTCGGTTATTTGCGCACAGAAACAGGTGTGCATAGGCTTGTCAGAAAATCGCCATTTGACTCAGGTAATCGCAGGCATACTTCTTTCGCCTCTTTTTATGCCTACCCAGAGGTGGACGATTCTGTTGATATTGATATTAACCCCGCTGATTTGCGAGTTGATACATACCGTGCAAGTGGTGCGGGCGGACAACATGTGAACAAAACTGAATCAGCCGTGAGGATTACTCATCTACCAACGAATACTGTCGTACAGTGCCAATCGGGTCGTTCACAGCATAAGAATAAAGCGGAAGCGATGAACATGCTTAAAGCACGTTTATACGAGTTAGAAATGCAAAGTCGCCGTGATGAAGCGCAAGCTGCTGAAAGCGAAAAATCAGATATTGGATGGGGGCAACAGATTCGCTCATATGTACTCGATCAGTCTCGAATTAAAGACCTCCGAACTGGCGTAGAAACAGGTAACACCCAGGCCGTTTTAGATGGTGATTTAGATGCATTTATAGAGGCAAGCTTAAAAGCGGCTATTTAATGGTATTTCTTTGAAAACATTACTGAGAAATCATCAGGATTGATTGTGTGTGCACTATAGAGTGTGTAACATTCCGAGTCTAAATGAGCCGGTGTTTTATTTAGACATGCTTCATTCTTGTAAATTAAATACTCGTTTGAAATTGATGTTTGTTATAGAACGCTAGGCTTTCAAAAATTGTATAGTTAAAAAAACTAGTTATTTAAAATCATAGATTTATTTGCTTAAGAGAGAATTTTTGTGAACAACGAAAACGATAACGAACAAATTCGTCAACGCCGTGAAAAACTGGCGCAATTAAGAGAGTCTGGAAATCCATTTCCAAACACTTTTCGTCCTGAAAATATCGCAAAAGAGTTGCATGCTAAGTTTGGCGCTCTAAGCAAAGAAGAGTTAGAAGAAAAAAACGTCGAAGCCATAGTCGCTGGTCGTTTAATGACTCGTCGAATCATGGGTAAAGCCAGTTTTGCGAATGTTCAAGATGAAACGGGGCAAATACAAGTCTATGTTCAGCGTGATGCGTTGGCAGAAGGTTTTTATAATGAGCAGTTTAAAAAATGGGATATTGGCGATATTGTCGGTGCTCGAGGTGTTGTCTTTAAAACCAATAAAGATGAACTCAGTATAAAGGTCACATCTATCGAGTTGTTGGTTAAATCGCTTCGACCATTGCCTGAAAAATTTCATGGATTAACTGATACAGAAACGAAGTACCGTCAACGTTATGTTGATTTGATCATGAATGAACAGAGCCGTTCAGTATTTCGTACGCGCAGTGCCATTATTAGCTATATTCGTCAGTTTTTGATCGAAAAAGACTTCCTAGAAGTCGAAACGCCCATGATGCAAGCGATTCCGGGTGGTGCCGTCGCTAGGCCATTTGTCACGCATCATAACGCATTGGATATGCAATTATTCTTGCGAATTGCGCCTGAACTGTATTTGAAGCGTTTAGTGGTAGGCGGCTTTAATCGTGTTTTTGAAATCAATCGTAATTTTCGTAATGAAGGTTTGAGCACGCGTCATAACCCAGAATTTACGATGCTTGAATTTTATCAAGCCTATGCAGACTACCATGATCTGATGGACATTACCGAAGCGATGTTTAAAGGAATTACGGCCTCAGTGATGGGTAAAGATTTAATTGAATATCAAGGGCAAACTATTGATTTTTCAAAACCTTTTGCACGACTGTCAGTGGCTGATGCCGTTTTGCAATACAATACTTCATTAAGTAAAGATGAGCTTGACGACATCAATGCATTATCTGCTTATGCTAAGAAAATTGGTATTGAAGTGAAGCCAAGTTATGGCATAGGTAAAATTTTAATTGAAATTTTTGAAGAAACGGCGGAAGAAAAACTAAAAGATCCGACGTTTATTACGGATTATCCGGTGGAGGTATCTCCATTGTCGCGCCGTAGTGATGATAATCCAGAAGTGACTGATCGCTTTGAGCTTTTTATTGCGGGCCGTGAAATTGCAAACGGCTTTTCTGAATTGAATGACGCAGAAGATCAAGCTGAGCGTTTTCAGGCGCAAGTTGCTGAAAAAGATGCCGGTGATGATGAGGCGATGCACTACGATGCTGATTACATTAGAGCGTTGGAATATGGCATGCCGCCTACCGCCGGAGAAGGGATAGGTATTGACCGTTTAGTGATGTTATTCACGGATAGCTCAACGATTCGAGATGTGTTGTTGTTTCCTCATATGCGTCCAGAAGTTTAACGACATCATCAGTCACCATGTTTGCTAAACTTCCAGTTGCTATCGGGCTTCGCTACTCGCGCGCTAAAAGACGAAATGGTTTCGTTTCTTTTATTGGGTGGGTTTCTATTGTTGGCATTGCGATAGGTGTGTGGGCGTTAATCACCACTATTTCAGTGATGAATGGGTTTGGAAACGAGTTGCGTGGCCGAATTTTAGATGTGGCCTCGCATGTTACTGTTGAAGGGCGTGGTGAATGGTTGAGCAACTGGGAAGGTGTGCTCGGTAGTGTGCAAAAGACGACGGACAATGATGCTATTGCGCCCTATATTAGTGGGCAAGGTTTAGCGACAGCTAGCCGAGTCGCCAGAGGTTCTCTAATTAGAGGAATCGACCCAACGCTAGAGCCTAAAGTATCCAATCTAGATGAATATATGACCTTTGGTTCATTTGATGATCTTAAATCTGGAGGATACAAGGTTATTATTGGCGAGCAATTAGCCCGTGCATTGAATGTTGGTCCAGGCGCAAAAATCACCTTAATGTCTCCTCAAGGGCAGGCGACCCCAGCAGGTATTGTGCCGAGATTAAGACGTTTTGAAGTGGTAGGCTTGTTCAATTTAGGCATGTACGAATATGATAGCACCTTGGCTTTAGTGCACATTGATGATGCAGGAAAGTTATTGAATTCTGGTAGCCAGGTTAGTGGTTTGCGTATTAGCTTGGACGACGTTTACAGTGCACCTGATGTGCGTTATGACTTAGCGCAAAACTTAGGAGCATCCTTTTATGTCAGTGATTGGACCAGAAAGCACCGCAATTTTTTCAGAGCATTAGTCGTTGAGAAGCGAGTCATGTTTATTCTGTTATTCTTAATTGTTGCTGTAGCGGCGATTAATATCGTGTCCACGTTAGTTATGGTTGTTACCGATAAACGATCTGATATTGCGATTTTACGTACCATGGGCATGAAGTCTTCCGGCATTATGCAAATATTTTTTGTGCAAGGAGTCACATCTGGCGTCATAGGGACACTTGTAGGAGGCATTTTAGGTGTGTTGACGGCGTTAAACTTAGGGTCAATTATTGCGTTTTTAGAAGGAATTTTTGGCTTTCAATTTTTTCCTCCAGACGTATATGTTATTACTGATTTTCCGGCTGAATTAAGGATGAACGATTTGTTGTCTATCCTGCTAGGTTCTTTGGCGATTAGTATGATTGCTACGCTATTTCCTGCGTGGCGTGCATCCAAGGTGCAACCGGCTGAAGCCTTGAGGTATGAGTAAAATGGTTGATTTAACTTCCTCGGTGGACGTCATTCTTGAGGCACGTGACTTATGTAAATCCTATAGCGAAGGTCAGTTGCAAACGACGGTGTTACAAGGTGTGAACTTTCAAGCAAAGCAAGGTGAAACCATTGCGATAATTGGTGCTTCTGGTTCTGGCAAAAGTACATTAATGCATTTGCTGGGAGGTCTGGATACGGTGGAAGAGGGTGAAGTCTTATTGGCGGGCCAAGCATTAAGTCAGATGTCTGGTAACGACAGAGGCATGCTAAGAAATAAGCATTTAGGTTTCGTCTATCAGTTTCATCATTTGCTAGGTGAGTTTTCAGCTGTTGAGAATGTATCAATGCCATTGAGAATTCGCGGTGTTTCAGCCGCACATGCACAAGAGCAAGCTCGAGAGGTTTTGAAAACAGTCGGTTTAGAGCATCGTTTTGAACATAGGCCGGGTGAACTGTCAGGTGGAGAGAGGCAAAGAGTGGCAATTGCTCGTGCAGTCGTCACAAAGCCTTCCTGTGTTTTGGCTGATGAACCGACAGGGAACCTTGATCGTAAAACGGCAGATAGTGTTTTTGAGACGCTGATGAAACTTAATGAAGAGTACGGAATGTGCGTGGTTATGGTGACGCATGACACCGTATTGGCTCAGCGTATGGAAATCCAGATGGAGTTGGTTGATGGTGTGTTAGGTATTTAGTAATTCGATTATTTGTGTCTAAAATAATCGCTCCTCATCTATTTTTCTAGCTTTCTTTCCTTTCATTTTTTTTCGTAATAGTCGTTGGCTTTTTCGCAGCCCCCATTCATGGCGGACTTGTCTTCGCCATATTACCTTTAAAGTAAAATAACTTAGAAAAGCTAGCGTTAGGCCAACTAAAGTGCACCCGACCCAGAGTGCGGCATAATGATAACCAAGTTCAGCATTTATCCTTAGGGAGGACATGTTGGTAATAGCGATGGGTTCAATGCGAAATATTTTTGTTCCAATCCAATAGCAGGGTGTATAAAGAGGGATCCACGTAAACGGGTTTGATATCCAAACAAAGGAAATTGCGAAGATAACGTTGCCGCCAAGTGCAATGGCGAGAAACGCGGCTAAAACCATTTCAAAAGGCATTGGCATGAAAGCGCAAAAAATGCCAATCGCAATGCCTAATGGTAGAGAATTCCTATTCATTGCCCATAATTCTGGCCGTTTCCAGAATGACTTGAACATGCTGAGCGAAGGAGTGTTCTCTATCTCGTGCTTTTTAGGTAATTTGCGGCGAAGTTTTCTGAAAAAACGCATGTTCTAACTGCTTAAATGGTTTTATGAAAAACGGTCTTTGAATTAAAAAATTTTAACTCTGATCCCGTTTAGTAATTAGTCTAAGGATATCAATAATATTGCGAGTAGAATGCGAAAAATGTAGTATATCTCCACAAAGATAATTGCGTTGAAATATGGACTCTTGGCAATTAAATTTTTTCTCGAAAAGTACCGCGTTATATTTACATCATAGGCACGATTTTTCGATAACACAATAAGACAATCGTCTAATAATAAATCACAAGGATTGTGAATAAAATGTTTAAAGCTTTAAATAAACGAGTATCGTTTCCAATTAGTTATGTGTCGCTGACTGTTCTCTTAGCTTGCATTTTTCCTTTGATGCTTCCTAAGCTGCCTGCTATAAAAACCTTAGCAATGATCAGTGTCTTTTTAGGTGTTCCTGCTTTGATCTTTCGGTGGAAGTGCTTCGGTTACCCGCTGATTTTTTGCATCACGATAGCGCACTTTGTGTTTCAAGCGAATACCTATGAGAGGCAGCGATTTAAAGAGACGCATGTTAATCGAACGATTAAAGTTACTGTTAAAATTATTGATTTTCCTAAGATTTACCAAAATAAATATTCGATAGGCAGCACTGCTACATTCACGGTGAAACTGCTGCAGGATTCATTGTTGACCGATGGTCGTAAACTACTTTACAAAGGTTCAATTCTAAAGTTGTCATGTTATCGATGTGGCACTGAATTTTCACTCGGCGAAACCTGGGAGCTGATCGTAAAACTTAAGCCCCCAAAAGGTTCTGCCTCATGGGGTGCTTTTGATTATGAGAAATACGCCTTTGCTAATGAAGTGATGGCAACTGGATATGTCAGGCAAAACCAAGCAACATTATTGAATGACGATCAGTCAATGGTTGATGCAATCAGAAGAGCTATTCAACAATATATTAAGGATGCCTTACCCCAGCCCTTAGGAGGGCCGCCTGACATAAATGGCTCGGAAGTAAATGCACCTAAGCTGAGTCGTGCCTTATTGTTGGCTCTGACCATTGGAGATCGTTCTGAGCTTGACTCAAATAAGTGGCAAGTTTTTCAATCAACGGGCACTAGCCATTTAATGGCAATTTCGGGTTTGCATATTACGTTGATATTTTTAATGGTGGCTAGTGGCGTTCGAATGATGTTGAAGTGTCTCGGTATTGTTTTACCAACCTCATGGAATCGCTGGTTAATGGAGAGGGTATTTTGTCGAATCAGTGTTCAGGCTCTTGGAATGATCTTGGGTTTAGTGTTGGCCATAATGTACGCCTTAGTTTCAGGGTTTTCTTTGCCGACACAGCGAGCTGTTTTAATGTTGGGTGTTGTTTGTATTTCTCAGCTATTTTTTAAAAAAGTGAGTTTATTGACAGCATTATGTCTTGCAGTGACTGTTTTATTATCACTGTCTCCATTAAGCACTTTGCATATAGGTTTCTGGCTTTCGGTGTTGGCAATCTTGATGATTGTGATCCTGCTTAAAACTAGGGAGTTAAGTTGGTTAATGCAATGCCGTTTAGCGCTTGCCATGATTCCTGTTTCTGTATTGTTGTTTAATAATGTTCCTATGGTGTCTCCGATTGCCAATATCGTAGCAATCCCTGTCATTGGGGTAGTAGTGCTCCCCGTGACGTTTTTATTAGTTTTTTTCGGTATATTGTTCTCAATGCTATTCGCTATTTTTTCACATTCGATAGCAATAAAAGGAGCAATCAAGGGTATAGAGTTAATGTGGGACTTGTTGGATGCTCTGCTCAATAGTCTGTGGACGTTTTTAGAATGGCTTGCTGTATTGCAAATGAACGCTATGGCGCTTTTTCCCGATATTGCCCCTGATTTTGAAATGATGGGCGCTACCACTGCCTTAATGGTATTCATTATTTTGACATGGCGTTTATTGGTGGCCAGGGCACTTGTTGTGTCTGCTATGTGTTTTCTGTTGTTAATAAGGCAGAGCTCAGGTTTGAACGACTATGAATATATTGTGACAGTATTGGATGTGGGGCAGGGGCTGGCTATTATCATCGAAACATCCGAGAGCTATACCGTATTCGATACGGGTATTGGCTTTGCAAATTCAGACAGTGCTGAAAGAATTATCTTGCCGTATTTAAATCACCATGAACGGAAACCTATTGATAGGATAATAGTGAGTCATGGAGATAATGATCATATTGGCGGTCTAAAAACGTTGCATAAACGTTATCCTGAGGCACCTGTTTTAATTAATGAGGTGGATCATTTGCCTATTCAATTAGATGCGCAATCATGTCATGAAAAGCAATGGCAACAATCAGGTGTTAAGTTTACAATTTTTTCAAATTTAAACGCGATGATCGATCAAAATCAAACAGATCAATTATCCTATTATCGAGGAAATAACGCGTCTTGCGTGATGATGGTATCAAGCCCATATGGCTCGATTTTGTTGCCCGCTGATATTGAGCGGCCTGCAGAACACGCCTTAATTCAATACTTTGCAGGCCAACTCAAGGCCGATGTGCTGATTGCAGCTCATCATGGCAGCCGAAGTTCATCGACACCTGCTTTCCTAAATCAAGTACAGCCTGCTATCAGTGTTATTTCAGCAGCGTACTTTAGCCCCTATGGTCATCCTCACAAAGATGTGATGAAGCGTTTGAGAAAATCTAGCCGAAAAGTCCTATCTACCGCACGATCCGGCTCAATAAAAATTGATTTCTTAAAAGATGGCATTCAAACGCGAGAATATAGAGCATTACATCCTCGTTTTTGGTATTCTGAGCCCTGATTAAATTCTTTCAAAAAAATCACAAAAACGACCTTATGTTAGAAATTTTTAAGTCAGGTGGATTCTTAATGTGGCCGTTGCTGTTATGTTCTTTTGCAGCAATTGTTATCATTCTTCAAAAATTTTGGATGCTCAAAGTGAACGCGGTTGTGCCATCTAAATTGCAAGCGCAAATAACAGAGCTTATTGAAGCTGAAACGTTAGAAGCGCACAAAGTAGAGGCATTGCGTCGTCACTCTTCCTTGGGCGAAGTGCTGGCAGCGGGTATCCGTAATCGTGCACACGGACGAGATCAGATGAAACAAGCCATTGAAGAGTCAGGCCGTTTTGTTATTCATAGACTCAGTAAAGGCTTAGGAGCCTTAGGTACTATTGCTTCAGTGAGTCCTTTAATTGGGCTTTTAGGTACAGTAGTCGGCATGATTCAGGTATTTGCGGCAATTCGTAACAGTGGCGTTGGTGATCCAACGGTGTTGTCTGGCGGGATTTCGCAAGCACTCATTACAACAGCTGTAGGGCTGGCGATAGGTATTACTTCGTTGTTATTTTTTCGCTACTTCAAAGGAAAAGTCGAACAGATTGCCATTTTGTTGGAACGCAACGCTATCCATTTGGTTGAACTTGCGACTGCAAGGCGAGCATCTGCTGCTATCAACGCGCGTAAGGCTGCTGCAGCAAAAGCGCCAGCCAAAGGACAGAAAGTTGCGGCTGGTAAAGCACAAAGGCCAGATGCTAAAAAATTAAAAGCGGGTAGGAAAATTGTTTAACAACAATTTTCGAGTGTTTTCTACTATTTATCGTTACTTAAAAGTTCTAATCTTAAGAGATTTATTAAGGCCATAAAGCATGAAGTTTACAGACTCTGATACTGAAGAATCATCACTGATTGAATTAACACCCTTAATCGATGTGGTGTTTTTATTGCTGATTTTTTTCATGGTAACAACGACTTTTACCAAGGAATCAGAAATTAAGATTCGTTTGCCCGAGGCAAATGCTGAAGAACTAAAAGCCGATATCGAATCTCAAGTGGAGATACTGGTGTCAAAAGATTCGGCGTATGCCATTCGTAAACCAGGACAAAAAGAAGTCGTGTCCTTAGTGAACTCTGCACGAGAAACCTTGCTAAGGTCTTTGTCAGAGTTTCAAGACAATAGCGATGTTTTGTTGGTCATTCGTGCGGATAAGGAGGCCACTCATCAAGCTGTGGTCAATGTGATGGATGTCGCTCGCGATTTGAAAATGACAAGGATTACTTTTGCCACGCAAAACCAATAACGTTGTTTAACATTGATCATTAATTGCGATGGCTGATAACAGCAATTTAAAAACATCAAAGCATGCCGTTCAATCAATGGATGGACGCATTATTTTTAAACGCGTATTTGCTTATATTACTCAATATAAGCTTTGGTTTGCCATTTCGTTGGTTTTTTTAGTCATTTTATCGGCGACACAAGTTGGGATTGCTGCAATTTTAGAGCCGATCATTAACGACGGTGTTGTTAAAAAAGATACGTTTGCGGTTCAATGGCTTCCGGTAGTCATGTTCTCATTAATGGTTCTAAGGTCTTTAGTAGGCTATGGTTCTGCATATTTAATGGCAAAAATTGGTCGATCAACCATTAGAGATATGCGAGAAGATTTTTTTAAAAAAACCGTTTATCTGTCCTCCGCCTATTTTGACAATGTTCCCTCAGCGACTTTGGTATCAAAGTTTCTTTATGATATTGAGCAAACCGCTATCATGATGACTGAAACATTGACTTCCTTAGTCAGGAACTCTTTGACGGCATTGGGATTGATTGGATGGATGATTTACCTTGATTGGCGTCTGTGTTTAGTGGCGGTGATTAGCGTTCCCCTTGTGGCATACGTGACGAGGTATACGAATAAAAAGTTTCGCAAAGCAAGTCACGAGATTCAAAACTCGATGGGAGATATAGCGGAAACTATCAAAGAAAGTGCCTTGGGCCACAAAGTCATAAAAGTCTATGGCGCGCAGAAATCTCAAATTCAAAATTTCAGATCAGTCAACCAAGATAATTATATGAAAAATATGCGCAGAGCTAGAGTCTCTGCGGCAATTGTGCCCGTAACAACACTGTGTGTTGCACCTATTTTTGCGATTATTTTATATGTTTACCTCAACTACCTGGTCGAAGGAACAGATTCAGCGGGTAAATTTGTGAGCTTTTTAGGTGCATTAGTGATGCTAATGTCACCCCTGAAAAGTCTGGCCAAAGTGAACGAAAAATTGCAGGTAGGTATCACAGCGGCGAATAGTATCTTTCAAATTATTGATTTACCCGATGAAGTCGATAATGGCACAGTTAAAATCAATGAATGTAAAGGCGACATCTCTTTTAATGATGTAAACTTTTATTATCAAGACCAATCTAAACATGTCATTTCGAATGTCAGTTTTGATGTAAAGTCTGGTCAACGTATTGCGTTGGTCGGAGCCTCTGGGAGTGGAAAATCAACTGTTGCTAGCTTGTTAATGCGCTTTTATAACCCGCAACAGGGGAGTATTACTCTTGATGGTACTGAAGTCTCAGACTTTGTGATGGCAGATTATCGTTCTATGATATCGCTCGTCAATCAAGATCCTTTATTATTTGATAGCACCATCAAGAATAACATTACTTATGGAAATCAAGAGGTTGACGAAGAACGCTTGCAAGCGGCGATGGATGCTGCATTTGTCTCTGAGTTTGTTGCTGAACTCCCTGAAGGTGTGAATACCTTGGTGGGTGAACAAGGTTTACGTTTATCAGGTGGGCAACGTCAGCGAATCTCGATTGCACGCGCATTTTATAAAAATGCGCCAATCATTATCTTAGATGAAGCCACTTCTGCTTTAGATGTAAAGTCCGAACGCTTTATTCAAAAAGCCTTAGATACATTGATGGATCGTAAAACATCTATTGTTATTGCGCATCGTTTATCTACGATTGAAAACGCGGATAAAATTATTGTGATGCAAGAAGGTTGTATTGTTGAGATTGGTACACACCAAGAGTTATTAAAAAATGACGGTGTATATGCTGAATTTCAGCGTGTTCAACATGAAGGAAATGAATTGACGTCTTAAGCGCATGTTTGAATTGATCATACGAATGTTAGATGCGGCACGCTGTGTAAGATTACATGCAAAATAAATTCGCCGAAAAATTATTGCAAGGATGGTCAGAGCCCAATGCATTGACGTTTTTATTATTGCCACTATCGTTTTTTTATAGATCAGTGATGGCGGTGCGAAAATATTTTTATTCCAAAAAATTATTTGATGTATATCAACCGAATGTGCCCGTGCTAGTCGTGGGCAATATATCGGTAGGCGGGACTGGCAAAACGCCACTCACCATGGCAATTGTTGAACGCGCGCGCTTGTTGGGGTTTACGCCAGGAGTGATCAGTCGAGGCTACGGCGGCCAAGCATTAGAGTGGCCGCAACGAGTGACGGCGGAGACCAGTGCTCATTATGTGGGCGATGAGTCTGTACTCATCGCGCGTAGCACGGGGTGTCCAGTTGTCGTCGGCCCTAAACGCGGCGCAGCAATAGATTTATTATTATCGGAGCATGATTGTGATTTGATTATTTCTGATGATGGATTACAGCACTATGCGTTAGCGCGCACTGCAGAGATTGCTGTCATAGATCAACAACGGCGTCATCTAAATCAATACTGTCTGCCTGCGGGACCTTTACGTGAACCTCAATCACGCCTAGCGTCAGTCAACTTAATCTTAAATCATGTTGCTCCAGTTGAACGTGGAGAAAAAGATCCGTTTAACCGATCTCAGGAAAACCTATTTCGGCTAAAAAATAAAGGTTTTGTGAATGTGAATGATAACAAGTCTTGCGATTTACAGCGTGTAGAGAAAGTGCATGCGGTCGCTGGAATTGGTCACCCATTGCGTTTTTTTCGACTATTGCGTGCGTTAGGCTTTGATGTGATCGAACATGCATTCCCTGATCATCATCGTTTTGTTGCGGAAGACTTTAGTTTCGGTGATGATATGACTGTCATCATGACGGCGAAAGATGCAGTTAAATGTGTCGCGTTTGCTCAATCGAATTGGCATTATCTGAGTGTAGAGGCTGAACTGAATGAAAACGCATCCAATAGTTTAGATACGCTATTAAATCAATTGCGGGATTTAGCATGATTTCACCCAAACGGGCAAAACCTAGCTCAGAACAAAACCATGAATAATGTTATCGAAATTTTAGTTTGTCCTATTACCAAGGGCCGTTTGATTTATGATAAAGACCGTCAATTATTGATCAGCAAACAGGCTAAATTAGCCTTTCCAATTGTTGATGGTATTCCAAATATGCTAGTAGATCAGGCGCTAGATCTAGCGAGCATTGATGATGACAGCGCTCACGAATAACCTAACTATCTGAATCACTAAAAATGGCCTTTGATATCATCATTCCAGCACGCTATGCCTCAACGAGATTGCCCGGTAAACCGCTTGTAGACTTGCTGGGGAAAACGTTGGTTGAACGCGTGTATATTGCGGCAAAAGCCAGCGATGCCGAGAGGGTGGTTATTGCAACTGACGATGAACGTATCAAAAAAGAGGTGCAACGGTTTGGTGGAGAAGTCTGTATGACATCGCCAGAACATTTGTCAGGCACCGACCGGTTAGCAGAAGTCGTGAATAAAATGCAGTTCGACAGTGATCGAGTGATTGTCAATGTGCAGGGCGATGAGCCATTTATCGATAATGGGCTCATCAATCAAGTCGCACAGGTGCTTATTCACGATCAACAGTTAAATATGAGTACTGCATGCCATGTCTTGGCTGATCCAGAAGCCATTGCTAATCCTAATATCGTGAAAGTTGTCATGAATGAGGCTGATGAAGCATTGTATTTCTCTCGCAGCCCAATTCCATATCAAAGGGATTCACAACTGACTTCGCATGTATACTTTCAACATTTAGGCATCTATGGTTACCGTGCCAGTTTTATCAATACTTTTAGTTCAATGCCTCCCAGTAGTTTAGAATTGAGTGAGTCACTGGAGCAGTTGAGAGTCCTTCAAGCAGGGCACCGTATTAAGTTAATTCGTTATACGGGCCCTAATAATGTGGGTATTGATACACCGGAAGATGTCAAGCTTGCGATTGCTCGTTTGCAAGCAATTGTTGGTGCAGAATCAGAGTCTTGAGGGTGATGATGAATGGCTATGCACAAGGATAAAACGTCTATTATGTTTGTTTGTATGGGAAATATCTGTCGTTCACCGACCGCCCATGCTGTGATGCAAGCGCTGGTCGACCGCGAAGGTTTGAGTGATCAGTTTATTATCGAATCATCAGGAACTCATGCCTACCATGTTGGTGAGCCTGCAGATAAACGTGCACAAGCAACGGCGTTAACTCGTGGTATTAATATGAGCAGTTTGCGCGCTCAAAAAATTGCCATCACAGACTATGATAAGTTTGATTGGATTTTAGCAATGGACGAAGATAATTTAGAACTTATTGAATATTATGCACCCGAAGACCATCAAGCACAGTGTCGATTATTAATGAGTTTTTCGTCGCAAAACTCTCTGAAACGGCCTCATGAAATGATTGTGCCAGACCCATATTATGGTGGAGAGCAGGGTTTTGAAGATGTTTTTGATATGGTTGATGATGCATGTAAAGGTTTGTTAAATCATATTCTTAAAGGAAAAAATTAACGCTTTGTATAAGTATGGGTGAGCATCCAGAAAACTATTTTAATATAGTGATATCTATTGTTGAGCAACGACTCTATCTTCTCGATGGCGATAATATTGAAAAAATATATATGATTGCGTCCGCCAAAAATGGCATTGGCCAAATTGAGGGGAGTGAATGCACTCCTTTGGGCAAACATCACGTGGTGGAAAAAATTGGAGACAATGCGCCAGTGAATGCAGTTTTCATGGGCAGGCAATGGCAGGGTGAAATTTATTCTGATGAGCTGGCTCAGTCATCACCCGATCGTGATTGGATTTTGACTCGCATTTTGTGGCTAAGCGGGCTAGAGAAAGGTAAGAACGCCGGGCGGTTTGATGGTAAAGAAAATCAAGGCGTTTCTTGTGATACGAAAAGTCGGTATATCTATATCCATGGCTGCCCCAATTCACATGCCATGCAAATTCCAAGTTCGCATGGGTGTATTAAAATGCGAAATACCGATGTGATGGAACTTTTTGAATTAACTAATGTAAATACAGCCGTAAATATTATTGCGGAAACTATGTCTCAGCATTTAATGGTACACAAATCTTCATGAATCAATCTATAGAAAAACCGATAAGCTTGCCACTTGGCCCTATCATGCTTGATGTGGAAGCCTTGAGTTTAACGGATCAAGATAAAGCCCGCCTGTTAAATCCCTTAGTCGGTGCAGTCATTTTATTTGCACGTAACTATGAAAGTCGTGAACAAGTCATTGCGTTGATCAACGATATAAAATCATTACGCACACCATCATTACTGGTGGCTGTTGATCAAGAAGGTGGAAGAGTGCAGCGTTTTAAAAATGAATTCACGATTCTGCCTCCTGCGTCTAGCTTTGGAGAAGAATGGGATCAAGATAAGCATAAGGCGCCCATGAGTGCTTTTGAATCGGCATTCACCATGGCGAAAGAATTGTTGGATGTGGGTGTCGATTTTAGTTTTGCGCCCGTTTTTGATGTGGCAACAGTGGAGTCTGATGTGATTGGAGATCGCAGTTTTCATAATAATCCTCAGGTAGCAACGGAGCTACTTGGAGCCTATATTGATGGTATGCATTCAGCTGGGATGGCGGCTATTGGAAAACACTTTCCAGGTCATGGAGGTGTGTCAGGTGATTCTCATTTGTGTTTGCCGATTGATCGGCGGGCAATGGAAGAAATTAGTCGTTGCGATTTGCTCCCTTACCAATCACTCAAAGATGAACTGCAAGGCGTCATGGCGGCGCATGTCATTTATGAACAATGTTGCGACAAGATTGCCGGGCATTCAACATTTTGGTTAAAAGACATTTTAAAACAAAAAATAGGTTTTGAAGGTGTTGTGTTTAGTGATGATTTATCTATGGAAGGCGCGGTAGAAGTGAGTGATGGCATTGTTGATTGCACTCATAAAGCGTTGGCAGCAGGTTGTGATATGGTCATTGTGTGTAATTCGCCGCAACGATCCGATGAGTTACTAGCAGGTTTGAATTTCACTGTGACTGAACAGTCGTCTTATAAACTCAACCAATTAAGGTCATCTAAAAATATCAATACGGTAAAATAAAATTTGGTTACACTGTTTGTAGTATTTTTTTAGCGTCAGTATTACTAGGGTTTTCTGGCGACTTTTATCAATGAACTAACTCTCATTTAAATTATTATGCTAATCGTTATCTCTCCTGCTAAAACACTTGATTTTGATACGCCATCGACAACTCAAGTGGCTTCTCAACCTGCGTTTTTAAATGACAGTCAAGCACTGATCAATAAGATGAAGTCGTATTCGCCCGATGATGTGGCCAAACTGATGAAGATTAGTCAAAAACTTTCCGAGTTAAACGTTGAAAGGTATCATGATTGGCAGACACCTTTTACGGCAGAAAATGCCAAACAAGCCGCCTTTGCGTTCAAAGGTGATGTTTATACAGGGCTCGAAGCAGAATCATTGGCTGAAGAAGATTTACAATGGTCTCAAGATCATTTGCGTATTCTTTCCGGTTTGTATGGAGCGTTAAAACCCCTGGATTTGATGCAAGCTTATCGCTTAGAAATGGGAATTAAGCTAGAAAATGAGCGTGGGAAAAATTTATATGAATTTTGGGGTGAAAAATTGACTCACCACCTCAATCAACAGCTAGAAGCGATCGATAGCTCATTATTGTTGAATTTGGCCTCAAACGAATATTTCAAAGCAGTTAAACCTAAATTGATTAATGGCACAGTCGTCTCCCCCGAATTTAAAGATTGTAAAAATGGGACTTATAAGATCATTAGCTTCTATGCTAAAAAAGCGAGAGGTCTAATGGCTCGATGGGTGATTGAGAATCGCGTTGAATCAGCCAATCAGCTCGTTGATTTTGATGTCGCGGGTTACTATTACTCTGATGAACATTCGACGGATGTTGCACCCGTTTTTTTAAGAGAAGAGCAAAAATAAACCGACGGCTATCACATTTTTGTGATGAACTGAGAGGGTAATGTTGGCTATGAAAATTATTCTGTGTCGGCATGGGCTGCCTTGTCCCGAAAATAGTCCATCTGCACTATTTTTGAATAGTCAACAGTTAGCTCAGTGGGTAGATCATTATAATGCTTCTGCTGTGAGTCGTGAGCACCAACCCAGTGAAAAAACATTAGAAACTTTGCAACGCTGTCGGTTGCTAGTTGCAAGCGATTTGAATCGATCCATTGATTCTTGCCAGTTGTTAGATAAAGACATTAATCATGTTGATGTTTTGTTTCGAGAAGCGGGCTTTCCGGTTCCTCAAAACAATTTTTTATCATTGCCATTAGGTGTATGGTTAATGAGTTTACGCCTGCTTTGGGTTCTAGGCTACTCAGTCAATAGCGAAAGCTACAAGGAGGCTAAAAGTCGCGCTACGGAGGCTTCAAAAAAACTTCAGCACATGGCAATCAAGCATGACTCCGTTGGATTAATGGGCCACGGTATTATGAACCGATTGATTGCCAGCAATTTGATAGCAGCCGGATGGCGTAAAACTGAGTCAGCCCAAGAAAGGACGTATTGGGGCTTCAGTGTGTTTGAAAAGCAATAAATTGATTTAAAACCAAATTTGTCAGCACCTTTATCTTTACCTTTACTTTCGCCAAACTCCATAAGAGTCGTTGACGGTATTGCGTTTATTTTTCATCACGGTGAGTAATAAGATAATAGCGGTTACCGCGCCACCAACATGAGCGGCATGGGCAATATTTTTACCAAAAATGGAGATGCCCGTGAACCCTGAAAAGATATCCAAACAAAGCAGGGCAGGCACAAAGAACTTGGCAGCAATGGGAACTGGCAAGAAGATCAGCATGATTTTATGATTAGGGAACAAAAAAGCGAATGCCACTAATACGCCATATAAAGCACCCGACGCACCGACAACGGGAGACTTAAATATTAATGTGGCTTCTTGAGAGTCTGGGAACTGTGAATAATACTGACTATTCGCAAAGACTGTTTTCATTTCATCAATGCTAAAACCCGCCTCTAATAATGGTGCTATTGTAGACTGGAATTGGAAATAATTGACACCCAGATAAATCGCGGCAGCGCCTAGGCCGCAAATAAAGTAAAAAGTGACAAACTTTGTAGACCCCCATGTTCGTTCTAATGTGTTTCCAAACATCCATAAGCCAAACATATTGAAAAACAAATGCGTTGGGTCACCATGCAAAAACATGTGGCTAACAAGTTGGAAAGGTTTGAAGTCTGGATTTTCAAAAAAGAAAAGTTCGAATCCAGAATGGTTTTGGCCAAAAATTTGTTCCAGTGCAAAATAAATAATGATGCAGGCAATAACAATTGCATTAGTTGCCGTGAAAATAGGTGTGTTGCGCATAAAACTCTCTTTAAAACCCATCAATAAACTGATGTATTATCGCTTTGTTGTTGCTGCTTCTTAAAGTGCTATTGTAACGTAGTCGTGGATTTGTCCGTTGATAAATTTACTCTCTTGACAGTAATGTTTTGGATTAATGAAGGAAATAATAAATGAAATGGTTAACATTTTTGCGCTCAAAGACTGCTGTGTTGGCTTTGCTTGGCGTCTCTGTCGCTTGCTTATACCCTGGACTTACTACATCAATGATGAGTTTGGAGATCAATGCATCCTTGCCAGTGATAGGTGATGTAGAGTTATATAGGCAAACACAAAGTATTTGGAGTGGCATTGTTTCGCTTTATCAAAAAGGGTATTTCTTGGTGTCTTTTTTGATTTTTTTGTTTAGCGTCGCGGTGCCTGTCATTAAATTGTTGTGTGTGGGTGCTATTTTGTTGTTTGAATCATCTGCTTTGAGTGAAAAATTACATCGGTTTATCTTGTTGATTGGAAAGTGGTCCATGGCAGATGTGTTTGTTGTGGGGATTTTTATTGCTTTTTTAGCCGGAGAGGCAAATCCGAACATGCAAGCAGCTCTTCATGAAGGCTTTTATTGGTTCTTAGCTTATTGTTTAACATCAATACTTTGCGGGCAATTGCTAAGGGTTAATAAAAAGAGCTATAATAATCGGTAATATATGCTCTGATATGTTTGATAAGCGAATAGAGCTCACATATAGAAACATCTGCAAAACAGGTGAAAATAGAAATGGATACTACGGAAACGACAAAAGACATAAAAAAAGTTGCGCTTGAATCAATTGCGAAACTTGTGCGCAAGACGCACTTCATGAATCAAGACTTCTACATTGGTGATGTGCTTAGCCCTCAATCAATTGAGCGCCGAATTCTTTTAGCTAAGCCAGAACGCTATTCAATATTGCGCGAACATACGTTTGATTGTGTCTTGTCACATCGTCGCAGTTTTGTGGTTGATCGCTTGCTATTGATTCGTGGCGAGGAAGAGTTTAAAGAAAATGGTTGGTTCTACACGGAACTAAGCCTTACGTGTGAGAGTCTAGGTTTGCGCCTTGATCTGGTGAATTCCACGGAAAAAGGCGTCAAAGATTATTTACGTCGCATTATTGACGGGGAAATTTTGAGCTATAGTGGCGACCCAGTTGAAGGAGAGTTTGCTTTTCCTAAAGCGTATATCAACAAGCGTTTCTTGAAAATGCATGAAGACCTAAATCGTTGTTTCCAACGTTGGAAGTTATGCCCAGAATGTTCATCCAAGTTGAAGCGCATGGAATCAGATCAACCAAGTCATATTGGTAAACGTGTTTATATTTGTACTAATAAGCCTGATTGCAACTTTCATACCATTGTTCCGGAATTGCCATTCCCAGAAGAAACAGTGACGTTTATTGCAGTTTAGATTGTCTCTAAGATATGAAATAAAAAAGCAGGCTTTCAAAGCCTGCTTTTTTATTATGTGCAAAAGATGTATTTAGAGCATTTGCCGTGACTTATTCCGCGCGTTCGACATAGTCACCAGTTTCCGTATTCACTTTAACTTTTTCGCCAACATTCACAAAAGTTGGAACGGTAACGCGAATACCCGTTTCTAGGGTCGCTGGCTTGCCGCCGCCTGCAGCCGTTTGGCCTTTGACAACGCCTTCAGTTTCAGTGACTTCTAGGACGACATTGGCGGGTAAATCCAACCCAATCGGTGTTTCGTCATAAAAGTTGATTTTTACTTCGGTATTTGGCAACAAGAACCCCGCTTGTTCTTCGATGTCATCAGCATTGAGCTGCATTTGGTCATAAGTTTCCAAGTCCATGAAAATATGATTTTCACCTTCAGCATAAAGATACTGCATTTTACGCGGTTCAACATGCGGTTTTTCTACTTTGTCAGTAGAGCGGAAGCGTTCGTTTAATTTAGTGCCATTAATAATGTCTTTTAGTTCTACTTGAACAAATGCGCCGCCTTTACCGGGTTTTACATGGCCTTTTTTAAGCACACGCCATAGGTTGCCTTGATGTTCAATGAGACCGCCTAAACGGATTTCGTTAGCTGAGATTTTAGACATGTGGTTTAACCTAGTTTGGGTTCAAGTTAGTGTTTTTAATGTTCTGTCTGACAGTATTTCAATGCAGCGTTGTTGCCTTCAGCATTTGCGCATAATATCGAATCAACAAAAAAATAAATTAAGCACGGATTATATTGCACATTTGATGCTAAATCATGGAAAATCTACACATGGCGTTTGACTATCAAAATTTTCTCGACAATGTAGGTGAAAACCCGGGTGTATATCAGATGCACGCTGGCAGTGGCGACATCATCTATGTCGGTAAAGCAAAAAACCTTAAAAAGCGATTATCAAGCTATTTCCGTAAAACGGGCTTGCCCATCAAAACCCAAGCATTAGTGGCTCAGATTGATAATATCAATGTGACATTGACGCACACCGAGAACGAAGCGTTGATTCTTGAACATAATTTGATCAAGAAACATAAACCTCGCTATAACGTCCTTCTTAGGGACAGTAAAAGTTATCCGTATATACGGATCGATGATAGTCATGAATTTCCAAGTCTGACGTTCTATCGTGGAGAGCGCAAAGAAGCAGGGCGGTATTTTGGACCATATCCGAGCGTTCACGCCATTCGCGAAACGTTAAAAATGTTGCAAAAAGTATTGCCCGTCAGACAATGCGATGACACTTATTTTTCCAACCGCAGCCGACCTTGCCTGCAATACCAAATCAAACGCTGTACGGCACCCTGCGTTGGACATATCACCAAAGAACAATATGCCGCTGACATTGACCTGTCAGCTTTGTTTCTGCAAGGCAAAGATAAACGATTGAACAATCTCCTCATTGATCAAATGGATGAGGCTTCTAAAGCGCTGGACTTTGAGACTGCGGCTATTTTTAGGGACAGAATCAATGCGCTAAAACGTGTGCAATCGCACCAATCCATGGACAGTGGATCAGCGGATATAGACATACTCAGTGTTGCTGAAATGCACGGTAAATTTTGTGTTGAAGTAACATTTGTTCGAGGTGGAAGACACTCCGGCAGTAAAGGTTTTTTCCCTAAAGTTGCGTTAGAAATGAATGAAATGGAGGTATTGGCGGCATTTATTCCTCAACACTACTTTAACCGAGGCGTTCCCAAAGAAATTATCTTGTCACACGCTATTCCTGATCAAGCATTGTTGTCAGCGTCTCTAACAGAGCAGGCCAGTCGTAAGGTGGTTCTGAATGACAAAGTGCGAGGAGCGAAGCGTGAGTGGCTTAAAATTGGTAACTTAAATGTTGTCGAACGTTTAAAGCGGCACTTAGCTGAAACCGACACCATCATTAAACGTTTCGAGCAACTGCAAACCTCATTGAACCTAGATGAGCAACCTGAACGCATTGAGTGCTTTGATATTAGCCACACCCAAGGCAATCAAACCGTGGCGAGTTGTGTCGTATTTTCACGCGAAGGAGCACTTAAACGCGACTATAGGCGCTATAACATCAAAGGCATCACACCAGGCGATGACTATGCTGCCATGCGGCAAGTCCTCACAAGGCGCTATGAAAAAATGGTGCGTGATGAAGACAGCAAAAGCAACTTGCCGAGCATGGTGTTAATTGATGGTGGGAAAGGTCAATTAGGTGTTGCAAGGGAAGTCTTTGAAGAGCTACAGCTATTAAATGATGTGCTGTTAATTGGTGTTGCTAAAGGAGAAGGGCGCAAACCGGGGTTAGAAAGGCTATTTGTTGGTGATGATAAAACTCCAGTGGTGTTAGGGTCTCATTCTTCTGCGCTTCATTTAGTTCAACAAATTCGCGACGAAGCACACCGTTTCGCCATAGCAGGACACCGGGCACAACGAGGTAAAGCGCAAACACAATCGGTTTTGCAAGAAATCCCCGGTGTAGGCAACAAACGTCGACAGCAATTACTCAAGCATTTTGGCGGCATTCAAGGCGTTCAACAGGCCGGAGTGAAAGACCTTGCACAAGTACCGGGCATTAGTATTGAAATAGCAGAAAAAATTTATTTTCATCTGCAAAAAATTTGATACATTCTGGTTTTACGAAAACATTTATAGGCATTAAATAGAATGATCATTCACCCCAACAAACTCACAGTCATGCGGATTGTCGCAGTCCCATTAATTGTGGTTTGCTTTTTATTGGATTTTTCTTATGCAAACTGGGTTTGCTGGGGGTTGTTCACATTAGCAGGCATCACCGATTTTTTCGATGGATATCTGGCGAGAAAATATCAACTTGAATCAAAACTGGGGGCATTTCTAGACCCAGTTGCCGACAAGTTAATCGTGGTTCTTACATTGATCTTATTAGTCAGTAGCGAGCGGTTACTAGATCAAATGTTATCTCCCATGCTATTTATTTTGGCAGTGATTATCATTGTTGGCCGAGAAATATTTGTCAGTGCTCTGCGCGAGTGGATGGCAGAGCAAGGCAAGCGTGATAATGTTGCTGTGTCACAAATTGGAAAATTTAAAACGACAGCACAAATGGTCGCCATTGGCGGACTCTTGTTGTATGTGCCTGTGTTTGGTTTGCCTATTTTGCAAATGTCAGAGTTGCTTTTTTACGTGGCAGCCGTTTTAACCTTGTGGTCAATGTCAATTTATTTGCGTGCTGCATGGTCAGACTTGATGGCCTAAATTAACGTTTTATTCAGATCTAAAAATAAGATCAAAATAAAACAATTTAGTGCTTGACTCTTATCTCAGTCTGACTAGAATAGCGCCACCAACGCGGGAATAGCTCAGTGGTAGAGCACAACCTTGCCAAGGTTGGGGTCGCGAGTTCGAATCTCGTTTCCCGCTCCAAACAAGTAAAATTTAGGGGAAAGAATTTCATCTTTTCCCTATTTTTTTGCCAGTGATTTGGATACCATAGGCGCCTCAGGTGTCTACCATCTGGCTGGATGGCAGAGTGGTTATGCAGCGGCCTGCAAAGCCGTTTACCCCGGTTCGATTCCGGGTCCAGCCTCCAAAGTTTGGTGACAAGGAAGTACAAGACAATTTGATTCGAGGCCTACTAACCTCAGCTTACTAACAAGTTTCACTTGTTATGTACCCTTTAGCCCGGGTGGCGAAATTGGTAGACGCAAGGGACTTAAAATCCCTCGTCCTAACGGACGTGCCGGTTCGAGTCCGGCCCCGGGCACCATT
>JBOEGT010000013.1:0-53311 GCA_050633585.1 Arenicella sp.
ATATCTAATAACTGCCACCCTTTTTGTTGATCATTATCCAACACCGCTTTGGCTAAAACCAAACCTTGTTGCTCAAAGGAGTCGTCGCTGGTTTGGCCTTTCTCTGCGGCATGTAATAATTCCAGCAAACGATCACGCATTTCTTTGGCAGCTTTTTTTGTAAAAGTGATCGCCAGCACTTCTTCAGGGTTTTTCGCAATGGCGAGCAATTTAAGGATACGATAAACGAGAATACCCGTTTTGCCAGAGCCGGCTGGCGCTTGAACAATCCAAGACTGTTCAATATCTAATGCTAATTGCCGCTCTTGAAAGTCCGTTGGTTGGCTCACGAATTTTCTCCGGATTGCCCGCTCTGCGCGCTGAACTGATTGATGCGACATAAGCCATGTAAATCACAATATTGACATGGCTTTGCTTTAGACGGGTTAACCAAGGCTTGTCCTTGCAAAAATTCTGCAGCTAATTTGGATAAGTTGTCATGCCATTCTTGTAGTTGCTCTTCCCATGTTTTTTTATCCCTAACCGTCAAACTGGCTTTAAAGCCCATGCCCACATTCTCAAGCGCAGAGACACCGATGAGAGAACAATCATCTGTTTTTAGTTTGCCAAAAGCGATGCCTTTGATTGAGTGATTACCTTGCTTCTCCAGAGCAAGTGCATATAAAGGCATTTGTGGATTTTTCGGCCTTTCTCCATTCCATGCACTCACATCAGCTTGACCTGTTTTATAGTCAATAATCAAGCATTCTCCACTATCTGTTCGATCAATGCGGTCAATCACCAAGCGAATTGGAATACCACCAAACTCTGTTTGCACAGGTGTCTCCCTGCCAATAACAGTAAAAGGCAAGAAGCGTTGCTCTTGTTCTAGAATAAACCACTCTAACAACAGCTGTTGCAAGCGCGGTTTTTCAAGCGATAACAAATGTTTGCGAGCAAACTGAAATCGCGGGTTTGGTTCTTGTATATAATTTTCTACATGTCTGTTGATGAGTGCTTGTAGCTCTACATGCTCTAATTGATTCAGCCCTGAAAAAGATTCTATTTCACGCCAAATATTATCTAAGATAGCGTGCACCACGGTTCCCGCATCTCGCGCATCTAAACCAAACTCAGGATCTTCTTCAGTTTGGCGTAACAAGCGATGCTCTACATAGGCTTTAAAAGGGCATTGTGATTGATTTTCAAAAACCTGTGAACCGCCTTTTATATTCGCAGACTGCAAACACTCTAAACCGCTAATGTCGCTATATTCTTGAAGCGGCACTGCTACAACAGCATCCTCAAAATCCTCAAGATCTACATCCACAAAGGACTTCTCTCTCAGCAATGCGGTAACTGAAAACTCTCCCTCTATTTGTTGTGACGCATAACTAATCTCGACGTTTTTTCCACCAGCCATTAAGCTTGTTAATTTATTTTTTTCGTATTGGAACTCTGTGCTCTTATCAGCAAAAGGGTACAACTGCTGTTTTAAAGCACTGTTGGGAATAAATGAATCCATTGGCATGGGCGGTGGATACGCCTCATGCATGCCTGTAATAAACAAGTAATCAACTTGCTGGCCAATACCTTCTAACACACCAGAAATTAAAATAGGTTCATCCTTAGCTTGACGCATAAACACTTTGTCTTTGCATAAGGTGTTTAATGCTTGCAGGGCGCGTGATAACCCCATGCTGCCTTGCACTAGATCATAACCAACAAATGTTTCGAGAGTTTCCAACCAACTTTCATGCGCTTGGTAATGCCAACTGTCTAAATCATTGTCTTGCCAGCTTAATAAATTCAGCCAATCTGAAAAAATAGCTTGCCATTGCCGGGCAGAGTGATAGTGGCTATCACCTGAAAATAGCGATTCCCGAAATTCAATTAAACGCTCGAAACACGCATGAATAGATTTTGAGGCAGGAAGTTCCTGTTGGCAAATTGATAATACGTCTTCCCAGCTGAGCCATGGGCTCCGGCTGTTTTTAATTGCTCGGTCTAAACGTATTAAATCTTCAACATGATGATTTTGAGCGTTTGACTGTTGACGAAATGGCCACCATTCTGACATTAACAAACAATGTAAATGCGGGTAAGAAAATGTTTTTTTCAATAACTCCAGAGCAATCAACATTGAATGAATATAGGCTATCTTATTCAAAGGCATGCCCAGACTAAAGCGATATACCAAGTCATTTTGTTGGCATTCTAGCGGCGAGAAATTTGGATAAAACACGGCACTTGCGATTTGCTCGACTCGAGCACGTTGCTCTGACAATGATGGAATTACAATGCCAATGCGCAAGTTTGCGTCTTGTTCAATATGATGACGTGCCTTTTCAAAAACAGCTCGCCATTCTTGCTCTTCTTGCTGATATCGCTTGTATATAACGGCTTGGCTAGCCTCATGACTCAATGAACTATTAGCAACTGAATATTGCATCACTTGCACGCCACGTTTTTCGCAATCGACAATATGCTCTTTTTGATGGCTGGTCATTAAGTCAAAATAGGCAAATATTAATTGATCTGGGAACGTTTTGAGTGTGTGAGTAGAATGCATTAATAAGCTTTCAAGCTTTGCCGAATCGATCCAGTTTTTTTGCCTTAATTTGCTTTCATATGCCTGACACCATTCCAAAAAAGCTTTTGAATCAATATCATCATGTTGATTTAATAACTCAAAATCAATACGCCATTTATGTGCTAATTTCCAACTACGCTGCACAACACTGGCTGTTTGCTGTTCATTGAGCAGAATGAGCTCAGAGTCATCCTTTTTTGCCGCGGTGATCACTTGCTGCCACACAATGAATGCTTGCGCATTATCAAGGCGAATATAGGCTTGATCAAAATGTTGAATGTTAGCCCGCCAAAGCGTTTCTATATAGTCTTCCCAGACGAGGATATTCGGGGTCTTCCATGCTTGAATACCTGCTGCAATTTGCTGTTCAGCATAAAGCTTAGAAAGGCTATGTTGCAAACCTCTGGTTGGAACAAGAACGACAGTTCCTGGTGTAATATTTGCAAGCCATTCCATCGGGCAAGTTTACTAGACGAAAAAAAACGGCGCTAGATGAATCATCATTTAGCGCCGTTTTTTATGAAACGTGCTTATCGTTTAATTTAAACCTGACATATAAACGGATAATGCTTTTATTTGTTGCTCAGATAGACCAAAAGCAATGCTAGACATCATTTGGTTGTAACCTTTGCGTTCACCTTTTTTAAACGCGAGCAATTGAGCTTCTAAATATGCTTGATGTTGACCAGCAACACTTGGAAAGTGTTTAGGGACACCTTTTCCCGACGGGTTATGGCAACTCATACATGACGCAATTTGACGTTCCGCAATGCCGCCTTTATATATTTTTTCGCCAGCCGCTGCTAACTCTGCTTGGTCTTCTGAAATAGAGCCTTTTGCTGCTGTTAGTGATGAATAATAAGCATCGAGATCAGCCATGTCTTGATTGCTTAGTCCTGCAGACATTCCAGCCATGACGCCATTTTTTCTTTCACCTGATTTAAAAGTTGCTAATTGACCTGCAATATAACCTGGCACTTGGCCTGCGAGGTTTGGCCATTGAGGGTTTGTTGAGATGCCTTCGGCACCATGACAAGCCATACAAGTGACCGACTTTTCTTTGCCAGCTGCTGCATCCCCTTTGGCTAGTACAGGAGAGCTAATCGCTAAAACCAACACGGTGACTACCGTTTTAAAAAAATTCATATTCATCATTGTGTCAGAACCTCCATCAGCTCTTTTGGCCCAATCCTCAGACAGAAATAAAGAGGATGTACTTTTGTTAATACCAATATCAGTCGGCTTTATAGCACGACATTACTTAAGCCACAACAATGATGACTAATTTACAGTCGTAAGATGATACTTAAATGCTAAAATACGATTCAATTTATCATTCATAAAATCTATTTTTGCTGTGAATCAGCATAGGAAAACTCAACATGTCTCAATTACCTGCATTGTTACAACACCCAGAATTTTTGGATGCCGCGGCAAAACCAAGCCAGTGGCCCGAAGGTGGTATCGAAGTGGCATTTGCAGGGCGCTCTAATGTCGGAAAGTCTAGTGCTATCAACACGATTATGCACAGAAAAAAACTCGCACGAACGAGTAAAACACCGGGAAGAACACAACAAATTGTTTTTTTCTCTTTGACAGAATCACAAAGAGTTGTAGATCTTCCTGGCTATGGTTTCGCCAAAGTACCCATCGAAGTTCGAAAAGCATGGGAGGTCTATATAGGTTCCTATATCACTGAACGTAAATGCCTCAAAGGTTTAGTGCAACTGATGGATGTCAGACACCCTCTGACGGACCTAGATCAACAGATGCTTTTATGGTGTGCTGATATCGGCTTACCCGTACACATCATGCTAACCAAAGCAGACAAACTAAAGTTCGGTGCAGCCAAAAACACGTTACTCAAGGTAGCTCGGGAGATTGAAGCACTAGGTGTTGAATGCACCCTACAGTTATTTTCATCACATAAAAATATTGGTGTCGATGATTGCCGGGCACAATTATTGACATGGTTAGAGGGCAACAAAGTTGATTAACATCAGACCTCTTTATATGCACAACCGCATATCAAAAAAACAATGAACTGTTAACTTATGTTACAGACTATATTAGCTTCACATGTATAGGCTTATAATATCTTTGCTGGGTTAGAGGCGACCAACCTATACCATCCCCATGGGGTATCTTTTTAAGATGCCAAGTCTCTAACCCAGTTTATTCTTTTAATATCCCTTGCTACTTCAAGATCTGATTAATTCCTGAGTTCGTTCAAAGCTTGAAAGCGTCAGAATATCTATTCGTATGCAAACAATACTTTTCCTACCGCTCACAGCCTGTTAGCATTCAGCTATGATGAATTTTGCTTATAAAAAATCGGTCCTTATATTAGCTTTTTTGTCGCTCGCTGCATGCGACGACCCCAATGCTGAAATAAAAGAACTGAATGCCAATGAATTGAATGGCGTTAAAGACACGTTGTATATCGAAAAAACCGCAGAAAATTCAACACCTGAAAACCCTGAAACAACCGTTGAATCCCCTATAGCAGAAATTGAAAATCAAGTTGATACTATCTCATCATTAGCTGAAAACATTGAAGAGACGCCCGAACAGACGACTTCTTCAACGGCTTCAATTGAAAATATCCTGACTGATGCTAGCAATCAAGCTACGGCACGAGTTGATGAACTTGAATCAGAGCTCATCGAAGCGAAGGATAATCCTATCGTCATTGATACAGACACAGAAACTGCTACTGAAAATTCAAATGAGGCGTTAATATCCGAGATATCGAATGAGGAATTAATTGCTCAAGCCGATAACAATGTGGTTGATTATAGTGACGCAGCAGAGACAAACATCAGTTCAAATTTTTCAAAACCAACAACCCAAAGTGAGACTCCTTCCGAGCTTGTCTTAAAAGATTTATTAGCAAACTTTGAAGCCATTGATTATGTAAACTCCACCATAAGCGAACAAGAAAAAGATTCTATCAATGCCTTTTGCAAAGAAATTTCAAGCCGTCTAAGTAGTGTTTCTCTGAAGGGTTGTCTTGCGTCAAATCATCGAATTTCACCATTTAGAACTGTCGAAGGCCGCCCAATAGTTATCACCGAGTTTGCTCCAAAGGCTGACCGAACACCGCTAGGAAAGATCCTTGTCATTGGTGGAACACATGGCGATGAACTCACATCTGTCAGCACCGCCTATAAATGGATAGCCAACCTCAATAAATATCACACAGGCCTGTTTCATTGGCATATAGCACCCGCCTTAAATGCAGATGGCGTTTTAAAAAGACCCGCCACCCGCCCAAACCACAATGGTGTTGATATTAACCGCAATTTACCGACACCTGATTGGGAAAAACAATCGACGTCTCGCTGGGAAAAGCTCAATAAAAACTTACGAAAAAACCCAGGCACTGTTGCGGCAAGTGAGCCTGAGTCAAAGTGGATTATGCACGAGATAGCTACATTTCAACCGGATGCTATTGTGAGTATTCATGCACCTTACGGGCTTCTTGATTTTGATTCGCCGCAACTGAAAAATGCACCAAAAAGCTTTGGTCGTTTACAACTCAACTTGTTAGGAACATATCCGGGATCTTTAGGGAATTACGCAGGCATTCAACGACAAATTCCTGTGTTAACCTTAGAGCTTCCAAATGCAACTGCTATGCCATCACAAAAAGAACTCGCCGCGATATGGAGCGATATGATTAAATGGCTTCAACTGCAATTGAAATAAATAATACTCAATAAAAAAAGCCGCTATCCATTTTTTTGGGTAGCGGCTTTTTTTGTTTTTTTATTACATGTCAAAGCTAATCTTCATTAAGCCCGATCACCTTCATAAATAATTTTCCATTGGCCTTGGTCAGATTTTTTCCAATATATGGTTTTATCGGAAATGCCTTTGTAGTTATCACTCAAATAACTTTGTTTAAAGTCAACGGCAAACATATCCTTTTCTCCTGGGTAAATGTACATAGATTGTAAACCGAGAGACAGTTGAATAAACTGCTTGCGTTCGTTGATTGATTTTTTCCGTTTAGCCCAACGATCAAAATTAATTTTACCAAAATTCAAATTTTGATCGTCATAGAAAGATAAATATCGGTCAATATCCATACTTTCCCATCCAGCAACCCATTCTTGCATCACCTTCATATATTCTTGGCGTTGCTGTTGATGCTGTTCAGGGGTTAACCAATTCACTTCCTCAAGCAGTAACACCCGAGGCTTTTCAATTTGCCGCATATACGTCGCAACTTCATCATAGTCATCATTACTTAATACGAAACACCCTTCGCTAGCTAAAGGGGCTCGGCTATACGTGTCTGATGGGGTGCCATGCAACCATATGCCATAACCGGTTCGTTTTCGCCATTTATCCACTTTATTAGGATAGTCAACTGGAAAAGCTCCACTGCCATAAAGGTCTGGAAGTGTTTTTCCATCGATCTCATGCGTCACTGAATACAAGCCTATTGGCGTTTTATGATCGCCTTCGACTTGTTTGCCATAGCCAGCCGTGCCGATGGTCATATAGTAATCTTTCACCATATAAGGCTTACCATTATCGTTGCCAAATATAAAAAATCGACCCGTACGGGCTTCCCCAACAAAAACATATTTATCTTTACCCATATCCAGAATACTTGCTGGAATCATGGTAGATTTTTTGGGTTTACCCAACTCTCCATGCCAGGAGGTTCGAACACTCAGTTCATGATGAAAGTTTGTTAGCGCTAATTCGTCTTTCACTCCACCGCCAAAGTCAGTCAAATTTCCAGCCATTGCTGACAGTATATCGGCTTTGATAAGTGAGCCGATTCGACTTTTAGGATATTCGGAGAGCAATGAGTCCACCAATGCTAACGCATGATCTAATTGACCCTGCTCAACGGTATTGACGACCGTTAGTAGCTTCGCTTCATATACTTCACCAATTGATTCTTTCGCAAAGCCGTTCTGCATGACTAAAGGGGCATGCATTAGGAACATTAATGTCGAGGCGATAGAACAGGTTATTTTTAACTTTTTGCTGATAATAATCATAACTTTATTAGACCTTACTAAGATCAATTAGCTTGCAGTTTACTCACGAATAATTTTCTCAGCAACTATTTTCCAATTTTGGCCTATTTTCCGAAACGTTAAGCGCTTAGTTGAAATGCCAGAAATGACGTTTGATTGATAATTTTGTACAAACGTTACCTGAATTAAATTTCCATTTTGCTTTTGTTGTAAATCATTGACTGAAACATTAATAAAACGCTTGTTCGTCAGTTTGAGTTTACGGTCTTGCAGCCATTGGTTTCGCGTTTTTCCCGATGCAGAGTAGTTAGGGGCATAAAAACTAACAAAACGCCCCACATTTTGGTCCGACCACGCAGACGCCCATGCATTCACAAGTGGTTTAGCATCAAACTCTTGAAGCTCACCTGTCTCATTAGAGCTTGTATTCACAGCTTCAGTATTCGCAATAGCAATTGGGGTAGGAACTTCTTTAATGACCTCTTTGACAACTTCTACTTCTTTAATAACCTCGACTTCCTTGATCACTTCAACTGGGACTTCTTTAATGACCTCAACTTCCTTCACGACTTCAACAGGAACTTCCTTAACAACCTCTTTAACGACTTCTATCTCTTTCACAACTTCCACTTCTTGGATTTGAACTGGACGCTCTGACAAATTTTTCGCTGTTGCTAATACTGGCGCAGGCCGACGAGTTTTTTTACTTAAGGCACGCTGGTAAGCTTCAATCGCTAAATGACTATTTAACTTCTTTAAACTTTCATAAGTCTGAGCATATTCAGGCTTTGAGGTTAAACCTTGCTCTAATAATTGCCGAGCTTTTGTATAGTCTCCTTTTTGAGAATAGATATTCGCGAGATTTAAATAGGCCTCAGGTCTCGTTGGGAAACGTTGAATAAATTGTTCATATTGACGCTTTGCTAGTTCAGTTTTTCCAAGGTTCTCATATGCCCTGGCTTTTAAAAACAATGCATTTTCATCATTTGCATCCTTTGCCAATGCTGTTTTTATCTGGGGCAGTGCTTGCGTTGGTTTTTGCTCAACCAATTCATTTAAAGAAGCGGCTACGGCCGACACCGTTATCAACAACAAACACACACTTAGAGCGAAAGCTCGAATCTTAGAAAACACTTTATCCATAACAACAATCAACAATGATTAATTCATCACTCAGAAACTTACATTAAACCACTTTGTACACTAGTGCGCTTCGCCCCAGTTCTTACCCAAACCTATATCTACGATTAACGGCACACTTAACTGTACAGCAGATTCCATTTTCTCACGAATAAGTGGTTGAATGATATTAACTTCTTCATTTGGCACTTCAAAAACCAATTCATCATGTACTTGCATGATCATTTTCGTTCGTAAGCTTTCTTTTTCTAAAGATGTTTGAATATCGATCATGGCAGTTTTAATAATGTCGGCTGCTGTTCCTTGCATAGGCGCATTAATTGCCGTGCGTTCTGCGTACTTTCTTAGTTGGCCATTCTTAGCATTAATATCTGGCAAATATAACCGTCGTCCAAACACGGTTTCAACAAAACCTTTCTCAGCGGCGGATTCACGCACATCATCCATATAGTGTTTCACGCCAGGGTAACGCTCAAAATAAACATTAATATAATTTTGTGCTTCATGACGGCCAATTCCCAATTGCTTGGCTAAACCAAATGCTGACATACCGTAAATCAAACCAAAATTGATGGCTTTTGCTCGGCGACGCTGCTCTGAATCTACCGCATCATGACTTACTCCAAAAATTTCAGCAGCCGTTGCTGAATGGATATCAGCTCCATCTTTAAACGCTTTGACAAGCGCTTCATCTGCCGATAAATGCGCCATGATACGCAGTTCTACCTGTGAGTAGTCCGCCGCTAACATTTGGCAGTTTTCAGGAACAATAAAGGCATTACGAATACGCCTTCCTTCAGCGCTTCGAATTGGAATATTTTGTAAATTAGGGTCACTGGAAGACAATCGACCGGTAATTGCTACCGCCTGATGATAAGACGTATGCACTCGACCTGTTCGCTGATTAACCATAATGGGCAGTTTATCTGTATAAGTAGACTTCAGTTTACCCATACTCCGATGCTCTAAAATGAGCTTAGGCAGCTCATATTCTAATGCCAACTCTTGCAACACATCTTCGGCTGTAGATGGTTGTCCTTTAGGCGTTTTACGAATAATGGGTAAGCCCATTTTTTCGAATAAAATTTCTTGAATCTGTTTAGGGGAGGCTAAATTAAACGGTTGCTCAGCAAGGTCATAGGCCTTTTGTTCTATAGAGTCCATTTTGCCTGCTAATTCCTGACTTTGGATTAATAGGCTTGTATCATCAATCATCACGCCATTGCGTTGAACCGTATTCAGCACACTTAACATTGGCATTTCAATAGTTGAAAACACCTCAGTTAACGTATCATCCTGTGATAACTCAGGCCACAATTTATCATGCAACGCTAAAGTGATGAACGCATCTTCGGCTGCATATTTTGCTGCTGACTCAATGGGTACTTGGTCAAATGTTATTTGGTTCTTACCTTTTCCAGCGACTTCTTCATAAGAAATAGTTTTATGCCCTAGATGCTTCATCGACAATGTATCCATATCATGACGATTACTAACACTGTCTAACACATAAGATTCTAGCATCGTGTCATAAACGATCCCATCTAAGTGAACATCATGGTTTGCTAAAACCGTGGCATCATATTTTAGGTTTTGTCCGACTTTTGCCAGCGCTGAATTTTCTAATAATGGCTTTAATTGAGCTAAGCTTTCATCAAAAGGAAGCTGCTCTCCGATACTATGCGCCATAGGCAAATAAGCCGTTCTGATGCTCTTCTCGTCACCACTAGAATGCACTGCAAAAGACACGCCTACCAGCTTAGCCTGCATGGCGTCTAATGAGGTTGTTTCTGTATCAAATGCGATGAGTTCAGCATGCTCCAAGACATCAATCCATTCATCTAACTGTTCTTGGGTGGTAATTGTGTCATAACTAAATGCTTGTAAGGCATGTTGATCTGCTGCTTGGGGGCTTTCCGAATCAATTTCTTCTAACCAGCTATTTAAGCCTAGCTCGGTGTATAAACTAATTAAATCTTCTTTGCTTTCGTCTAACATCACGAATGATTCAATATGCTGTTCCAAATCTAAATCGAGTCGAATAGTGACCAAATCTTTTGACAGAGGCAATTGATCAAGATTTTCTCGAAGATTTTCACCGACTTTACCGCCAATTTTATCCTGATTTTCAATGACTCCGTCTAATGTCGTATAACTCGTAAGCCATTTAACCGCCGTTTTAGGCCCAACTTTGGGTATGCCTGGAATGTTGTCAGAACTATCACCAACGAGCGTCAAGTAATCAATAATTTGTTCGGGTGCCACACCAAATTTTTCAATAATGCCCGAGCGATCATAAACTACGTCTTTCATGGTATCGACGATGCGGACTTTATCATTCACTAATTGCGCCAAGTCTTTATCACCCGTCGAAATAGTCACATCATAGCCTTCATTAGACGCTTGAACGGCCAAGGTGCCAATCACATCATCGGCCTCAACACCTTCTACGGCTAATGTCGGAAAACCTTGCGCTTTTATAATTTGATGAACAAAATCAACCTGACTGCGTAAGTCATCTGGCATAGAAGGGCGATTGGCTTTGTATTCTTCATACATATCATGCCGAAACGTTTTCCCTTTCGCATCAAACACAATGAGAAAATAGTCGGAGGGAAAATCTTTACGTAACTTTTTGATCATATTCATGATCGCAAAAATTGCGCCTGTTGGTTGACCACTCGGGCTCGACAAGCGTGATTTTGCCGTCGCAAAATAAGCGCGGTATAAATAGGAGGATCCATCCAAAAGCACTAGATTTTTGTTGTTATGTTCAACCATAATATATTGTTAATCGATTTTAAGCCGTATTGATCGCATGGTATTCTAGCATTATGAAACAAACACACCTGACAATTTATTCGCTCTGTTGCGCTATAGCCTTCAGCATACTGCCTATACAAGCGTCTTACGCTAAATCAGACAAATTACAAATTATTCGCTTTTATAAATTAAATAGCAAAGGCCAACAAAACCGTTTACTTATTCGTGAATCTCGCCTTAAAAAAACAGGTTGCCATAACTTTTCCACTAAACCTAAAGTCTACAGATTGACTCAAATTGGGTTTGAGTATTGCGCAGTCTATGCAAAAAAGAGTTGCGCCGCTGGATCTGAAATTACAGGTCTTTGGAAAGGTGAGAAAGAAGATGCAAAGCTTAGCCAAGGTGGAGAATGGCTGTTTACCCATCATGATCCAGAAGGAATTAAAGCGAAATCTTGGTCTTGCCAATAACGAAAATGAACCAAGAAAAGAAGATCTATTCTTGGTCTTCAGCGATCAGGGCTTTAGCTTGATCAACCCATTTTTCCCGCTGCACTCTTCCTCGAAAAACCAGTCGCTTGTCACGTTTTCTCACTTCAGCATACGTCCAGTTTGCAATTTGCTCAAACGTATAAATGCCTTCATTATTCAGTAAAATTTGAAATTTAGGGCCAATACCTTTAATTAAGCTCAAATCATCTTTGTTACTCTTTTCTGAAAACAACGTGATCGTGTTTGGCTCTTCGGTTGTATTGGGTTCAATGGGTTCCACATTGATAGTAATGGACTCCATATAATCTTTATCGTTGCCACGCGCACTTTTCTTCTTTCGTTTTTTTTGGGCAAACTCTTGAGCTGTTTTCTCGCTTGCTTTGTTATCAGAAGTCAATTTAACCGCCGACTGAATGCTGACATACTCTTCATACAAGCCAACTTCTTTTAAAAAATCATTCTTTCTTAGTTCAGCTTGATCTAAGTCGCTTTTAAACTTTTTAGCGGCTTGGCGATACGCAACTAATTTACGTTTGTGTACCGTCAATTGGTTTTGCATATCCTCAACTTGATAGCTCAACTCTTTTATTAGATCAAGGCTATTGATGATGTCATCGTTATCGGTTGCTAACCTTTCTAGTTTATGTTGGTTATCCGTTAATAACGATTGTAAATTTTTAACTTCCTCAGCATTTTGTAAATCATCAATCAATTTTTGTGATTGTAATTTCAACAACCTGTCTTTGTAATCTTGGTCTCGCGCAAAGAGTTTAAGATACCTTTTACGGTCTTTCTTAGAAGTCATTGGTCTATCTTCCTAAATACAACAAATAATTATCTATTCTGACTTTTCGTAATATGAGTCCACTTACTTCTTCATTAAAGCCTTAGCTTGCTTGACCCATTCATCGCGCTTTATTCGCCCCTTGAATGATAGTTTTTCGTCAAATTGTTTGATATCCGCGGCCTTCCAAGCGGCTATCTGTGAAAACTGAGTAATCCCTTCATGATAAAGCTTTTCTTTCAGTTTTGGCCCAACACCACTAATTAAAGTCAGGTCATCTTTTTGTGATGCAGAGCTCTTCGCTTGCACCTTGGCTGATTTTGCTTTGGCTTGACTTACCACAGGTTTAGCATCAAGTTCTTTTTTCAGACTTTCCAGCTTTGCTTCTTTCTTCTTAAAATCTTCTTCTAAGTTGAGATATGCATTCCTACAACTATTTAGCTTTGCATTTGCTGTATCCAAATTCATTTTTAATGTATTTATTTCAGCAGAAAGCTTCAGTGAATCGCCTTTATCGGTAGCCGTCTCATCTTTTTGATTTAATAGCTCGGTTAAACGAGCTATTTCAGCTTTGTCCTGTGCTTCGGTTGCTTTCATTTTCTGAAACAATTGTTGAAGCTTCACTTTCAAATCGCTCTCGCTTTGCAGCAACGACTTGTACTTTTCAACATTGACTTTACCGCCAACTAAATTTTCTTCACTCATAACCTTCTCCGTTCTTTGACACCTATTTCAACATCAATAGCGTGTTTTAAAAGCGCAACTGTGTGATTTTAACAGACAATAGTGTTAACGACTTAAAGCAAAGTGTCAACTATTGACAATAATTCATTTAAATTTAAGTGATATGTGCTTTTCCTAAGTACTCAATTGATTGCATTTCCGTCAATCGACTCACCGTTCGGTCAAACTCAAATTTTACCTGCGGATTCCTTCCGATATATAACTGAGCCGCGTGTGCCTCAGCTGATAAAATCAATTTAACATTATGCTCATAAAAGACATCAATCAAATTAATTAAACGTCTAGCACTGTCTTCTTTATACTGATCAAAAACAGGTACATTTTCTAACAACAACGTATGAAACCGTCTTGCTAACTCTATATAGTCGTTTTGAGATCGCGGCGTTTCACAAAGCTCAGCAAATTCAAACCACACCACACCATCAGCCCAACGCTTGGTTTGAAGCATCCTTCCTAGCACTTCTATAGGGTGATTTGGCTTTCCTTCTTCAGGTGCTAATTCAGAGAAATTATATGCCAACCCTTTTTGCGCATCCGTATTCAATGGACTGAAATAAATATCCGCTTTTTCAAGAAATGCTAAGCGATAATCAACGCCTCCATCAATATTCACGACCTCCGTGTGGGTATACAAAAGGTCTATAGCGGGTAAAAATAAATCCCTTTGCAAACCGTGCTTATATAGGTGTTTAGGTTCCGCGTTCGATGTCGCCACCAACGTAACCCCCATGGAAAATAGATACGTCATGAGCTTGCCTAAAATTACCGCATCAGCCACATCAGCCACCACAAACTCATCAAAACACAATACTCTCAGGCGCACATCATTCGCGGGCTCAACCATTTTTTTAGCAACAATTTGTAATGGGTCTTTTTTATCGCGCAATTTTTTTAGGCTTTGATGCACTTCCTGCATAAAGACATGGAAATGAATACGCTTTTTTTCCGCATTAGGCGCCAAAGGCAAGCAATGGTAAAAAGTATCGACCAAATATGTCTTGCCCCGGCCCACACCACCCCAAAAATATAAGCCTTTAATCGGAGTAATGGATGCATCTTGGTCAAATAGCTTAGCAAAAAAGCTTTTTTTCTGAGGCGCAATTGTCAGTAGCTCTTCATATAAGCGCTGCAAATGTTCTACCGCAAGCCGCTGCGCATCATCGGGACGAAAGTTAGGTTTTTTGAGATCTGCTTCGTAACACGATAAGGGTGAAGAGTCTGCTGAGATTGTCATAAGGCGAAAGGCAAAGTAAACTTTCCCTAATTTTACTCTGAATATTGCATGCCCGCATTACTCTTGAACCAATAATGATGACTATCCATATATCGGCGATAAACACATGAGCAATTTATACTCCTACAAAGGCACATTCCCGAAAATTGACCCCTCTACCTTTGCCGCTCCAAGCGCTGACATCATCGGTGATGTAGTCATCGGAAAACAGTGCAGTATTTGGTTTAATACTACCATTCGAGGGGATGTGAATGAAATTCGCATTGGCGACCAAACCAGCATACAAGACAACACTATCATTCACGTTGCTCGAAATGGACAAGGAACCTATGTAGGCAATAGAGTTACCGTTGGCCATGGCGTCATATTGCATGCTTGTAGTATTGAAGACGATGTTGTTGTGGGTAATGGCTCATGTGTCATGGATGATTGCTATGTTGAAAAAGGTGCGATTGTCGCTGCTAATGCACTGATCCCACCCGGAAAACGTGTTGGAGCGGGTGAAGTCTGGGCGGGAAATCCCGCAAAAAAATTACGTGATGTTCGTGAAGCAGAAGTTTCTTTCTTTCACGACAACATGCTTGACTACTGTCAGCTTGCTGCAGAATACAATGAAGAACTAGGGAATAAATAATGGATATTTTAAGTCAGTTAGCAGAGCCCATTAACAACATTTGGACTGGATTAGGGGCGATTGAAAAAAGTGTTATCGCTATCTTATTGAGCATCTCAATTTTTTATTTTTTACGCTACATTGTTATTCGCCGCATAGAACGCATCACTGCTAGAACTGAAAATGATTTAGATGACCGCCTCGTTCATTTTATTAAACAGTTTTTATGGGTAGCTGCTTTTGTTGGTACCTTAGTGTGGGTGCTAAAAATTAATGGGATTGCTGTTTCCCCTATCTTAGCCGGTGCTGGAATTTTCGGCGTAGCTGTTGGTTTCGCCGCTAAAGAAACCATCGCCGATATTTTATCGGGTATCTTCTTGATTGTTGATCGCCCAATTCGAATTGGTGATCGTGTCACCATCGATCGCATCGGAAAGCATTGGGGAGGTTGGGGTGATATCGTAGACATTGGTTTACGCCGTACCGTTATTCGCAATACCGATGGCGTCATTGTTAACTATCCAAACTCACTACTGTCTAGCGGCATTATTAAGAATTTTTCTATTGATCCAAAACCAGTACGTGCTCGAGTACGTTTTCAAGTCGACTATTCCGCAAACCCTGATGAGATTCGCCGCCTTGTTTTCGCCGCCATCACCAAAACGGATGGCATCATTCCTGACACGGCAACCATTGTCATTCGGTCCATGTGGGACGATGACCAAGGACATCAATTATCGGGGGTTTTATACGAGGCACGTTATATCTTGCAAGATGTAAAACAACGAACCACCATAAGATCACAGGTTTTAGAAAATATTATTTTAAGCTTCCAAGCCCAAAAAATTCCCATGGCTTCACATCCTGTTAACATTGTTAAACAAAGCCTCATAAATGAGTAAAATGCCTTAAACAATGCGACAATATTTCTAGTATTAGCACGCAGAAAAGGATCAAAAAACCCATGAGCTCGAAGCCTAAAACACCCGCTGAATTTTTTGCTGATTTCCTACGATTAGAATCCTCCGGTGGCATTTTGCTTATGTGTGCTGCTGCGTTAGCTATTCTATTTGCAAACTCATCGCTTGAACCTTTCTATGTGCTACTTCTAGACACGCCGGTGTCCATTCAGGTCGGCGCTTTAGAAATCTCCAAACCACTACTTTTATGGGTCAACGACGGGCTGATGGCCGTTTTCTTTTTCCTAGTGGGCTTAGAGTTAAAACGTGAGCTCATAGAAGGGCAGCTTTCAGATAAACGAAACATTATTTTACCTGGCATTGGCGCGATAGGGGGCATGCTATTTCCAGCCATTATTTATTTATACTTCAATGCAGATGATCCAATTGCCTCAAAAGGGTGGGCCATTCCTGCCGCAACTGATATTGCCTTCGCTCTAGGTGTTTTAGCCTTATTAGGTTCTCGTGTTCCGACATCTATAAAAATTTTTATTACATCGTTAGCTATTTTTGATGATATTGGTGCCATCATAATTATCGCGGCATTTTATACTTCGAAAATCTCGCTAATGGCACTTGTGGTAGTTGCCGCCTGCATGCCAGTGTTGTTTATCATGAATAAACGAAACATTGTTCGTAAAAGCCCTTATATTTTAATCGGTATTATCATGTGGATTGCAACGCTTAAATCAGGCGTTCACGCCACATTAGCAGGCGTTATACTCGCCATGTTTATCCCCATGAGAGACAAAACTGATCACAATATCTCTCCTCTTAAAAGCTTAGAGCATGATTTACATGGCATTGTGGCTTTCTTCATCTTACCGGTTTTTGCGTTTGCAAACGCCGGGCTGAATTTATCCGGGGTAGGCCTAGAACAAATTACTCATCCAGTCCCCATTGGCATAGCCTTAGGCTTATTCTTTGGAAAACAAATTGGTATCTTTGGTTTGTGCTGGATCGCTATTAAACTAAAAATGGCAAGTCTCCCTGAAAAAATGAATTGGCCTGCGCTATATGGCGCTTCAGCTTTGTGCGGTATAGGCTTTACCATGAGTTTATTCATTGGCTCGCTCGCATTTGAAGAAACCGGCGTTAACCTTCTCTTTGATGAGCGCCTTGGTATTATTATTGGCTCTATCTTGTCAGGTGTTGTTGGGTTTGTTGCACTCAGGCTTGCTTTAAAAAAAGAACACGCCTAGCAACAATATGATTCAAGTCATTCAACACATGCCGCTAAATTCAACGATAAACTGGTAAATTCTTGCGTGTCTTTGGCAGGTTTTTGCGAATCAGGGTATTTGATCGCACGTAAGTGCTTGATGCCATACTGCTGAGCCGTCCGCAATATAGGTAAACTATCATCAACGAATAAACTTCGCTGCGGCTCAAATGGAAATTCACGATTTAGTCGATGCCAAAACTCAGGCTGCTCTTTGGAAAAACCAAAATCATGTGAGCTAATTAAATTTTCAAAGTAGTGTGATAATGGTAATCGATTACATTTTATTTCAAGCACATCGCGGTGAGCATTAGTTACCATCCATATTTTTTTTCCCATAAGTCTTAATGATTGCAAAAACTGCTCAGCATGTGGGCGAAACGCTATTTTCGTTGCTACACGTTCCTCAGCTTTAGTTGAGGCAATATCAATACCAAACTGTTCACTCCAGTAGTCAGTACAATACCATTCTAATTGCCCTTGCTTTTCTGCCAGAACAGGCTGAATTTCTTGTTTAGCCTGCACTAGGGTTAATCCTTGTTTTTCAGCATAGAGCGTTGGTAAATGCTCAAGCCAATAATAATTATCATAGTGTAAATCCAATAAGGTGCCATCCATATCCAATAGCACCGTGTCAATTTGCTGCCAATCGATTATCATCTAGGTCTAAGCCATTACATTTATAAAATTACTTTTTACCACACTATCGACACCATGAACATTGCTGATCTCGAAGCCTATTTAGACACCGTCATTGATATTGCCCATGATGCTGGCGAATTAATCTTAGCCGTATACCGCGATGGTTTTGACGTCGAAATGAAAGGTGATGGTACGCCCCTGACTATCGCTGACCAAAGGTCACACAACCTCATTTGTAGTCGATTGCTTGAATTGACTCCAGACATTCCTATTTTGTCAGAAGAGTCTGATCATATCGCTTATGAGGATCGGTGCCGTTGGCGTTCTTATTGGTTGGTTGATCCTCTAGATGGCACAAAAGAGTTTGTTAAAAAGTCGGGAGAATTTACCGTCAACATTGCTTTGATGCACGAAAACCAACCTGTCCTTGGCGTGGTACACACACCCGTTAAAGAGTGGACACATTGGGGCGTTCATGCGCGCGGCGCATGGAAACAAATCGGTCATGGTGAAAAACAACGTATTCAAGCAAAGCCTTACACAGGTGGTAATGTTACTGTGGTTGCCAGCAAATCTCATGGGCAGGATAAACTCGAACAATTTTTAAACAACGTAGAGCGTCAAGAAGGTAGCTATGATGTCACCAACATGGGCAGTGCTTTGAAAATCTGCCTTGTGGCAGAAGGTATCGGTGACATTTACCCAAGGCTAGGTTTAACCAGTGAATGGGATACCGCTTCAGCTGATGTCATTATTCGAGAAGCAGGAGGACATATCATTCAAGTCGATGGTAAGCCTGTGATTTACAATAAGCCTAACTTACTTAACCCATTTTTTCTCGCTATCGGGTCGGGTGATTATGATTGGATACCTTTATTAGACGGCATCGACACAAACCCGTAAACTATTCCTATGGCAATGAAACTTCCATTCACAAAAATGCAAGGCTTAGGTAACGACTTTGTCGTGTTGGACTTTGTTCGTCATCCTGTATCACTTAGTAATAGTCAATTTTCACACATTGCGGATAGACGTTTCGGTGTAGGTTGCGACCAAATTCTAATTGTTGAGCCTTCTGATGAAGACAATATCGATTTTCGTTACCGCATTGTCAATGCTGATGGCAGCGAAGTTGGACAATGTGGAAATGGTGCACGATGCTTAGTGAAGTTTGTCAGGGAGCAAGGTTTAACCGATAAAACGATTGTGAATGTTTCAACCTCTACGAGCGACATGACACTTCAAGCCAATGACGACGGCAGTGTCACTGTTGACATGGGTAAAGTATCATTTGATCCCGCTTCCGTTCCTTTCATTGCCGATGCGATGCAAGATATGTACCCTGTTGAAATCGACAACAATGGTCAAAAGCAAACTATCGAGATTGCAATTGCCAATATAGGAAACCCTCACTGCTTACTACTAGTCGATGATATTGATACCGCTGAAGTTGACCGAATTGGTCCTCAAATAGAATCACATGAGCGGTTTCCTGAGAAAGTTAATGTTGGTTTTATGCAAATGATTAGCCCAAACGAAATAAAGTTACGTGTCTATGAACGCGGCGCAGGTGAAACCATGGCTTGTGGTAGTGGTGCTTGCGCAGCTGCCGCAATGGGACAAAATCTTGGGCTCTTATGTGATAACGTAGAAGTGCACTTGCCAGGCGGCCCTCTACACATTCAACGTACAGATAATGGCAATGTTTTGATGACTGGCGCTGCCGAATTTAGTTTTACTGGCGAAATACAGCTTTAATACAACTCATGACTCATACAAAAAAAACCAAAGTTAAACTCTCAGAAATGACTCAAAGTGATCAGACACGAGCACTTCGAGCCTTATTAAAAGCACAGCCAGATATTCTTGAACGCGAACCAAAGCTACTGGAAACATTAAACTTTAGTGATCCGAAAGAAGGTAATATTACCTCTCTAGCGGGTAGGCAATCTGAGCGACTAAAAGACGAATTAGCCAAGAATAAACGTCGTACTCAAGAACTGCTAGAAAACGCAAAACATTACGATGCCCTGACGAATAAAATTTATGACTTAATCAATGATTTAATAGCCTGCCGACACAGCGATGAAGTAGTAGACGCTATTGCGGCTAAATCACCACATTTATTTAGTATAGATTTTGTCGAAATTAAAGGCACATTGCCACTTTCGGATAGTACGCTTCTAGCCGAATATTTTGCTGAAGATATCGCTGAACACCCGGATTATCAACACGTCATGGAACGCTTAGCACAAGGCAAATGTTTATGTAGTGATCGTTTTCCTTCCTCGGTATTAGAATACTTTTTTTCTGATCATAGCAGTGAAGTGGAATCGGTGGCCTTTATTCCGTTGATTGGCAAAGATCATGACCCCAAAAAAATCCTCGGTGTACTTGCATATGGATCAAAAGATAAAAGAAAGTTTTCTTCTAGCCTAAAAGGAACTGTTCACCTAGAGCGCATCGGTAAAGTAACAGCATTATCTTTAGAAAGAATTGCTAGCGAACATTAATATTGCAATATGCAGCAAGATGTTGACCAATATTTACACACTCTTGCCATTGAAAGACGTTTGTCTGAACACACCATCAATGCCTATCGGCGAGATATTAGAAAACTCATTGAGTTCGCAGACCAATATTCACTCATATTATGGCAAGGATTAAATAGTAAAGAAGCAAGGCGATTCGCTGCAAAGATTCATGCTAATGGTATGCACCCCAAAAGCATACAAAGGGTGTTATCTGCTTGTCGTAGCCTATGCCACTACTTAGTTGAAAAACGCCTACTGAGTCTCAACCCGTTCATTGACCTGCGCGCGCCAAAAGCACCGAAGTCTCTACCTAAAACGCTCACAGCAGAGCAATTATCCCAACTGATAGAAATTCAAATTGACGATCCATTAAGCTTTCGTGACCATGCTTTTATGGAACTATTTTATTCATCAGGCTTAAGACTATCTGAATTATGCCATTTAAACCTGAATGACCTGATGTTTGATCAAGCCTTAGTCCGTGTCACAGGGAAAGGCAATAAGACGAGAGATGTCCCTATAGGAAGAATGGCTTTAAAAGCAATTCAAAACTGGCTACTCGAACGAAATAAACTCGCGTTGAAAGACTTTGATGCCGTTTTCGTCAGTAAGTGGGGCCGACGAATTTCACCTAGAAGTATACAATTGCGATTGAAATACTGGGCTAAACGTCAGGGTTTAGATGTCAACATAACCCCGCATATGCTCAGACATAGTTTTGCCAGCCACATGTTAGAGTCAAGCGGTGAATTACGTTCTGTGCAAGAACTGCTTGGTCATGCCAATATCAGTACTACACAAATTTACACACATTTAGACTTCCAACACCTCGCAAAAGTCTACGACAAGGCACATCCAAGAGCTAAAAAGAAGTAATGTTAATATATAGGCACAAAAAAAGCGCTTCTTAAGAAGAAGCGCTTTTAGAGTACTTATAATTTATGAGTTTTCTTTGTTGTAAGCCTCAACTGAAGCCATGATTTCCTTTCTAGCTACGTCTTTCCCAGCCCAACCTTTAATTTTAACCCATTTATTCTTCTCTAAGTCTTTATAGTGCTCAAAAAAGTGTGCAATTTTGTCTAGCTGTTCAGCTGGAATATCGCTAAAAGAATCAACGTTTGTATACCATTTAGTCAACTTATCGATTGGTACAGCTAAGATTTTCGCATCCATACCCGCTTCATCTTCCATTTCTAAAACACCAATTGGACGACAACGGATCACTGAACCAAGCGCCAACGGAAAAGGAGCTAAGACAAGTACATCGACTGGATCACCATCATCTGACAATGTTTGCGGAACGTAGCCATAGTTACATGGGTATTGCATAGCTGTCGACATAAATCGGTCAACAAATAAAGCACCTGTCTCTTTATCAACCTCGTATTTAATTGGGTCAGCATGGCGTGGAATTTCAACAATTACATTAATGTCGTCAGGCAATGAGGAGCCTGGAGTAACCTTATCTAATCTCATGGAGAGTCTCTAATTTGTGGTCAGTTAAAAAATTTGCGATATTATTACATAGAGTTGGCATCTAAACACCGTGAAAACAATAGTTTAAGGGGTTAATTTGTTGTTATCGTCGGGGAAAACAACTGTGTTAAACAACAGAAAACCATCACAAAATTCGATCGTGGCCACAGGTCAACATTCCTCGACAGTTTTCGAGACTAATGGTATTAAAACTTCTAATTAACGAATATTTATTACTCGGTTTTTGAGTCTCGCATACGACAAGCACATATTTTGCGCGCTGACTCACTGATAACTCATGGAACACTTTGGCTACGATAAAGTTAAAAGGGTTATTTACCTAAGAATATCTATAAAACCCCGTCTTCGAAAGGGTTTTCCTTTGTTAAACCATTCAATCGTCTGTATACTCCGCCATCCTCCATATCACTAAAAATATGGAGTGATTGTTCTATCTGAACAGACATCGACAAAGCGGTATGCTGAGGGTTTCCGCAAGTTTCGATTAATTTTTTCTGAAATATTCCTGAAATACTGGAAATGCGAGCGAACCACCATGACTGATACCTCCCTTTCATTTGACCAATTAGGTCTTCCCGAAGACGTTCTTCAAGCCGTTAAAGAACAAGGCTATGAACAACCTTCACCCATCCAAGCACAATCTATTCCTTCTCTACTTGAAGGTCGTGACATTCTTGGTCAAGCCCAAACTGGCACAGGCAAAACTGCTGCGTTTGCACTGCCTTTATTAACGCGCGTTGATCCAAACAATCGTGCACCTCAATTATTAATTCTAGCTCCAACACGAGAGCTTGCTATTCAGGTTGCCGAAGCATGCCAGCAATACGCTAAACATATAAAAGGCGTTAATATCCTGCCTATCTATGGTGGTCAGTCATACACCATTCAGTTAAAACAATTAAAACGCGGCGCTCAAATTGTTGTCGGCACACCTGGCAGGGTGATGGACCATATGCGCCGTGGCACGCTAGTGCTGAATGATTTACAAGCGTTGGTTTTAGATGAAGCAGATGAAATGCTTCGAATGGGCTTTATTGACGATGTAAAGTGGGTATTAGAACAATCTCCACCAGACCGCCAAATTGCATTATTTTCTGCCACGATGCCTCGTGAAGTCAAAAAAGTCGCTGACCAGCATTTAGTTGATCCCGTTCATATTAAAGTTGCTGCTAAAACAGCCACTGCTGACAATATAGCCCAACGGTATTGGGTTGTTCGTGGAACCAATAAACTGGACGCTATTACCAGAATTCTTGAAAACGAAGAAACTGATGGCGTCATTGTATTTGTTCGCACCAAAAATGCCACGGTTGAATTAGCTGATCGCCTAGCGGCTCGAGGCTTTCGCAGTGAAGCACTCAATGGCGATATCCCACAAGCTAACCGTGAAAAAATTATTACCCGTCTAAAAAATGGTAAATTAGATATCTTGATTGCCACTGATGTGGTTGCCCGCGGATTAGACGTTGAACGCATTAGTCATGTCATTAACTATGATGTTCCACATGATACCGAGTCTTACATCCATCGTATTGGACGCACAGGTCGAGCTGGGCGTACAGGTAAAGCGATACTGTTCTTATCACCCAGAGAAAAGCGCATGTTGCACTCCATTGAACGGGCGACGAAGAAAGCCATAGAACCGATGGAGCTACCCAGTATCAAAGATATTAATCGTAATCGTGTCTCACGCTTTAAAGAGAAGATTACAGAAACTCTTGAAAAAGAAAATTTAGACTTTTTCTCGCAAATCATCACTGAAATGCAACAAGAAAAAGAAATCAGTAGTGAACAAATTGCATCTGCTTTAGCCTTTATGTCTCAAGGGGATTCGCCACTGCTACTAGACGAATCTAAACACCGAGAAGTGGAAGGGCGTGGTTTTGATAAAGGCTTTGATAAGGATTTCAAAAAAGATAGTGCTCGGTTTGAGCGACGTCGAGAGGGAAAACCTGCTCCAAAAACTAATGCAACTGCATTAAAAGAGTTCCCAGATGTTGAAATGCAGCGATTCTATCTTGATGTTGGCCGTCAAAATAAAGTGAAGCCTAGTAATATTGTGGGCGCTATTGCCAACGAGGCGGACCTTGAGAGCAAATATATTGGTGAAATTGAAATTCGAGAAAGTTTTTCAACAGTTGACTTGCCTGCTGATATGCCCGCTGGTGTTATGGCTATTCTGAAGAAAGTACGCGTTTCAGGCCGCCCTATGAACATACGTGTTTATGATGGAAAAGTGCCTGAAGAAAGTGAAAACCCAGGTTCTAATACCCCTCGACGTAAAAGCTATAACTCAAAGCACCGTGGTTCTGAAGGCAAAAGACGCAAACCAAATTCAGACTATGCCAAAAAAAGGCGCCAGTCCCGCAAGTAGGGCATTCTAAGACGTTTATTTTAAGCCAGAGTAAGCAATTACTCTGGCTTTTTTATGACGAAAGGTTTATAAAATACGTGCTGATTTACTACACGGAAGTTTTATGAAACCGTTAATTAAGAAATTCTTTTTTGATCATGCTCCTGCGCTAAAAGTAGAATGCATGTCTCTGTCAACTAGCCATTCCTCAACGCGTAAAATCAAGGCTGCCTGTCAAAGGCGAATGTATTCGCTATTAGAAGACTGGACTGTTGATGTTAACGCATACTCTATCGACAAACTAAACGGACAAATATTAATTCCTGCTGTCCATCAGGGCGTAAAACAAATCTTTGATGGCGCTTCCGTACCCATCCCTTGGTTATTCAGTGCCGTCACATTTGGCATCGCGAGACCCATGGGCGTGATGTTAACCGCTTCAATTATCCATGATTTCGCTTATGACCATGGCTATCTGCTCGTTAAAAAACAAGATGAAGAAGTCTATGCGAAAACATATTTAGAACGGCATGAAGCTGACGGCTTATTCCGTGACCTTATGATCGATGTAACGCACATGCCTAAAACATCTTATTTAGGCTGGATGGTTTTACGAATGGGGTGGTTTTGTGTTGATTACGCCGGCAAAAAACGAGGTGGAGTGAAGCCTTATTTTGAAATATTACCCCTCATTACACTCGTTATTAGTTTCATTGGCTTTCTGTTTTTAACGCCGAAGATATTGCTCGCGATATTAATGGCAAGCTACCTAGCTATATGGTTTAGGATATCCAATTAATTAGACTTACAGTTTTACCATAGCGGCTTTAAAAAGTACTCTGTTACTAATATGTCTTCACCATTTAGCTCATACAAGGTTCTTCTCGCAAAATAGAACTGGTCATCAACCCGAATTTTTGCAATTTGCCGTGTTTCTAAATTGACTTTAGCTTGCTTGAACAATAAGTGCCCCAATGGCACTGTTCCCAGTTTAGTCAGCTGATGCTTAGAAGCTTGAATGGCTTTGTCAGAAATAATACTCCGTGCATAAACCGTGTTTTGCCCTTGGCATTTAAGAATTACTTCGCGAATTCTACATCCTTTGTGTGGGGCGACACCTAATGCCCGTGCTTCATGAATATATGGCTGTCGCCAATATTCTCCTAAAAGCTCTAATTCAAAGTGCCCATCACTATATTTGATGAGTTGTTTAGTGAGTGACTCGTTACCTCTGAACCAAATACGCTGTTTGTCACCCATAGCTATCCGCTTTCGATGGAGCCAATTTGAGTGTTTAGTTAAGCGGTTAAATAGTCTTCTATCTAACACTTTTTACTTGGATAGTGAGTAGTAATCATCACACTGTTTATTATGCTAAAACTGGCAACGGGATATGTAAGCAAGCACAGATTGCGCGTAACAATTCATGTTCCTGAATAAGCACTTCCTCATCAAACATGATCAAATTAACTAAAGTAATGACTAACCTTTTCTTTTCTTGAATTTTAAGTGTATTTAATTCACTCAGTGCCTTATCTAACTTTTTTGGCCACTCTTTGCTGGCGACCAACTCCGCATTTTCCCAACCTAGTTCTCCGACCGCTTTTTGAAAAGCTTTTTTTGCCGTTGCAACTGACTCACCACCATGTATGGCCAAAACACTTATGACAACAATGGCAGCGGATTTATGTTTGTCTAACGTTTTATTTCCATGTAGTTGCACCTTATTGGGTCTTGCTTGATCAACAATTTGTAATTCTAGTTGTTTAAATAATAAATATTCAAACGTATCAATACGATGATCAATTTGTACTATTTTACGGCTAGTCGCCAATAGTTTTTCAATCTCCACTGTTGGCCTATGCTTAATTTGTGGGAAAGCCATTTCGAGTAAAGGTAAACGCTGTTCAACTTTTAAGGCATCACAACTAGTGAGTAAGTGATGCATTTTTTGGTCGCTCCACTGCCCAAGTTCTTTAGCAATAATTTCCAGTTGGCGCTGACGTAAGCTGTCATTTGCAGATAGTAATGCTAACAGAACGACTTCTGATGCCCATTCGACACTATGAGCAGATTTCTCAATAACAGAAGGAAAAGAATCTGCAATGGCACCCGCCAATATAATTTGTTCTAAGCTAGGGTGGCCTATATCTTGTAATATATTATTGAAATCAAATCCCTTTTTTCGCGGGGGTTGGCTTTCTTTTTTATATTCCGCTTCAGCGCGCTTGGCCTCTTCATGCTTCTCCTTTGATCTTAATTTTTTACCAAACTCTAACAAATCTGATTGTTTGAACCTAGGCTCAAATCGTTGAATTCTTTCTAAGAGAGGAGGGTGAGTCGCAAACATTTTTGATACGAAAAAGTTTGGTTTCTGTCCATTACCAAAAAGCATATGGCTAACTTCTTCGCTATCTGCTTCTAAATAAGACTTGTGTCCATGCACAGCAATTTTCTTTAATGCTGAACTAATACCTTCAGGGTCTCGTGTGAATTGCACCGCAGACGCATCAGCTAAATATTCACGCTGCCTGGATATAGATGCCTTTAACCAACGAGCAAAAAACAAGCCACTATAGCCCACTATCATCAAACCAAACCCAGCCAAAACAATGACACTGACACCTTTGTTATTAGAACTATGTCTAACTCTCCTATTACTCATTAATAATTTACGGCCGATAATGGACAGTACTAAAATACCAAAAACTACCCCCATCAACCGAATATTAATTCGCGTATCTCCATTATGGATATGGCTGAATTCATGGGCGATTACACCTTGGAGTTCTGCTCTATCAAACGCTTCTAATGCACCACGTGTGACGGCTACAGCGGCATCACTTTGCGTGTAACCTGCTGCAAAAGCATTAATTCCTGCCTCTTCTTCAAGTACGTAGACTTCTGGTACTGGCATACCAGAAGCAATCGCTATTTCTTCTACAACATTATAGAGCCGTCGTCTCAATGGATCATGATGCCCAGCAGACACTAAATCGCCGCCTAACTGACGCGCGACTTGTCCGCCACCATCTCTTAGAGACATTATTTTTCCGGTACTACTAATTCCCATCAACGATGCCACTACTGCACTGCTAGCCAATAATGTATTGCTATGCCGCGCTATCGTTTCCTGACTGAACAAACCTCCAAGTCCTGAAGAGTCTTGATAAGCCATGGATACACCAACTTGCTCCCAACTAAGAAAAACGAGTAGCAGCACATTAATCGCAACAATGACGGCTAAAGCGGCCAGAAGAACACCAATTATCAACCAAAATGACTTTCGGCGCGCTTGTTGTTGATACCCAAAAAAGTCCATGGGTTTCCCTTCTATCGATTAAATTAGAATGAAACGTCTGGTGCTTTACGCATTTCTTCAGACTCGATTTCCAACATGCTTGCGGGTTTAAATTGGAAAAAGTTCGCAACAAAGTTACTGGGGAAAGATTCTCTTAAAATGTTATAACGCATAACACCATCGTTAAAAGCTTGGCGAGCAAAGGCAACTTTATTTTCTGTTGTCGTCAACTCTTCAGAAAGTTGCATCATATTTTCGTTTGCTTTTAGGTCTGGGTATGCTTCAGATAAAGCAAAGAGTTTTCCTAAAGCCGCACTTAATCCATTTTCGGACACACCTAATTTTTTTAACGCATCGCCATTATTGGGATCACTTTTTGCTGAGCTTAAATCTCCCACGGCTTGGTTACGGGCATTAATAACCGCTTCTAACGTATCTTTTTCATGAGCCATATAACCTTTTGCTGTTTCAACCAGGTTCGGTATCAAGTCATGACGCCGTGTTAATTGGACATCAATTTGCGCAAAAGCATTTTCATAACCGTTTCTTGACGCAATCAACTTGTTATACATGGCAATTAGCCAAACGATAATTACACCAATTGCAATTAATACTCCTGTTCCAAAACTCATATTGTCATCCTCTTAATTTACGACTATAGATAAAATATCATACTATATGAAATTACTTTATCAATGATTCTATCGGTAGAAATTGTTAAGTTATGTATTAAAAAATAATCTACTTTGAGTGCTTTTACATTATTAATACATAATATATACATATTGATAACGGTATAAATGACATTATGTATAGAGTTTGTATCAATATTCGATGTTACAAAAGTTTTCTTATCAACTATTCGTCATTCTATATAATAAAAGAATGACAACTTACAGGGCACTCCTATGAAATTTTTATTAACCATTTTAAGCACTGCTTTCATTCTAGCTGCTTGTGGTAGCGGTGATAGCAGCACATCTTCGGGCAGTGCTGGTGATCCCAGCCGTGCTAGAGCTTGTATCGATTTTGATCGGGACAGAGAGGATGGCGATGACATCACTGAATTTTATAACGAATGTGATTTTGACGTTAACGTAGCAGAACTCGATGGCGGTTCTGATGAGCCAACACGTACTGTCAAAGCAAATTCTAGGCTAGTTATTGAAGAATATTTCACAAGTTGGGGTGCCTGTTTAACACCTTATATCGTGAATGAAGATCGCCCTTTTAATTATCGATGCACGATGTAACTTTTATCTATTGCCTGAAAATAAAAAGCCCAGCTAATAGCTGGGCTTTTTATTTTACTTTTCGCACATAACGTGACGGCTTAAACTTCTAACTGGTACCGGACCATAAGCACTGTAAAAAGAGCTTTCAACGACAGCTGTATCATTTAAAAATTTATAATTTGGGCCACATAACTTTTCTGCTCTTTTGCTGATCGTTTTAAGCAGAGTTGTTTTTGTATCTTTAGCATTCCCACTCGCTCTAACTATATATTGGCCATCTCCAGCTGATTGGTGATTTGCCGCAGAAAGTGCGCATCCAGTTAACAAAGTAATGATTAATATGGAAATTGCAGTCTTTATCATTTTAAATCTATCCCTAATTCATACTCAATAAAAAAGCCTTATTATCAATAATAAGGCTTTTATTTTTTACATTTCAGAAAACTAACGAAGTTTCTTCAATTTCTTCAACGCTTGTAACTGTGCAGCAGCTTGAGCTAGCTCAGCTTTGGCTTTTGCATAGTTCATATCTGCTTTCGTGTCTTTGAGTGCTTGTTCTGCTTTGCGCTGTGCTTCTAGCGCTGCCGCTTCGTCAATGTCATCTGCACGCATGGCTGTATCAGAAAGGACAGTGACGACTTTTGGTGTGACTTCTAAAATACCGCCAGACACATAGATCACTTCTTCTTCACCGCCTTCAACCATCAAACGCACATCGCCTGCTTTCAAACGAGTCAACATCGGTGTGTGTTGTGGATAAATACCCACGTCACCAGCTTCCGCAGTGGCAATCAGCATAGTCGCTTCACCAGAGAAAATCTCTCGTTCCGCACTAACAACTTCAACACGCATAGTACTCATATTTGTACCTTCTTAATTTTAATTAAACCCAACTAAATTCAATCTTGTATTTAGCTGAGGATGATTTTTTTGAGGACTAGGCGCTAGCACACGGAAGAAGGGGAGCGTACTGATGTACGTGACTCTTCTTGTTTTTATAAATGTGCTAGCAACAACGCCATTGAAAAATCAGACCGAGCTAAATTAGCCTTCTGCTTTTCCTTTCTCAATAACTTCTTCGATCCCACCAACCATATAAAACGCTTGCTCAGGATACTCATCCATCTCACCGTCAAGAATTTTCTTGAAACCTGAGATAGTGTCTTTTAGTGAAACGTATTTACCAGGAGAACCCGTAAATACTTCCGCTACGAAGAACGGTTGTGACAAGAAACGTTGAATCTTACGCGCACGTGATACCACTTGCTTGTCTTCTTCAGATAATTCGTCCATGCCAAGAATCGCGATGATGTCACGAAGCTCTTTATAGCGTTGTAATGTGTTTTGTACGCCGCGAGCCACTTCATAGTGCTCGTCACCAATCACTAATGGATCAAGCTGACGTGACGTTGAATCAAGTGGGTCTACCGCAGGGTAAATACCTAATTCAGCAATTTGACGTGACAATACGAGTGTCGCATCCAAGTGAGCAAATGTGGTTGCTGGTGATGGATCTGTTAAATCATCCGCTGGAACGTATACCGCTTGGAAAGAAGTAATTGAACCTGTTTTTGTTGATGTAATACGTTCTTGTAGAACACCCATCTCTTCTGCAAGAGTTGGCTGGTAACCTACCGCTGAAGGCATACGGCCTAGCAGTGCTGATACTTCTGTTCCAGCAAGTGTGTAACGATACATGTTATCGATGAACATCAATACGTCACGACCTTCGTCACGGAAGTATTCCGCCATTGTCAAACCTGACAATGCAACACGAAGACGATTTCCCGGAGGCTCATTCATCTGACCGTAAACCATGGCGACTTTATCAAGTACGCCTGCTTCTTTCATTTCGTAATAGAAGTCATTTCCTTCACGAGTTCGTTCACCGACACCCGCAAATACAGATAGACCTTCTGAAGCAACCGCGATGTTGTTGATCAACTCCATCAAGGTCACTGTTTTACCAACGCCCGCACCACCGAAAAGACCAATCTTGCCGCCTTTTGCGATCGGCATGACCAAGTCAATAACCTTTACACCTGTTTCTAAGATAGCAACATCTGATGCTTGTTCGTCATACGCAGGAGGAAGGCGATGAATTGGATCTTTGCGTTCCGTTTCAACCGGACCTGCTTGGTCAACTGGGTCACCAAGAACATTCATGATTCGGCCTAATGTGCCAGCACCAACAGGTACTGAAATAGGCGCTCCAGTATTTTCAACTGCAATGCCTCGCTTAATACCTTCCGTTGAGCCCATTGCAATAGTACGAACAATGCCGTCACCTAATTGCGCTTGAACTTCTAACGTTAAGTCAGCATCACTTACAGTCAATGCATCGTATACCTTTGGCACTGAACCGGCGGGATACTGTACATCCACAACCGCGCCAATAATTTCTACAATATTTCCGGAACTCATTTTTGGTTTCCTCTTACGCTTAACACTTAAATTTATTTTTACAAATACTTTACTTCAACAAATTTGGCTTTAAACAGCCGCTGCACCCGAGACGATTTCAGAAATTTCCTGAGTAATCGCCGCTTGACGTGCTTTGTTGAATACTAGCTGCAATTCTTTAATCAAATCACCCGCGTTATCCGTTGCCGATTTCATGGCAATCATTCGAGCTGATTGTTCACAGGCAACGTTCTCAACAACACCTTGGTAAATTTGTGATTCGACATAACGCTTTAACACAACATCCAAAACCGGTTTTGCTTCAGGCTCATAGATATAGTCAAAAAGTGCTGGCACTTCTTCAGCGGCTGCTTCATCCGCAGAGACTGGCAACAATTGTTGCACAGTCGGTTGCTGAGTCATTGTGTTCACAAACTTGTTAGATACAACAAATAGGCGATCAATTTTGCCGTTCTCATAGGCGTCTAACATGACTTTAATTGCACCAATTAAATCGCTCATATTGGGTGCATCACCATAGTGCGATGCTTCTGAGACCACATTCGCGCCTTGTCGACGAAAATATCCCAAAGACTTTGAACCGATACATGCTACATCGATTTCAGCACCTTTGCTGTCCCACTCAACCAATTCAGCCATCACCTTACGAAAAACGTTAATGTTCAAACCGCCACATAAGCCGCGATCTGAACTGATAACAATGTAGCCTACTCGTTTTGCTTCACGCTCAATGGTGAAAGGGTGCTTATATTCCAAATTTGCTTTTGAAATATGCGCAACGACAGAACGAATTTTTTCCGCATAAGGACGAGCTGCAAGCATACGATCTTGAGCTTTACGCATTTTACTAGCCGCAACCATTTCCATTGCTTTAGTAATCTTTTGCGTACTTTGTACACTCTTAATCTTATCTCTAATTTCTTTGCCGCCAGCCATAAGTATTCTCTTTTAATTATTAGTCAATGATTTTGAAAATAATAACTAATGCTTATTTTGTTAACTACCAACTACCATTCGCTTTGAAATCAGCTAACGCTTCATTCAAACCCGCTGTGACGTCGTCAGTCAATTTTGGAGCTTTGTTAATACCATCAATCAACTTAGCAAAGTTTGATTTCATGTGAGCTTGCATTGCTGCTTCAAACGCACCCACTTGTTTCGTATCAACGTCATCAAAATAGCCTTCATTTACCGCAAATAACGTGACAGCCATTTCTGCTACTGACATCGGTGCATATTGCGCTTGTTTCATCAGCTCTGTCACACGTTCACCACGTGATAACTGTGCACGTGTCGCTTCATCTAAATCTGAGGCGAACTGTGAGAACGCTGCTAATTCACGATATTGCGCAAGTGCTAAACGAATACCACCACCTAATTTCTTAATGATGTTTGTTTGTGCAGCACCACCAACACGAGATACAGAAAGACCTGGATCTACTGGAGGACGAATACCAGAATTAAACAAGTCAGTTTCCATGAAAATCTGACCATCTGTAATTGAAATCACGTTAGTTGGTACAAACGCCGAAACGTCACCCGCTTGTGTTTCAATAATTGGAAGAGCCGTCAATGAACCTGTTTTACCTTTGACGCCACTTAAACGCTCAACTTCGTTTTCATTAATTCGCGCAGCACGCTCAAGAAGACGTGAGTGTAAGTAGAAGACATCACCTGGGTATGCTTCACGACCTGGAGGACGACGCAATAGTAATGATACTTGACGGTAAGCCCACGCTTGTTTTGTCAAATCATCATAAACGATCAAGCCATCTTCGCCTCTGTCGCGAAAGAATTCACCCATTGAACAACCTGCATAGGGAGCGATGTATTGCATCGCAGCAGAGTCTGAGGCATTCGCAGCAACAATAATTGTGTGCGCCATTGCGTCATGTTCTTCAAGTTTACGCACCACTGCTGCCACTGAAGACGCTTTTTGTCCAACCGCGACATACACACAAATAACACCTGTGCCTTTTTGATTGATGATCGCATCAATCGCTACGGCTGTTTTACCTGTTTGACGGTCACCAATGATCAGTTCACGCTGGCCTCGACCAATTGGAACCATGGCATCAATGGATTTGAAACCTGTTTGCATTGGTTGATCAACACCTTGACGTTCAATAACGCCTGGTGCAATTTTTTCAATAGGTGCTGTTTCAGTTGTTTCGATAGCACCTTTACCATCAATGGGCTGACCCAATGAGTTAACAACGCGACCGAGCAGCGCTTCGCCGACTGGAACTTCAAGAATGCGACCCGTACATTTCACTGTGTCGCCTTCAGAAATACCTTTGTAGTCACCAAGGATTACGGCACCAACTGAGTCTTGCTCAAGATTCAGTGCTAATCCATAGATTCCACCAGGGAATTCTAACATCTCGCCTTGCATTGCTTCGGCTAGGCCGTGAATACGTGCAATACCATCCGTCAAGCTAACAACCACACCTTCAGTGCGGGCTTCAGCAGACGCCTCAAAATTTTTGATCCTATCTTTAATCAGACTACTGATTTCAGAAGGGTTTAATTGTGCTGTCATGACAATCTATACCTCAGGCTATTCTGTGTAAATAAACGCTCTAGCTGAGAGCGATAGCTAATTTTTCTACCCGACCTCTCGCCGAGCCATCGATTACCAAATCACCGGCCTTCACAATCGCGCCGCCGATCAAACTTTCATCTACCGTCTCGACAAGAGCCACCGAAACACCTAATCGTGATTGCAGTGCATCTGTTAAACTGGATTTTTGATCAGCACTCAATGGACGCGCTGTCAAAACTTCCGCTTCAATAGATTTCCGTGACTCTGCCAACAATAAGGCATACTGTTGTTGAACATCTGGTAGTGATTCTAATCGCCCATTTTGGGTTAATAACTTCACAAAGTTATCACCACCCTCAGGCAATTTTTTACCTAAAACACCTAGAATTAATTCTTCTAATTGTTCTGGTTTCACTTGCGGTGAATTCACCGCTTTTCCAAACTCTTCATCTTGCGCAATATTAGCTAGTGACTCAAGAACTAAGCTCCAATCATCTTGGTTGCTTGATTCTGTTGCGAGATCAAAAACCGCTTTTGCGTAAGGTCGTGCGATAGATGCGTTATCTGCCATATTATTTGGCCTTTAACTGTGTAACAAGATCTTCTAACAAACCGTCGTGCGCCTTGTCATCAATCTCTTTGTTAATAATCTTGCTTGCGCCAGCAACTGCTAATGTAGAAACTTGTTTGCGCAACTCTTCACGCGCACGATTAGTTTCCTGATCAACTTCAGCTTGAGCTGCCGTAATAATACGTTCACTCTCTGATTTTGCTTTGTCTTTCGCCTCTGCCTCAACTGCACTTCCACGCTTTTCAGCGTTTGTAACAATTTCAGCAGCTTGCGATTTTGCGGAAGAAACAAGCTCTTCAGCTTCTTTCTTTGCAATTTCTTCAGCTTGTTGACCTTTTTCTGCTGCTGCTAAGCCGTCTGCGATGCGTTGTTGACGTTCCATAATTGGACCCATCATCATTGGCCATACAAATTTTTTGCAGAACCAAACAAAGACAAAGAACGCTATCGTTTGCCCTAATAGGGTTGCATTGATATTCATGGTCGTTCCTCTTAGCGTTAACGTTTTAAAATGGAATTCAAGAGTTTTTACTTGAATTATTTAGTCAACGCTTTAACTGCTTCTGCGTCAACAAGACCTGAAGCGAATAGCAAGTAAAGAGCAATACCAACACCGATAATTGGAATAGCGTCAATCAAACCCGCCATCAAGAACATTTTGCCTTGTAGTGTGTTAGCCATTTCTGGTTGACGTGCTGTGCCTTCTAGAAAGCGGCCGCCTAATAAACCAATACCGATTGCAGCACCGACTGCTGATAAACCGATCATAATGCCAATAGCAATAGTTGTTAAACCTACGACAGTATCCATTGATAACTCCTAAATAGTTTTGAGTTTTATAGTTAAGATAAAAAAGTAAATAATTCAATCACTGAAAATGTTTAAAACAGCTTCTAATGATCTCCATGCTCATGCGCTTGATTGAGGTAAACAATCGTTAGCATCATGAAGATGTACGCTTGAAGGGTAATAACCAAAATATGGAAAATTGCCCAAACTAATTGCAATATGCCTCCCGCGAAAGACATGATTAAGCCAGAAGCACTAAATGTTAGAAGCTGACTAAACATCAATGCAATTAGAATAAAAATTAACTCACCGGCATACATATTACCGAACAGTCGCAGACCTAGAGAAACAGGCTTCGCAAGTAAGCTCACTGTTTCTAAAACAAGGTTTAATGGGTACAAAATGAATAAGTTGATAACAAGTTGCACACCTGTATTGCTGACACCAAATTCCTTCGCGCTGAAAGGGTGCATGGATAGCTCTTTGAAAAAACCAATTGCACTTTTTTCCTTGAAACTGTAGTACAAAATCATGATGAATATTGCCAACGCCATACCTAAGGCAATATTGATATCTGTTGATGGCACGATTTTCATGTAATCAACACCCAGAAAAATAAATAACTCAGGAATCCAATCGACCGGGATTAGATCCATCAAATTCATCAAGAATACCCAACAGAAAATAGTTAATGCTAATGGAGCAATCCATAAATTTTTGAATTGAAAGCCTTCTTTGGCGCTCGTATCTGCAAACTCAAACATATTCTCTATAAAAAGCTGAGTTTTGCTTGGGTTTTCAATGCTAAATCCTTTAGCCACTTTAAAGAAAATAAAAAACAAGATCACAGCCAGCCCAATAGACCAAGCCATACTATCGATATGAAAAGACCAAAACCCCATATCAGCAGCTTCTTGTGCTGAATGAGCAATTCCCCAAGATCCATCGGAGTGTTGTCCAAATGTAAGATTGGTCAAGTGGTGTTTAATGTAACCGCCGCTTGTTAGAGCTTCACCGTTCGCTGCCATAATTATGCCAATATCACTAAATTAGATTTTTAGGAACTTATTTTCTTGCTTTTATTTTTACCCGTCTTTTTTCTTATTACGTTTTGAGAAAAGGCAAGCACAACAAATTTAATAACGCTGCAAATGAGTAAGCCAAAATAAAAGGCATGAACTCAATTTCGATCAATTTATAGACCAAAACAAACATAGCAAAAGTAAATGCTAGTTTTAGCGACTCACTCCGATAAAACTGTCGCAAAATTAGTTTAGGGTCGTTGGCATGTCTTCCAAAGAATAACTTACCAGCAAAAAACAAATTCGCGACGGTACAGATTAGACCGCCAAGCAACGCTGAAAAGCCGTGTGATTCACTCCATATTACAGTGACCACAACAGAGAAAATTAGCGTAAACAGTAATTGGATAACTGACAGTTTTGTGACAACAGTCATGAGTCCTCCAACTACCTGCGCGCGGCAGTATAATCCGCGATTAACAAATAATCAACAGGACTGAGAGACATTATTCCTATCATTTTTAAATACGTACTTATACTTACTTAATTTTTTTTAAAATTCCGTCTAATGCAGACAAGCTTGAATAGCTGATGACCAGCTTTCCTTTCCCTTTTTTATCCTGAATTTCAACGTCTGCCTGAAGCTTGTCTGACAACTCATCTTGCAGATGTTTGATATCAGGGTCTATCACTTTTGGCTTCGATGGCTCCTCTTTTCCTTTCAAGGTGCTTTTAATCAAACTTTCTGTTTGTCGAACTGATAATTGCTTATTAGCAATTGTTTCAGCAACACTATATTGCTGCTCTTTTGGTAATGCTAATAGCGCTCTCGCATGCCCCATTTCCAATTTACCTTTAAACACCATTTCTTTTACGCGCTCTTCTAATGCCAGTAAACGTAATAAATTAGAAACAGCTGAACGTGAACGACCAATATGGTCAGCGACTTGCTGGTGCGTTAATTCAAACTCTTCCATTAACCGATGAAGGCCAACAGCCTCCTCTATTGGGTTCAAGTTTTCTCGTTGAATATTCTCGATAAGCGCAACGGCTAATGTCGCTTCATCAGGGATATCACGAATAATGACTGGAACAGTGCTTAACTGGGCAAGCTGAGATGCGCGCCATCGGCGTTCACCCGCTATAATTTCATAGTGATCTTTAGCATTTTTACCCGCTATCGGTCTCACCAAAATTGGCTGCAATACACCTTGAGAGCGAATGGATTCCGCCAATTCTTCAAGTGAATCCTGATCCATATGTGAACGTGGTTGATATACGCCACGTTGCAAATTCTCAATTGGCAACTCCGCTAGCCTATCTCCCTGACGCTTTTCCTCACTTCCAACTGAGTCAGTTGCTTTATCAGACGCCTTGCCACCAACATCTCCTAACAATGCATCAAGGCCACGCCCAAGTTTTTTCTTTTTTGTTGTCATGTTTACTTCTTTATTTGTATCGCTAAGAGACCATTTCAGCCGCTAAAGCTAAATATGCTAAAGCGCCTTTAGAGTTTTTATCGTAAAGCAGTGCGGGCTGACCATAACTCGGCGCTTCCGCCAAACGCACATTTCTTGGAATAACAGTTTTATACACCTTTTTACCAAAATGCGTTTCCAGCTGATCAGAAACCTCTCCAGCAAGACTGTTACGCCTATCAAACATCGTTCGTAGCAAACCTTCAATTTGCAAATCAGGATTCAAGGTGTCACGAATTTTCTTAATCGTATCCACTAAAGAGCTTAATCCCTCCAACGCGAAATATTCACATTGCATTGGAATAATGACACTATTTGCAGCCACCATGGCATTAATTGTTAGAACATTTAATGCAGGAGGGCAATCAATAAAAATATAATCATAATCACTTAACACTTTGCCTAAGGCATTTTTTAAGCGCAGCTCACGACCAATTTCATTCAGGAGTTCAACCTGAGCACCTGCTAAATCACCATCTGATGGCACCACATCAAAGCCTGCTTCTACATTGATAACAGTCTCTTTAATTGCGACACCTTCAACAAGTACATCATATGTTGATTGCTCATACTCACCTTTGCGAACACCGCTACCCACCGTACCGTTACCTTGAGGGTCTAAGTCAATCATCAACACGCGCTTACCAACCCTTGCCAAACTAGCCGCTAAGTTAATACTAGTCGTCGTTTTGCCAACCCCACCTTTTTGGTTGGTGATCGCAATCACTTTCGCTGTTTTTGACATGCACGTGTCCTTTATATTATTTCTCTAAAATCAGCGCTACTTTTGATTCACACTAAAGTACGCGGGCCGCATAGGTTACCAAATTTCTCCAACAGGGACACCCCTGAACAAGCACTTATATTCCATAAGCTCTTTGGTTAACCATAAAATACTTTGGCGAACTAGCTTTCCTCTCCGCATCCTGCACCCGTTTGCTGCCCATCAGCCGAAGTGAAATCTTTCCAATGCTTCCAACCTTGCGGACAATGAAAGCCCCATTCGCGTTCTTTTTTAAGTGTAAAAAACAAAGTATAGGCATAACGACTTTTTAAGATAATGCGATGTGCATATTCGGCATTACGGTACTTAGGTAAAAACCACCATAGTCGATAAGTCTTATTTTTGGCGACTTCATGTAAGTTGCCACACAACAAAATACTGATACTTTTCCACGGGTGATCGTGCAATGCCCGATCATCATCACTACCATCATAGCGATGCAAATATAAGTTCCAGCTTCCTTGCTTACGGCGCAAGTGCCAACGCCGCATATATTTTTCACCTATAATTTCGTCAGGTTTACGTATTTTTAGGTTCAGCATATAGATCTATAGCATATTTCACAGTTTGAACGTCAACAGGTGACGCTCTCCAATAAAGTTGGGTAATTCTAGTTCTTCAGCAGTTATGGGTGACATTGACAATGATTGTTTAAGCGCTTCAAGCTCTTCAGTTGGCAGCTGGCCTTTCATAGCCAACCACTCACCGTCGTCAGCTAATAAGTGCTTTGTCCACGAAATAAAGTTTTCTAAGCTTGAAAATGCTCTAGAAATGATTTGTGTAAAACCCACATCAGCGGTGTAATTTTCAACTCGTGAGTGAATTACGTGAAAGTTTTCTATTCCTAGTGATGACGCGGCTAAGGTTTGGAACTGAATCTTTTTTCCACGCGTATCAATAGAAGACACTTGAATATCTGGACGCATTATTGCCAGCATCATGCCTGGCAAACCTGCGCCACTACCCACATCTAATAAGGTTGGCCCTTTAATTGCACTTAAGACCGATAACGAGTCAAGTATATGCTGATTAACCATGGCATAAGAATCAGTAATTGCAGTCAAGTTATGAGTGTTATTCCACTTAACTAGCAAGGCCAAATAATCTAACATTGTTTGTACTTGTTGTTCTGAGGCTGGAATAGATAAACTCTCCAAACCTGCTTCTAAGCTTTTTCGCATGAGGTAAAATCTAAACTAAGCTGCCGACCGGTTCTTCTTTAAGTAGACAAGCAACAGAGAAATTGCCGCGGGCGTCACACCTGAAATACGTGATGCTTGACCAATATTGGCAGGTTTATGGTCCATCAATTTCTGCACGACTTCATTGGACAGGCCTTTAACCGCCTCAAAATCAAAACTATCTGGCAGTATTGTTTCTTCATTTCGCTTTAATTTGTCAATTTCTAACTGTTGGCGCTCGATATATCCTTGGTATTTGGCTTTGATTTCTATTTGTTCAGCCACCGCAGGATCTAATACTGCTTCACCTGTATTTGGCAAAGACATCAACGAATGATAAGTGACCTCAGGTCGACGCAATAAATCCATTAAACACGCTTCCTTTTTCAACGAATTACCTAACACCTTATTGGCGGTTTCATCATCAATTGAACCTGGCTGCAACCAGGTTGTCTTCATACGTTGCTCTTCCTTGGCTATCGTTTCACACTTTTTATTAAATGCTTTCCACCTTGCTTCAGAAATCAAACCAAGCTCATGTGCTTTTTCTGTTAGCCGCAAGTCAGCATTATCTTCTCGTAACTGCAAACGATATTCTGCTCGAGAAGTAAACATCCGATAAGGCTCTTTGGTCCCCATAGTAATCAAATCATCTACTAATACACCAATATAAGCCTCATTTCTTTTAGGAAACCATGGCTCCTTGCCTTGAATTTGTAGCGCAGCATTAATACCTGCTAACAAGCCTTGGCCTGCCGCCTCTTCATAACCCGTAGTGCCATTAATCTGACCGGCAAAAAACAACCCTTGTATAAAAGAGGTTTCCAGTGTTGGTCTAAGGTCACGAGGATCAAAGTAATCATATTCTATTGCATAACCTGGTCGAGTAATCACGGCATGCTCAAAACCAACAATAGAACGTATAAAATTCCACTGAACATCATAAGGCAACGATGTGGAAATACCATTCGGATAGACTTCATAAGTACTCAAACCTTCAGGCTCAACAAAAATTTGATGCGAATTTTTATCTGAAAACCGCATAATTTTATCTTCTATCGACGGGCAATACCTCGGGCCAACACCCTCAATAACACCCGTATATAAAGGTGATCGATCTAAACCATCACGAATAAGGTCATGTGTTTTTTCATTCGTATGCGTAATGTAGCAAGACACTTGATCTGGATGCTGCTCTACATTACCCATAAATGAAAACACTGGAATAGGGGAGTCACCAGGCTGTGCTTCCATTTTGGAAAAGTCAATTGTACGACCGTCAATACGCGCAGGGGTTCCTGTCTTTAATCGCTCAACTCGAAAAGGCAATTCACGCAATCGTGCCGACAAGGTATTTGCCGGAGGGTCTCCAGCACGACCACCTTGATAGTTTTGCTCGCCAATATGAATCTTACCGGCTAAAAAAGTGCCCGTAGTTAATACAACCGCTTTTGCTCGAAAATTAAGCCCCATCTGGGTAACAACACCAACAACGCGATCGTTTTCAATTATTAAATCATCAACGCCTTGTTGAAAGATCGATAAGTTTTCCTGCTTTTCAACAATCTCTCTAATAGCCGCCTTATATAAGGCTCTATCAGCTTGCGCTCGGGTTGCTCTAACAGCAGGTCCTTTACGTGCATTCAAGGTTCGCCATTGAATACCCGCCTTATCAGTAGCTTCAGCCATGGCACCACCCATTGCATCAACTTCCTTGACAATATGGCCTTTGCCAATACCGCCTATTGCAGGGTTACATGACATTTGTCCAATTGTTTCTATATTGTGCGTGATTAAAAAAGTCTTTAACCCCATACGAGCTGGTGCAAGCGCAGCTTCAGTGCCGGCATGGCCACCGCCAATCACAATTACATCAATTTCTTCAGGATGAAACATTTGTCTCTTTAGTCACTATTTTATAAATACAAGTTTGCAAAACTCGTGTTGTATACGCTTTTTTACGACAATGATTATATGCTATTTTATCGTTGATTAACCGTTATTTAACGTGGTTTTATAAGGAAACATCTTTTTTGTTGCAAAAAAACAACAAAGATGTTGCAAAAAAGTTGAACTTTTTAGCCTTTTTGTTTTTTTTTATGTATACTCGCTTTAATTCGCCACATACGTATGTATGTGAGAATAGTTATTTTGTATTACTTTTGGCCATAGTAAAAACACCAAAAGTGCTACAAAAGTACTTACAATACCAAATTAAATAATAGAGGTAGTTTTTTATGAAAACTAAAATTTTAGTAGCAGCTATCGCAGCTGCGTTTGTTGCAGTTCCTGCACAAGCAAAAGTATCTTTCTCTGGTCAAGTATCTAGCGTTGCTAACCTTGGTGGTGATTTTGACGAGAGCTTCACAATCACACAAAACGGTGCATCTGGTACGCGTTTCCGTTTCAAAGCTGACAAGAAATGGGGCGGTATCACTACAGCTCTACGTCTTGAAATTCAAGACAGTAAAGACACTTCAGGCGGAAACAATGACGAAGATCTTCGTTATGCTGACATCTCTTTCGCTGGCGCTTTCGGTAAGATCTCTTTTGGTCAAGGCGACGGTGCTGCTAACGGTGTTTCAGAAGCATATTCAAATGCAACTGGTAACTACTTCGCAGGCGTTGACGGTGTTGACTTTGCATTCGGTTCACTAGGTGGTGCTAACGGATACAATAACTTAGATTTCTTATCTCGTAACCAACGTCTTCGTTATGACTCACCAAAATTTGGTGGCGTTCAAGTATCTGGCTCAGTACGAAGCATTGACGGTGGCGAACTAGCGTTACGTTACGCTGGAGATTTCAGCGGTTGGAAAGTAACTGCTCAAGCAGGTGCTTCTTATACTGATAGCCGTGACTTAGCAGGTATCGCTCTTGGTTTGCAAATGCCTTTCGGCTTAACTCTTGGCTACCGTACTGTTTCAGCTGACGAAGGTCCACAAGAAACTAACACAGCAGCTATTGGTTACCGTATTGGTAAATTCCGTACTTCAATTGAAGGTGGTACATACACAGACGCTGACGGTGTAGAAACTGATATCAGCACTGTAGGCTTCACTTATGCTGGTCCAGTAACATTGTTTGCTTCTTACGGCACAGTTGAAACACCAGGTGCAGAAGATTTCTCTGCTCCAATCATCGGTGCACGTATGACTTTCTAAGAATTATTTTATAATTCTGTAGAACAGATAAAAAACCGGGCATTAATTAATTTTAATTGCTCGGTTTTTTTTCGTTTACGATATACTCTTTGCAAGTTTAAATCTCAGAGTATTAAAAATGTTCGTTCAAAAAACTTTTATTTCCACTGGAGCGCTCGCTCTTATTCTCATTTCAGGTTGCTCAAACATTAAAACAGAGCCCGCTGACGATGGATACGATACTCTTCCAGCAAATGGTGGCCAAGGCTATGGAACTAAACCACCTGAGCCTGGCACTGGTTGGTTAGATACTCAAATTGCTGCAGCTCTAGGCAATAATAAAAAATCAGAAAAAGAAAATGAAGAGCTTCGTAAACGTTTAGAACGTTTAGAAAATGCACAGCAAGGCCAACCACAAACAAACAACGTACCTAACACCTACCAAAGAAATCCAAATGACATCACATCTCCACCGGTTGGAGGTTCTTCACGCGCTCCATCAAATGTCGGTGGAGTTAACTGGCAAAACTCAGCTTCTTATCAAGAATGGAAACGTGCAAAAGAGGGCGGAACATCAGACTATAAAGAGTTCCAAGAATATAAAGATTGGTTAGAGTTTCAAAAAATTAAGGAACAAAATAAGTAACACTTGATTTGATCACTTAAAAAAGGGCCAGCATTTGATATAACTAATGCTGGCTTTTTTTATTTACCGATACAGAAACTGGAAAAAATTTCTCCCAACAAGTCATCCGCATTGAATTCACCAGTAATACTGTTTAGTTCATTTTGAGCGGTTAGCAATTCAAACGCTAATAACTCGCCTGCTTGATCACTTAATAGTTGCTGCTTTCCTCGCGTTACAGCCTCAGCTGCCGATTGAATAGCATTAAGATGCCTAGCTCTAGCTGAAAACACATTTGACTCTTCTGATGAGTAACCTGCTAACTCTGTAATGCGTTGTTTCAAGCTAGTAATACCAATACTATTCTTTGCAGAAATTACCAATGACTGATGTTGATTATTTTCAGGCAGAGAAAATTTTTCATCCATATCCGATTTAGTATAGAGAATGGTTAATTTATTGGCCTCAACATTTTGAACTTGTTCAATGGTGAGTAATTCTGCTAAGTGGCCTTGTCTTTGAATATCCACCAGCAAGAGAATATGGTCAGACTCTTGAATCACTTTTTTTGCCCGTTCTACACCAATTTTTTCAACCGTATTATCACTATCCCTTAAACCTGCCGTATCCGTAATATGGATTGGCAAGCCATCAAAGTCTACTGTCACAGTAATACTGTCTCTCGTTGTCCCCTCAATATCGGTGACTATTGCTGCTTCATACCCAGAAAGCGCATTAATAAGTGTAGACTTGCCTGCGTTTGGCCTACCGGCTAAGGCAATACGAAAGCCATTCTGAAGCAACTGACCCGTTCCGGCTTTAGCCTGTACTTCTGCAATTCTACCTTGAACACTTTCTAATTTACTTAATACGATTCCATCTCCTAAAAAATCTATTTCTTCTTCAGGAAAATCAATTGCAGACTCAACATACATCCTAATATTAATCAACTCAGTTAATAACTGGTTTACTGCGCTTGAAAACTCTCCTTGGAGTGAGCGAACCGCTGATTTAGCCGCTGCTTCTGATGAACTTTCAATCAAGTCTGCAATCGCTTCAGCTTGGGCTAAATCTAATTTATTATTTAAAAAAGCTCTTTCAGAAAACTCACCAGGTTTGGCTTGTCTTGCACCAAGCTTTACTACACGTGAAAGCAGCATTTGCAGTATGACAGGGCCTCCGTGACCTTGTAATTCTACGACATCCTCACCCGTGAAGCTGTTGGGCCCTTTAAAAAATAAAGCGATACCTGAATCTATAACATCGGCATTATCGTCAAGGAATGAAACGTACGTTGCATAGCGCGCAATAAAGTCCTTTTTGGCGGTTATTTTTTTTGCTATTGCTAAGCTATTTGGCCCAGAAATACGAACAATGCCAACACCGCCTTTACCGGGCGGTGTTGCAATTGCAGCAATCGTATCTATCAAGTCCTTCGAATGTTTTTGCGCTTTTATATGCTTCAATAGACACCTTTAACGTTCTAACACTAACTATTATTTGCACCTATTGTTCTGTTAATCGTCCACTGTTGAGCAATCGAAAGAATATTATTGACCACCCAATAAAGTACTAAACCAGCAGGGAATGTAACAAACAAGAATGTCATTGCAATTGGCATGATCATCATAATTTTTTGTTGCATTGGCTCCATTGGCGTTGGGTTTAACCTAAACTGTAGCATCATGGAAACCCCCATTAAAATAGGTAAAATATAATATGGGTCTTGAGAAGATAGGTCTTGGATCCAAAGAGCGAATGGTGCATGACGTATTTCAACACTTTCCAACAAAACATAATACAAAGCGATGAATACCGGGATCTGAATTAGAATAGGCAAGCAACCTCCAGCAGGATTAACCTTTTCTTGCTTATAGAGCTTCATCATTTCTTGCTGCAGAGCGGCTCTATCATCACCAAAGCGCTCCTTTAACGTTTCCATACGGGGTTGTAATTTCTTCATTCTCGCCATGCTTTTATAGCTTGCCGCGGAAAGTGGGAAAAAGACCAACTTAATCAATATTGTTAAAATAATGATTGACCAACCCCAGTTGTTCACTAAGGAATGAATTTTATCTAAAATCCAAAACAAAGGGTCTGAGATAACGGTTAACCAGCCATAATCGACGGTTAACGCCAACCCTTCAACTTTTTTCTCCTTTTCAATTGCTTTTAACCTTTTTTGTGTTTTTGGCCCTATGAAAGCACTTGTTTGAATGAATCCTGATTGACCTGGTTGCACAATAGTTGGGTTTAAAGATTTAAAACCCATTGTGTACTCGGATATCACTGGTTTTTCTTTGTAGCTGCTATAGAAGTTATATTTCGCTGTTTTGTCAGCATTATTTTGCGGCATCCATACACCAACAAAATAATGTTGTAGCATTCCAATCCAACCTGAATCCGTATCTAACGTTAGGTTTTCATCAGATATATCATCGAATGACACTTTGTCATACTTGTTCTCTGGCGTGTATTGAACGCCACCTAAAAAGCTTGGCAATTGAACAAATGAGCCTTTTTTAGCATCTAAAGGCTGAGTTCGTTTAAACTGGCCATACATATAGCCCTGCCATGGCGTTGATGATGTGTTTTCAACGTTAAAATTAACATCAACAATATAGCTATCTCTATTAAAAATAAACGTTTTTGTATACTCCAACCCCTCCGGCGATTTCCAAGTTAATGGAACTTGCAGGCTTCCTTCACCGTCTTGTAGCACATAATCGTTTTTCACTGAATTATAGAGTGAAGTATGGTTTGGGTAAGTCCCTGAGCTTCCAATTAACCCTGATTGAGATACAAAAATCTCCCTAGGCGTGTTCTTTAATAGCGCAAAGCCAATTTCTGGTGTTTCGGCGTTCTCTGCTTCTTGTTTTAGCGTCAGGCTTTCTATGCCACCACCTTGAGTGTTGATGATTGCGGTAACTAAATCAGTTTCTACTGTAATAAACTGTGCATTATTCGATGTTGATTCAAGCTGCGTAATGCTTGAAACAGGGGCTGGAACACCCGACCCAGTAGCTTTATTTAATTCTGAATCAATAGGTGCAGTTGGAACCAAAGCATTACTATTGCCAGTATTACCATTTACTTGTAAAGTTTCAGCAGGAAGTTGGGACTCTGCGTTAAAATTTTGCCAGTTATTCCACAGAATAAACCCCATAGCTAGGGTTGCTGCTATGAGTAATTGTTGTTTCATATCCATTTTGGACGACTCTTATAAATAGATTAAATTAATATGTAAATAAAGTGAAAAAAACGTGGTTAGTTTTTCCTGAATTTTGGTGGGGGAACAGGATCATTCCCTGAACCACCCCAAGGGTGACATTTTATAATGCGAATCATACTTAGGTAGCCACCTTTTACAATACCGTGTTGCATAATTGCTTGTTCTGCGTAATGTGAACACGTCGGATTGAATCGACACGCATGACCAAACCAAGGACTAATTAAAAAACGATAGGTCGCAATTAACCACAAGATTGGCAGAATCACAATTTTTTTTGTAATTTTCGCCATATATCTTCGAGGGATAATTGTATTTCAGCCATAGTTTTTTGTTGTATAGCAGGTTTTGCGGTTAAAACAATGTCAAAATTGTGACAACGATGCTTATTTTTCCTATACCACTCACGTATATGACGCTTAATGCGATTTCTATCTACCGCTCTTTTTGAAACTTTTTTGGAAACTGTGATGCCTAAACGAGAGGAGGGTTTGCTGTGTTTGACTACATTAATCGACAACTCTCTATTTGATGCCCACTGACCATGTTTATAGACTGTTTGAAACTCGCTAGGCTTCAACAAACGAAATGACTTGGGGAATGTTTGTTCAGCGATCAATGTATCACTAGCAGATAAAAGCTATACCCACTCCATGGGCATAAGACTAAAAAAGTGTATAAAAACCGGCATTACAGCATGCTTATCTTTATACACTTCTTTATATTTCCTAACTTGTATTACTACCTAGAGCAATACAAGTTATATCCAATACGTTTAAACCGCTAATTTAGCGCGGCCTTTAGCGCGACGCGCATTTAAAATTGCACGACCACTTTTGGTTGCCATTCTTGCACGAAAGCCGTGTGTACGATTACGCTTTAGAGAGCTAGGTTGGAAAGTACGTTTCATAATTTCACCAATAAAATTCTTTTATTCATTTAAAACCTTGAAAATCAAAAAATTCATTAACTTTTCGCCAAGGGTTTTCAAGGGTGTGCAAAGGTACGTTTTTTAAACGTATTAGTCAATCCATTAATATAAAAAAAAGCCTTAAATACAAGGAATTTTCACACTTTCTAACTGTTATTGGATGCAAAACAGAGTTATATTTACCGACTGCCTTAATTTCGCTAAGAATAAGGCCAATTTTAGTATAAATCTTTTAATAATTAGCTGAGAAAACATAGTGTGAGTATACAAGAAGGCATCAATCAGCAATTGTGGAATAATTGCCTTGAACGCATCCAAGGAGAAGTGACAGAAAGTGATTTTAATACATGGATTCGTCCTCTTGAAGCAGAGTTAGTGGAATCAACGCTGACCATCTTTTCCCCTAACCAATTTGTTGCTGATTGGTTACAAGCTAATTTAGCCCAGCAAATGCTTGACGCTGTCCAACATTTTTTGGGAAATAATTATGACATTAACATTATCATTGGAGAAAATTTTTCAAATAATAATGATGATGAGTTATCTAGCGAAAGTTGTCATTCTGTCGACATACCAGCACAAGAAAAAGTCACGGCTATTGCTGAAAAAAATAAGCTAAATGCTAATTTTACATTTGATTCACATATAGAAGGCAAATCAAACCAAATTGCTCGAGCTGCCACGAATCAAGTGGGAGAAAACCCTGGAAAAGCCTATAACCCATTATTTATATACGGTGGTGTTGGTCTAGGTAAAACGCACTTAATGCATGCTGCGGGTAATTTAATATGTTCAAATAAGCCAAACGCTCGTGTTGCCTACATCCATTCTGAACGTTTTGTATCAGATATGGTTAAAGCGATTCAATCTAATAAGATGGATGAATTTAAATCTTATTATCGCTCTCTTGATGCCTTATTAATTGATGATATTCAGTTTTTTGCTGGGAAGGATCAGTCTCAAGAAGAGTTTTTTCATACCTTCAATAATTTACTCGAGAGTGGTAGCCAAATAATTATTACGAGTGATAAATTTCCTAAAGAAATCAATAATTTACAAGAAAGAATTATTTCACGATTTGAAAGTGGCTTACTCGTTAGAATTGACCCGCCAGAACTCGAAACCCGTGTCGCAATATTACAACAAAAAGCAGCCTCTAAGAATGTTGTTTTAACTGACGATGTCGCCTTTTTAGTGGCAAAAAAAATCCGTGCAAACGTACGTGAGCTCGAAGGTGCCCTACACAGATTAATAGCATCAGCTAATTTTACGAAACGTGATATTGATATAGACCTTGCTAAAGAAACGCTTCAAGATTTAACTCAATTCCAAAGTAGACAAGTGACCATTGAAAATATTCAGAAGACGGTCGCTCACTATTATCAAATGCGCGTTGTTGATTTGAATTCAAAAAAACGTAGCCGTCAAATTGCAAGGCCTAGGCAAATAGCCATGGCTCTAGCTAAAGAACTCACAGAACTTAGTCTTCCTGATATTGGCGATGCCTTCGGTGGTCGTGATCACACAACTGTTTTATATGCTTGCCGAAAAGTGGAAGAATTAATTCAAAGTGACGAGCGTATCAGTGAAGATTACGATAAATTACAAAAAACACTCACAGTATGAATAAATTGAGGAAATAAACTGAATAACTTGTGGATAACATGGTATAAAAAATTATGCACAAGTTATTCAAGTTATTACAATAATTATCCACAGTTTTTAAGACATTTAAAAAAAAATAAGTTATTGATAAATATGATTTTTTTAAGGTTAATCTATTTTTACACTATGTTAATAACAACAACTATAATAACCAAATGAACATTCAAATAAGTAAAGAAACATTATTGCCTGCATTAACACATGTATGTGGCATTGTAGAAAAAAGACAGACATTACCAATCTTAGGTAATGTTTATATCAAAACAAATAATAATCAATTAACACTCATTGGTTCTGATTTAGAAACTGAAATAACAACAACATTAAATAATATTATTGCTGTTGATGGTGAAACAACCGTTTCAGCAAGAAAATTGTTTGATATATGTAGATCTTTGAAAGATGAGTCAATGATCTCAATTACTATTGAAGAAAAGAAGATGTTATTAACATCAGGTAGAAGCCGATTTAGTCTACAAACCTTATCCGCAAAGGAATATCCGTTATTAGATACATCTGAAAATGAATTTAATTTTTCTATTCAACAGAAAGATATCTCAGCGTTATTAAATTCAACAGCTTATGCAATGGCTCAACAAGATGTACGCTATTTCTTAAATGGTCTATTATTAGAAGTAGGTCAGGGAGTAATAAAGGCCGTTTCAACAGATGGGCATCGTCTAGCAAAAAACCAAATTAATCATTCAGAACTCAATGGAGAAGTTAAACAATCCATCGTTCCTAGAAAAGCCGTTCAAGAAATTTCTAAATTTTTAAACGCAGATAGTGAAGACTTAATTCAAATTGGTATTAACTCTTCACATATATCTATTAAAACTGATGGATATCAGTTTATTTCAAAACTGATAGATGGACGTTACCCAGAGTATCAAAAAGTGATACCGAATAACTTAGATAAAAATATTATTCTCGATAAGACTTTATTCGGTGAAATACTTTCTCGCACAGCAATTTTAAGTAACGAAAAATTTAGGGGTATTTCAATTAAATTCACTGCTGGTTCATTAATTGTTACTTCTAGGAACCCTGACCATGAAGAAGCTAGCGATGAAATGACGATCGATTATCAAGGAGAAGATGTAGAGATAGGGTTTAATGTTAACTATCTCTTAGATGCAGTTCGTGGTTGTAGTAGTGAAACTATTCAATTTGAATTTAAAGATTCCTCATCAAGCGGTATTATCCGAGAATCTTCTGCAGATGAAAAAATTGCATTAATCATGCCTATGAGAATTTAATGTTTCACGTGAAACATTAAATATACTCACTTATCAAAAGCCGCTAATAATGCGGCTTTTTTGATTAATGTTTCACGTGAAACATCTATCTATATGAATGGAATTTATTCAATAAACTCAGTGTAATGACTTGATATTTGATAGAATATAGAAAGTAAAAAATAAATATAATAGTGGATAAAATATGAGTTACGACTCCAGTAGTATTAAGGTACTAAAAGGTTTAGATGCGGTTAGAAAACGCCCAGGAATGTACATTGGTGACACTGACGATGGCACTGGTTTGCATCATATGGTTTTTGAAGTTGTAGATAACTCTATTGATGAAGCGTTAGCAGGGCATTGCTCTGAAATAAATGTAGTACTCAACCCAGGAAACTCCGTTACTGTTTCAGATAACGGTCGTGGAATTCCTGTTGGTATACTAGAAGAAGAAGGTAAATCTGCTGCTGAAATTATCATGACAGTTCTTCATGCTGGCGGTAAGTTTGATTCAAACTCTTATAAAGTTTCTGGTGGACTTCATGGTGTTGGTATTTCGGTCGTTAATGCATTATCTGATGAGGTGATTTTAGATATACAACGTGAAGGTAAATCGTATCAACAAACTTATCATTTAGGTGTTCCTGAGAAAGACTTAGAAGAAATTGGCACTACTCAAGAAAGTGGTACTAAAGTTACTTTTCAACCGAGCCCTGAAATTTTTACGATTACAGAGTTTAGCTATGATATTTTAGCTAAACGCTTGCGAGAGCTATCATTTTTAAACTCCGGTGTTAGGATAGTTTTAGAAGATCATCGCGAAGAAAAGAAGAAAGAAGTTTTTGAATATGAAGGTGGTATCGCTGCTTTTGTTAATCATTTAAATCGTAATAAAACTCCCTTACATGAAACAGTGATTCGAGTAGAAGGAGAAAAAGATGATGTCGGTGTAGAACTAGCGTTGCAATGGAGTGACTCGTACAAAGAAAGTATTTTTTGTTTTACTAATAATATTCCTCAACGCGATGGTGGGGCGCATTTAGCTGGTTTTCGTGGTGCGTTGACAAGAACACTAAATACTTATATTGAAAATTCAGGTATTGCAAAAAAAGAGAAAGTCTCTGTATCTGGAGAAGATGTTCGTGAAGGCTTGACTGCTGTCGTTTCAGTCAAAGTTCCTGACCCTAAGTTTTCTTCTCAAACAAAAGATAAGCTAGTTTCATCAGAAGTTCGCAGTGTTGTTGAATCAGTAGCTAATGAAAAACTGTCAGAATTTTTGATGGAAAACCCAACAGAAGCTAAACGTATTTGTGAAAAGATCGTTGAAGCTTCTAGAGCGAGAGACGCTGCGCGTAAAGCTAGGGAAATGACACGACGTAAAAGTGCGTTGGATTTAGGCGGTTTACCTGGAAAATTAGCAGATTGCCAAGAAAAAGATCCTGCATTGTCAGAAATTTACTTGGTGGAGGGTGATTCAGCGGGAGGTTCAGCTAAACAAGCTAGAGATCGTAAGTTTCAAGCAATTTTACCTTTGAAAGGTAAAATTTTGAATGTTGAAAAAGCGCGTTTTGATAAAATGTTAACCTCAGATGAGGTAACTACTCTGATAACGGCTTTAGGGACTGGTATTGGTTCTGAAGAGTTTGATGTTGAAAAGTTACGTTATCATCGAATCATTATCATGACGGATGCCGACGTTGATGGTTCACACATCCGAACCTTATTGCTAACGTTCTTTTATCGCCAAATGCAAGAATTGATTGAGAATGGGTATGTCTACATTGCTCAACCACCATTATATAAGTTGTCTCAAGGTAAAAAAGAAACATATGTCAAAGATGATGCGGATTTACAAGAATTTTTATTGAAACAAGCGGTCAAAGAAATCTCTTTGCAACAAAGCGATGGTTCGTTGATTGAAGGGCAGGATTTGATTGATTTATGTAACCAATACTTGGGCTCAAAAGCCATGGTATCTCGTTTATCTAATCATTATGATAAAAATGTCTTAGAAGCGCTCAGTCTAGTTTTAAGAGGAGATGATGAGTTAGGCGATGCGTTGGTAGAAAAATTAAATAAAGAGCTTGTCAGCGATAGTTATGAACGTCCTAGATATGTACTTAGCTTAATCAAGAATGGCACAACGAGCCTTGAAATTAAGAAAACACAAAATGGAATGACGACTGATAGCAGTATTCATTCTGATTTTTGGGTTTCTCCAGAGTTTAAAGCGTTAAAAGAAATTTCTGGGAAGCTTAAATCATTGATGAATGGCGATAATAAGATTATTTTATTAAAAAATGGCGAAGAAGAATTATTTGATCATTTTGAAGATACCTTGCAATTCTTAATGAATAAAGCAAAAAAAGGAACGAATATGCAACGTTATAAAGGCCTTGGTGAAATGAATCCTGAACAGCTTTGGGAAACAACCATGGACCCTTCAGTACGCCGCTTACTAAAAGTTGTTATTGAAGATAATGTCTCTTCTGATGATACATTTACTATTTTAATGGGTGACCAAGTTGAACCACGTCGCGATTTTATTGAAAGTAATGCGTTTAGTGTGAGTAATTTAGACGTATAGTTTTTAAGT
>JBOEGT010000014.1:0-68359 GCA_050633585.1 Arenicella sp.
GTGTTGATCACAACGTGCTTGAAAAAATGTGCGTATTTTTTCTCTTCGAAGGCTTCACTGTTGGTGTAATGATAGTGAATGACATGATCAGCTAGCGCTCGAAGTGCATCGGTGTTGCGCTGAAAATAAAAAAGTTCAAACGTCCCAAAACGCACAAAGCTTGGTGCAACGCGGGTGAGCATCGCGCTGTCTTGGAAGCCGTGGCGATAGATGTGTTGTTCGCCTTTGATCACGCATAAGGCTTGAACGGTTGGCACCTTTAATGATGCTAGGCGTTGACTGCATTCATATTCATGCAAGCATTCGTTGAGCGACGCATGACCATCACCTTGGTAGGAGAAAGGTGTTGGGCCAATGCCTTTTATCGAAAGTTGCCAATGTTGGCTTTTTGTCGGTTTTGTCGGGAGATTTTCAGGTGCTGATGTTGTGGTGATTTCAGCAGCCAATGCGGATCTGCCATCTCCGAGAAAAGGGTTGAAATTCCCAAACTGATGCCCCGCATATTGTTGCGCCACAGGTGAATAGCCCATGAAGTTGGCATTGCCACTGAAGAGGTTGTTGACGTTTTGATAAATGCTAGATTCGGGATGAAAACCTAAACGGTTCATCAGGGGTTCATTGCGCTTGATGAGACAGGGATTGTGTAAAGCTGCCGGTGTCACAGGCAATGCGAATTCATTGCCTAATGACTGAAAATGCGGCTCAACCGAGAAGTCGGGTTTTTGACGTTTATTGGCGTCTGTTTCAGTTGTTGGCATTTCGTTTGTATATCGCCACTATGATAGAAGATGCTAGAAATTGTTTAAAGGTTCTAAAAGGCGGTAATTGGGTGCTGCGCTGGATTCACGCCTCACCCGCATACCACCTATAGCATTGAATGCTTAGAAAAAACCTAATGGGTTGATGTCATAACTCACCAACAAGTTTTTAGTTTGTTGGTAATGCTCAAGAGCCACTTTATAGGTGTAGCGGCCCATGCCTGATTTCTTGTAACCACCAAATGCAGCATGCGCGGGGTATAAGTGGTAGCAATTTGTCCACACTCGCCCCGCTTGGATGCCTCGACCCATGCGATAAGACTTGTTCATGTCTCTTGTCCAAACGCCTGCGCCAAGACCATATTCGGTGTCGTTGGCAATAGACAGCGCTTCTTCTTCGGTTTTGAAGGTTGCAACAGAAACGACGGGGCCAAAAATTTCCTCTTGAAAGATACGCATATTGTTCTGACCTTTGAGTAAGGTAGGTTCAATATAGTAGCCTTCGTCGTAGTCGCCGCCGACACTGGCCACATTGCCGCCGGTGATCACTTCGGCGCCTTCCTCTAGGCCAATTTTGATGTAGCTGAGAATGCGGTCATATTGCTCTTGAGACACTTGTGCGCCCACCATGACCTCTGTGTCCAGCGGGTTGCCACGTTTGATTTGTCCAGCGCGGTCAATCACCATGCCAATAAATTCTTCGTAGATGGATTCTTCAACTAATAAACGTGATGGGCAAGTACACACTTCTCCTTGGTTGAAAAATGCCAAGACAGCACCTTCGACACATTTGCTGATAAACGCATCTTCTTGATCCATGATGTCTGCAAAGTAGACATTGGGCGATTTGCCACCGAGTTCAACCGACGAAGGAATGAGGTTGTCTGCGGCACATTTTAGGATGTGTTCACCGACGGGTGTTGATCCCGTGAATGCGATTTTAGCGATGCGCTTGCTTGTTGCTAGCGCATTCCCTGCTTCTTCGCCGTAACCATTTACCACGTTGAGTACGCCAGCCGGTAGAATGTCGCCAACCAGTTCCATGAGCATCAAAATCGTAGCAGGCGTTTGTTCGGCCGGTTTTAGCACCACGCAATTGCCTGCCGCGAGTGCGGGTGCGAGATTCCAAATAGCCATGAGCAATGGAAAGTTCCAAGGAATGATCTGACCAACGACGCCTAAGGGCTCGTGAATGTGATAGGCCACCGTATTGTTATCCAGCTCGCTGATGCCACCTTCTTGGGCGCGTAGGCAGCCTGCATAATAGCGAAGATGGTCAACACACAGGGGAATGTCGGCATTGAGTGTTTCTCGCACGGCTTTGCCATTGTCCCAAGTTTCAGCAACGGCTAAGGCTTCCAAATTATTTTCCATGACATCCGCCATTTTCAATAATAGGTTGGAGCGTTCAGTCACTGAGCTTGTGCCCCATGCTGCTTTGGCGGCATGTGCTGCATCAAGTGCTAAGTTAATGTCCTCTTCAGATGAGCGGGGTATTGAGCAGAAGGCTTGACCATTGACCGGTGAAATATTATCAAAATATTGGCCTTTGACCGGCGCAACCCATGCGCCACCAATAAAGTTTTCATATTGTTCTTTGAAGTTTACAACCGCACCGTCGGTGTTAGGGTTTTTATATTGCAATGTTCTCTCCTCATGTGATTTTATTGTTGCGCCTAATGTGAATCATTAGGCGATTCATTATGGAGAAGAGAGTGTATTTAGATTAGGTTGGTCAAAGGTTGGTCAGAGATGTGTCGGTGTTTAGTCTGGCTTTGGCGATGATGGGGGTGACTTTTTTAACGAAGTTAACTGTGAATGGAAAGCTTGGTTAATCGGCAGCATTAAGGTTTCATGATCGCCTTGCCCGTTTTTTGCAGGGTTGAGGCAGTGATCGTAATTGTCATAGCCATGACAGGTGTCCGCGACTAAGGTGCCGGTTAATTTCCATTCGCCGCCAGTCATTTGGCAGAAAAATGGACTGCCTGATGAGGCATAGACAGAGTCGCAGTCGGTTTCGATCATGCCGTCATAGGCAAAGCCTTGAATGCGGCAAGAAGTGATGCCGCGTGTTTGGGCTTTGACCTGTTTTAACCCCTGGTGTGTTCTGAATGTCATTGAGTTGCGTTGACTGGCATTGCGATTACCTAGGTCTTGGTTGAAGCTCATGATGAGACAACGATCAATTTGATGAAGGTTATTGTGCAGTTGCTTCTCAGTCAATGTAGGCGTTGTGGAGCAGTCAGAGAGAATGTCGTCTTTTGCTGAATGCGCTAATTTCGTTAACTGTCTATCGGTGAGGTCGGTAATCGGCGCTCTGTCGTCATTTATGAGGTGAATTGCAGGTCGGTTGTTAGCGTCTATTTTTTGATTGTTTTCATAAACATTTCGGTGAAATACTGTTTTGTTCCGAGCACGTTGTTTGCCATTTAAGTGATTGATGGTGTGTGCTGTGCTGATGATCCACTGGCAGTCTTTGCCCACTAAAAAAGCCGTGCCTTGTGAGCCCCCGGCTTGTGTCATACCGGTGCGTTGAATCAGGTTTTTCAGTTGGTTATCTATTGTCTGTGTGCAATGTCCCGTATTGTTATCCATATGCCACGGCAAGCAATTTAATTTGTCAGGTGCCGCCCAAATATTGTTTTCGCCATGTATGGCAGCGTGAAGAGGAAGGGTGTGAGCGATGAATAAAAAGAGGGCGCTGACAAATTTCATGGCAGGGTGATATGTCCGATTAAGTACGTCACGGCATTGCCTGAAATAGACACACGATCTCCGCGAGATTCACACCATAGAGTGCCTTGTCGATGTGATAATTGTTGTGCTGATAAGGTTGTTTTGCCCAAGCGTTCCGCCCAAAAGGGAATGAGCGAACAATGTGCGGATCCGGTAACGGGGTCTTCGAGAATACTGGCTTGGGGGGTAAAAAACCGCGAAACGAAATCTACGGTTTCTCCTTTTGATGTGATGATTAACCCGCCAGGATCTAAATTGATGCGATCAAATAGTTGCGTATCTGGAGTGAGATTGCGTATTTGCTCTTCGTTGTCATAAACAAATACATAGTCACGTGACTGATAGACTTCTTGAGGTGCGATTGTAAACACACCGCACAATTCATCTGGAATAGAGGCTGGAGCTGGCATCCTAGATGGAAAGTCGAGGGTGATTCGTGTTTTCGAGTGACTGCTTGGGTCGGTTTGACTGACATGCAAGTCGCCGCTTTTTGAGGCGAATGTGATGGCGTTGTTTGAATGGTGTAAATGTTCCCAAATAACATGAGCAGCGGCTAAGGTGGCATGACCGCATAAATCCATCTCAATTTCGGGTGTGAACCAACGAATTTCAAAGCCATTGTGTTTTTGCACAAAAAAAGCGGTTTCGGCGACTGAATTCTCCATGGCAATTTTTTGCATGGTTTCCGTGTCTAACCAATGGTCTAAGGGACAAATAGCCGCCGGATTTCCTCCGAAGATTTCGGTGGTGAATGCATCAACTTGATAGATGGGAATATTCATTTGTGATGTGTTGATTTGTTGTTGTGCAGTGGTTGAGGTGTCGCTATGCGACAAACTTCTCGACAATGGGTTGATCAATTAAGTCGCTTAGTGTGTATTTTGCTAGATGATTTAAAAATTCACTTTGCGCGTCATTTAGTATGGGCTTTAATCGACATATCCCTTTGATCAGGCACATAGGTTCCGAGCATTTGATTGGGTTTAATGTGTTTTCCATTTTAACGACTACATCTTTTAAATTGATGCTTTTAGTCGGAGCTCCTAAGGCTATTCCTCCATTTTTCCCGCGAGTAGATTGAACCCATCCGGCATTGGCGAGTTCGTTCACAATTTTCATCACATGCGTTTTAGAGATGTCGAACTTTTTGCTGATTTCAAGAATAGTGCTGCGTTCTTTGTTGGATTTTTGGGCTCCAGCAAGATAGATCAGCACGCGAAAAGCATAGTCTGTGTGTTTGGTTAATTGCATTTATTTTACTATTTTTATTGATTTCATTAAATATACATGTGATATTCATGTTTTAAAAGATGTATCTAAAATGAATCTTATAGGTGTTGTATGTTACCCGCGCAAACTATAGAAATTATCCAGTCTACTGTCCCGTTGTTAGAAGAACATGGCAGAACAATTACCGATGTGTTCTATCAAAATTTATTTGAAGATCACCCGTTTTTGAAGAATATTTTTAATATGGCAAATCAAGGAAAGGGAGAGCAGTCACGCGCATTAAGTGATGCTGTTTTGGCATATGCAAAAAATATTGAAAATGTTGAATTGCTCATTCCAACAGTGCAACGTATTGCGAATAAGCATGCGAGTTTAGGTATTCAACAAAAGCATTATGACGTCGTGGGGGAAAAGCTGTTAGGTGCAATTCAATCTGTGTTGGATGTGTCGTCAGACCACCCCGCTGTGAAAGCATGGGCGGAAGCCTATAACGTGCTCGCTGATGTTTTCATTGATGCCGAAAAGAAGATTTACCAAGATAATAATGAACGGGAAGGAGGCTGGGAAGGTTTTCGTGACTTTTACATTGATTGTATTGTTGAGGAAACGCCAGAAGTGAAATCAATCAGCTTTAAACCCGTTGATATGGAGCTAACGCCAAACTTTAAAGGAGGGCAGTACATTGGTGTGAGAGTGAGGCCTCAAGGGAGCGAGTATTACCAGATTAGGCAATATTCTTTGTCTCAGTTCGGGCAGATGCGTATTTCTGTGAAAGCTGAACAAAATGGTTTGGTATCTAACTATTTACACAACTGCAAAGTAGGCGATGTGCTTCAGCTGCAAGCACCGACAGGCGTTTTTACATTGGCAGATAAAGCCAAGAAGCATATTTTTATCGCTGGAGGTGTTGGTGTCACACCGCTGATGAGCATGTTAGAGGAGTCTCTTGCTCAAGGCGTTAAAGGGGAAAGCGTGTTATTTATCCAGTGCTCTAAGAATGAAGATAATCAAATCTACGGTAGTTACTTGCCTGAGTTAGCTGGAGAGCAGCGGTTTGTTTATAAAAATTGTTATGAAAATTCCCAGCAAGGTGATCATCAAGGGTATTTAAATATTGATATTTTAAGAACGTGGTTAGCTGAAAATAATTTTGATACTGAGAACTCACAAGTGTATTTTTGTGGACCAAAATCGTTCATGGCGGTGTTAAATCAATTTTTCTTGCGTATCGGTTTTGACCAAAGTGATATTCATTATGAAGTGTTTGGGCCGACGACAGAGCTTTAGCTGTAAAGTCTTTTCAAGCAAATTCATTAAAACGATATGTTTCATATCAGTCAGTCTGAATTAGTCAGGTGGCTGGCGTTAAGGTGAGTTGCTAGGGGTGTTGGCAGTAGCTCTATCCTAGTTCTATCGTTCGATATTAGTCGCTTTGTACATATTTTGTTGTGTGAAAAAAGAAAAACCAGCCAAAAGGCTGGTTTTTCAATTGGTTTTGATAATAAAAATATTATAAAGAGGTTCCAAAAATTAAGTTTGGTAACCATAAAACCCATTCAGAAAAGAAAGCGAGCATGACGATAATGATGGCGTAAGGAATTAATAATGGTAGTACTCCGACCGACATACTTTCGACTGATTCATTAGCGATTTTCCCGGCAACAAATAAATTAACGCCAATAGGAGGCGTTAGAAAGCCGACTTCACAGGTTATGACAGTAAAGATACCAAACAACACTGGGTCGATTCCTAGGCTGACTGCTAGTGGTAGGAACACCGCAGTAAAAATGATGATCTGTGCAATTGAATCTAACCACATACCAACAAAGATATACAGTAACCCAATTGCTAGCATGACTAGCCAAGGATAATCTTTAAGCGTTGAAAAAAGGATGCTGACGGACTCAGCGATATCAAATAATGTGACTAACTGGCCAAATGCTTTAGTGGTTCCAAGGATAAATAAAACCGTGCCGATCATGATCGCAGTAAAGCGAAATGATTCGATGATTTTCTTCCAAGTTAATCCGCCGTATATAAACAGGCCTACGAATAAGCCATAAAATACTGCAACACCTGCGGCTTCTGATGGAGTGAAAAAGCCAGCATAGATACCGCCTAAAATTAAGACGGGTGCTCCTATCGCCCATTTTCCATCCCAAAGAGCTCTTAATAATGGTTTCCAACTGAATGGTTCTCCATGCCCGCCATAATTATTTTTTCTGGAAATAATGTAGGTTGTGATCATTAGCAGAAGGCCAAGTACAACCCCGGGAATAATTCCTGCTAAGAACAGTCTTGGTATAGAGGTTTCACTAACTAATCCGTAAATAATCAATAAATTGCTGGGAGGAATCATTGCACCTAAAGCACCAGCGGATGCTGCGATTGCGCCAGCAAACCGCGGTTTGTAGGCTTCTTTAATCATTCCAGGGATTGTGATTGAGCCAATTGCCGCGGTAGTCGCTGGCCCAGAACCCGATAATGCAGCAAAAAACATGCAACTAACGACAGTGACTAACCCTAGCCCGCCTTTATAAGCGCCAACAAGTCTTTCCGCTATTTGAATCAAGTGTTCTGACATGCCGCCCTTCTCCATAAAAGTACCTGCGAGTACAAATAAGGGTATGGTGACTAAAGGAAATGGTTCGAAAGCCGTGTACGCACTTTGAGCCAGTAAGGTGAGAGGAACATCAGCAATTAACAAACCGACGACTGTGGCTATTCCTGCTGCAAAAGGGATAGGCACGCCTATCAATAAGACGAAAAGAAAAGTTATCGCCATTAACGTTGGGCCGTTCATACTAAGACCTCCTTATTTGATACGTCTTTCGGAGGACATACATGATGTTGAATTAAGCGAAGCGCGATTAATATTAAACTGAATGGTACGACTAACTGGAACCATCGCTGTTCAATGCCTAACCCTGGGGATATAAAGGTAGTTTCGAACAAAAGTTCCATATAAACCACACTTTGAAAAATCATTAAAATAATAAATGCAAACCAGATGATGTCTGCGACGATTAAGCAGGCTTTTTGTACTTTTTTAGGGAACAGGTTAACCAGTAGCATTACTCGAATATGCGCTCCTTCACGCACGGCGAGTGACGCCCCTAAATAAACGGCAAATACCATACTATAAACAGCAATTTCTTCTGCCCATGGAACGGCATTGTCAAATACTATACGGAGCACTACCTGAAGCATGACGCAAGTTGACATCATCGCTAAACATATTGTGCATAAGGCTTCTTCAAAATACTTCTCAAGCCATTTTAAAATCTTTATCAACATAACTCTCTCTTGTTAACACTTATAAAAAATCCACGCTTAGTTAAATGTTGCTTACTAAGCGTGGATAAATCATTGCATTAAAAATAACTTATTTAGCTTCTGCGCGAATTTCTTCTAGCAGTGCTCTAAAGGCTTCACTCTTCTTAGCGGCGATTTTATCTTGAACGGTTAATGCGGCCGTTATGAAGCTTGAAGGGTCTGGGCGAGTGACAGCCATGCCTCCTTCTTTGCCTAGGAATGTACGAACTTCCTCTGTTTCTTTGGCAATGACTGCGTCTTGATGTTGGCTGGCTTCACTTGCTGCTTTCTGAATGGCTGCTGTTTGTTCAGGGCTTAGCTTCTTCATCACTCGGCTACTTGCTAATAAAGGTGTGAAGTATGAAAAATGATTTAAGACAGTTAAGTGATCTGCTATCTCATAAAATTTTTGTGATTTAATGAATGATGTACCGTTATCAGCACCAACGACAGTCCCTGTTTGCAAAGCTGTAGGTGTATCTGCCCATGCAATTGGTACTGGTGAAGCGCCGAAGGCTTTAAATGTTTCTAGCATTACTTCGTTTTTAGGAGTACGAACCTTCAACCCTTTCATGTCTTCAACGCTATTAACAGGTCGGACCGAGTTGTAGAAATCACGATATCCGAAGCCACCATACGCCAGTAAATGAACTTTAGTTTTTTGGGAGAAGTCTTCGGAAAATTTCTTACCAACTTCACCGTTAACAATTTTATCTGCATGTGCTTTGTTTTGGAAAATATATGGCAAAACAAAAATATCCATTAATGGGTAGTGGGGGGAAATATTATTCATGGCCATGATTGTCATATCGACAGTGCCCAACTGAAGAGCCTTAAACGCTTCATCTTCAGTGACTAGCTGACCGCAGCAGCGCACCTTTATGTCAACAGTTCCATTTGTATACTTTTCAGCTAACTCTTCAAACTTGTCAGCAAAGACTGTGTAAGGGCTGCCTTTTGCTCCTGTGTAACCTAGATTAATAGATACATCAGCTGCTTGGCTGGTGAATGGTATTACTAAGCAGCTAATTGCTAGTGCCACTTTTGAAAAAGCATTCTTTATTTTCATGATTTGATACTCCATAATTATTTATAGTATATGGTTTTTTAGGATTGCCAAAATATTGACTCTTTCAAGATAAACAAATAGCATGGCTTTGTACAATATCAATTGGGCATCTATTGATGCATTATAGGTATCAAATGAAAATTGAACTTCGCCATATTCGCTATTTTGAAGCAGTCGCTGCTGAGCTAAACTTTCACAAAGCGTCAGAATATTTGCATATGAGTCAGCCGGCACTGAGTCGGGCTATTCAGCAACTAGAAAGTCGTATTGGTGCTGAATTATTTGAACGTTCGAGCCGAAACGTTCAATTAACACCTGCTGGGAAAGTCTTCTTGGAAAACTGTAGTTCGATCAGTAAGCAAGTAGATAATTTAGAAAAACGAGTCACTTTGGCATCCATCGGTGAAGCTGGAAATATTATGATTGGCTATACTGGTTTCTCAATAGCGGGTGTTTTGCCAAATATTATTAAAACCTATACCAATAAATATCCAGGTATTAATCTAATGCTGGACTCTATTGCTTCTAATCAGCAAATTGATATGTTGATAAATAAAAAATTGGATTTTGGTTTTTTAACAGCACCAATTAATGACTCAGCCTTGGAGTATATGCCTGTTCAAAAAGATCCCTTGGTGGTTATATTGCATATAGATCACCCATTGGCAAAGTTAGAAAAAGTTGAGCTAGGTGCTTTGGTCGATGAACCTTTTATTATGGGAACTGAAGAGCATGAAGCTAGATATAATGCCATTATGCAATCGATTTGTTTATCAGAAGGCTTTTTACCTAAAGTTAAGCACATTGCATTTAACCATGAAGCTGTCGTTGGTCTTGTGTCGGCGAATATGGGAGTAGCACTGTACCCCTCATGCATTTGTCATTTTTTAAGAAGTGATGTGACAACAAGACCAATAGTAAATGCTGATGTCGACATTGTGACCGCATTAGCATGGAATAAAGATTCGACGAATACTATGCACCAACGTTTTATTGAGTTTGTCAGTGATTTAAATAACGTATCAATATGAAGCATTCAGCCGTCTGGCAACAATGTACTCAAAAAAGCTTTCTCTATTTCTGCAGGGTTTATTTTTTCAGTTAAGCCGATGGCAACAAATTGTGATTGTATAGTGGTGTTTGCTATTCTCTTTATTTCTAAGTTGGCTCTGAACCCAACAAGGTTAAACACGTGATATTCATTGGGGTGGTCATTAAATCTTAAAATTGCTTTTGCTCTTAGGCAGCTGGATGGCAACGTTTTAGCAAACTTTTGGAAGCTATTACGATCAACTAATTTTTTAGTCTCAAACGAATAGGAACGGTAACGGTCTGAATGATTAAGGACAGGCTTCTTTGTGCTATAAGTTTTTTTATTTAGCTTGTTTTTAACAACAAGATTTTCAAAATCTAGGATTAAATTAACAGGAAAATCACTGTGAATTGTTTCAACTAACGTAGTGTAGGGTGCGCACTTTGAAATTGTGTCATGAAGATTTTCTAGACATTCCTTAGCAGCAAGGTCTGCTTTATTAATAAGTACGATGTCACTAGCGGCAGCGTGATCAATGATTTCTTCAGCATCATCAAATGAGAGAGAATCAAAGTTGTCTGCATCAATAATATAGAGTTTGGTATCTAAACGTATTAAGCCAGCGCGTTCTAAAGTTGCTAGTGAAGAATCTAATGAACGTGGGTCGGCAATGCCGCTGGCCTCAATTAAAATAGCATCAGGAGGTTGCTTCTGTTTGACGAATTCCGAAATATTTTTAATTAGGTCATCGTTTAAAGTGCAACAAACGCATCCATTTTTTAGAGAAACTCGATCTGAGTCCACGGTTTCAACTAGATCATAGTCAATGTTGATAGCGCCAAAGTCATTGACGAAGACGATAATACGCTGGTCAACGGCATTTTTGAGAAGGCGATTGACCAGCGTTGTTTTTCCTGAACCTAGAAAACCACTGATGGTTAATAAAGGTACTAGTCTAGATATTTTTTTTATTGATTGAGCCATACGCACTCACCTGCAAGATAGGTTGCTTTTACTTGAATAGATGAAAGTTCTGCTGCTGCTGTTTCAAGAGGGTTTCTATCAAGGATCACTAAATCAGCTAGTTTGCCTGTTTCAATTGAGCCTACTTTATTCTCCATGCCGATATGGTAAGCAGCGTCTATAGTGACGGCTCGTAATGCCGAAAAATTATCTAATCTTTCGTCTTCACCGAGGCACCTGCCATCACTTGTTAAGCGAGTTGTTGCTGCTTGCATTAATTGTAAACAGCAAGGGTCGGTAACAGGGGTGTCGGCATGTAGACTGATAGTCATGCCGTGTTTTACCGCCGAACCTGCTGGCATATAATGTGCTGCCCGCTTGCTGCCAAATAAAGAATCTTCAATAGGTGCGCCCCAGACAGTAATATGGTTGATGAAAAAACTGCATAAGACACCTAAATCCTGAGCGCGTTGAATTTGATCTGTTCGCATCAGAGCACAGTGTTCTAGGCGAAAACGATGATCATCTCTTGGGGTTTCTTCAAGGAGCTTCTCAACGAGATCTAAAACCATATCAATGGTTCTGTCTCCTTGGGTGTGAACTGTCATTTGCCAACCTTGGTTAAAGTAAGTGCGGACCATTGACTCGAAGTATTCTTGTGGGTAATTTGTGCTACCAGTATGCCCTGGTTTTAAATTCATTCTTTCAAGTGTAATGGGGGTTTCTAGGTAGGGTTCGGATAACCAAATATTTCCGACTAAGGGTGAGCCATCAGCATGAATCTTTACCCCCGCTATCCATAAGCGGTCCTCACCAATCGAAAAGTCTTCTACTTGCATGTCTGCTGTTATGGCTTGCTGATAAGCAGCGACTCTAGGAACTGGCAAGCCTCGATTTAGTGCTGCTAAATAATATGGCTTATAGTAAGGAAGGTAGAGATGCTCAGTGAGTGTTGTGATTCCGTGTTTAATAAAATCATCAATTTGCTCCTCAAATTCTTCATTCAATCTGTTGTCTCCCCAAGAGTCATAAAAAGTTTCCAGCGCTTTCCATGTGATCGCTTCTTCAATCTTCCCTGTGGGGCGTCCATTTTTATCTCTTTCGATAATGCTTCCAGTCGGTGTCGGGGTTTTTTCATTAATGCCACAGGCATCAAAGCCTGATGAGTTCATGAATAGCACATGGCAGTTTGATGTTTGTATGCCCAGTGGGTTGTCTGGTGCAATGCTATCTAAGAAGTCACGTGTAATGATTTCCATGTCAGCGTGTAATTGCGGGTCAAGACCAAAAAAAAGTAAATGCTCTCCAGGTTTGGCCGCTTTAACTCTTCGTTTTACTTTCTCAATGATTGCTTTGTAAGTTGGAACTGTTTCTGCACGAATATCGACCACTGGAGCCCCACGAGATTTAGCAGCCCATAGAATATGTGAGTGAGCGTCAATAAACCCAGGTAGCAGTGTTCGGCCTGCTAAGTCGACTGTTTGAGACTTTTCTCCTGAAATATGTGCTACATCTTTTAAGGTTCCCACAGCAATTATAATTCCATCTTTGATAGCAATAGCTTCTGGAGAAGGAAGGTTTTTGGCCATAGTTATGATATTGCCACCAGTAAAAATATACGTTGTCATTGGTTTTTAATTAGGTCAAAAATATATGTTTTAGTTATCTTTAGGCAGTAACAATAAACAAATACTATTAATCTGTACAATATCAATTATGCATCTATTGATGCCCTAAAGGTATTGGTTAAAGTGTTCGATTTACAAGGTTATTATCTTTAGTCTAGCCAGCTTTTATTCTCATTATTCACATTGGATTTCAAAGGAAGGGGAGCTTTTTGTTTGCTTGGGAGCACACATTTGACAGGTGTTAATTTTTATGACAGGATTTTAATATAAGATATCAACATGTCAGTTGTTGATATTAACAGTTTGATTTATGTATTAAAGTGAGAGTTGTTGATATGAATATATTATTGTGTAGGTTAATTGTATTAGTTGTTTTTCTGCTATGTTCTAGTGTTGTTAAATCACAAGAAACGGTCAGAATAGCTCATCCTGAATGGTCTAGTGCTAAAGTAATTTCAGGACTGTTGAAAGTGGTGATCGAAGATAGGTTGAACGGTAAAGCTGAGTTGGTTCCGGGTGCTGTTAATGACGTTATTTATACGTCGATGCATTTAGGCAATGGAGAAATAGATATACACCCTGATGTGTGGTTACCTAACCAAGAGAATTTCACAAAACTATATGTGGAGAATAAAAAGACGGTAAAACTAAGTAAAAATAGTTATGTAGGCCGCTCGGGGTTTTGTGTATCCAAAGAATTTAGTCAAAAATATAATGTTACGTCCATCCATGATCTCTTGAATCCGGAAATAGCAGAGCTTGCGGACATAGACAATAATGGCAAAGGGGATATTTGGGTGGGTAATTTTTCATGGCTCGCAAATAAAATTAATCGAGTAAAGTTGAAGAGTTATGGGCTGAGTAACTTATATCGGCATTATTCAGACAAGGAAGATGTTGTGAGAGAAAAAATGAACTCACCTAAGAATGCGAATAAACACTTTATTTATTATTGTTATGAGCCAAACCACTCATGGGTTTCAGGCAATCAAGTGATGTTAGTTGAACCTAAATACGATAGAAATAACAATTACATGACATGGCCAAATGAAAATCCGAGGTGGTATAAAATGTCGAAGGTGAAAACGGCAGATAAACTAAAAGCTGTGCATGTGGGATACTCAACTTCAGTCGACCGCAAGTCACCAGTTGTTAGCTCTTTTCTAGAAAATATTCAATTGGATACCCCAATGGTGAATGCCATGGTGCATGAGCTAGTGATTAAAAAACGGAATGTTGAAGATATTGCTCGCGAATGGGTGAAAAATAATCCTGAGCGTGTTGATTCATGGTTGGTTAATACCGTCAAGGTTGATAAAACTATTGGCGCTTTAGTGAAATGAAGCTTAGGCAGTTTACCTTAACGATTTGGCTGATAACCAACGACTGATAGCGTAAATTCTTCGATGTAATCAATTAAATTATGAATAGCAATCTTTGCCTCTTTTTCAGAATCTCCAGCAAGAGCTTGAGATACTGTCGAGAGCACTTCAGCCATTTTTGGGATGTCTCCAAACTCTTCAACATGATGAAGCCAAAATCGTCGAGATAGGCCTTTGATGCAAAGCATTGGTTTGGTTGCAAAGTGATTGTCAGCAATTTCGAGGGTTAGCATGAAGTGTTTGCGGTCATATTCCGTCAGCGCATCTTGGTCTGCGTTTTTTGAGGCATTCATGAGGTTTGATGAAATTTCGGCAAATATTTTCTTTTGGTCTTTAGTTGCTCGTTTCATTGCTCGTAAAACAATAAACTCTTCTAAAACGCGCCGTAATTCAAGTGCTCTAAATTGCTGCGTGTAGTCTATTGGGCACACTTGAGCCCCTTTACTCGGAAAAACTGCTAACAATTCTTGGTCTGATAGTCGTTGAATAGCGGAGCGAACAGATGCTCGGCTAAAACCACTGAGTTTGACTAATTCCGTTTCAGAAACCCAGCGACTAGGCTCTAACTCACCCGTGACAATCATGTTTTCTATTTTTATGTAGGCGCTGTCTTTGAGCATCATGGGCTGCTCTTTCTCTTCTGTGGGTATCTTGTTGTTTTTGAGTGCCATTAGTAGATCCAAATAAAAAAAATAATTTTCTCATAAATACTTGAAAAATCCCACAAAGCGATTTGAAAATGTCAATATTAAGTATTAACATGTCAGTTGCGGTGTTTTATTATGGCAGCTCTTTCATCTTCGAGCATTATCGTTGTTTTATACTATGAGACTCATCATTAAATTGATTTATTGATGCAAAGAAATAAAGGTGATTAAGAGATTGATGAAATTGAGAAAAGTCATTTAAAGCGTTACCTCCCCGATACTGAAAGAAGTTTTTTCAAGTATCACTTTGGCCATTAGCTAAAAATAGTTAATGGCCTTTTTTTCGCAGTTAAGTGAGTATCAATTAGCTGGTAATTGGGGTTTTGCTTCTTCAGCGCTAAGAGTGTCAATGCTCGTTGATTGTTTAGTCGTTGTCGCTCTATATGCACGAGGGTATTTCCATCCATAGCCCCATCTGAAACTTGTTGGCCAATAAGGGCTACCGCCCACCCTGACGCCAGCTAACATTAATTTAGCAATGTCAGGTTCACCGACTTTGGCGACGCAGGCTTCAAGTGCTAGATCGGCATCCAGGCGTTGTTGGTATGTGCCGCCTTGCCAGTAGGCTTTGTCATGAGTGGTGCAGCATTGTTGCCAAAGAGTTTGTTGAAATAAGGTGCCGTCTGGGAAGGCGCTGCATCCGTCACTGGTGAACGGTTGAAGTTTGTCTGGAAGCGCTGCATGTGAACTCAAGATTAATGAGGCAGTCATGCCAATGAATATAATAATGAGTGAGGCAACTTTCATCTTAGCTTGCATTTTCAGCGTTTTCTAGCGCCTCACTAGCATCCATCCAATCTGATTCAGCTTGATCTAATTCTTTTTGAATGTAGGCTTGATCGGTTAAGAGCTGCTTGAGTAAGTCTTTATTGTCATCATTGTAAATATCAGGGTCAGCTAGCTTTTCCTCAAGGGTGCTTTTTTCGCCGTCCAGCTTTTCTAGCACGCGTTCGGCACGCTTCACTTTATCGCTAAGAGGTTGTAGGGCTTTGCGTTTTTCGGCTGCCAATCGCTTTTGCTCTTTTTTGGCAGCAGCCGTATTCTTGGTTTGTTCTGCTTTTTCAGTGTTGGTAGTTCTTGCCTGAGAGCTATCAGCGGATTGCGAGTTGGGTTCGACTTTGCCTTTGTTATGCTCTGCTAACCACTTGGGGTAATCGTCAACACTGCCTTGAAATTCACTGGCTCGACCATTCGCGACTAAAATCAATTTATCTGAATTCACTTTGAGTAAGTGCCGGTCATGTGACACCAGTACCACGGCACCCGCATATTCTTGTAGCGCAGTGGCTAAAGCTTGACGCATTTCTAAATCTAGGTGGTTAGTTGGCTCATCAAGTAATAATAAATTCGGTTTTTGATAACAAATTAATGCCAGAGCGAGTCGTGATTTTTCACCGCCTGAAAAGGGTTTAACGTTGCTTGTCGCTTTGTTGCCGATGAATCCAAAGCTGCCTAAATATCGGCGCAATTGATTATCGGTGGCGTTACCATTGTTGGTTTGTATGTCTAAGAGTTTCAGGTGTTCATAGGGGGTTTCATTCATACGCAGTTGCTCAATTTGATGCTGCGCAAAATAGCCAATATTAATGTCTTTAGCCGAATGAAAGTTGCCAGAGGATAATTTGATCTCCCCCGCTAACATCTTAATTACCGTGGATTTACCCGCACCATTTGGTCCGATTAAACCCACGCGGTCACCCGGTGCCATGGCAAAGTCGACGTGTTCGACAATGGTGCTGTCACCATAGGCAATGCTGGCATCATGGACACTCAATAATGGACTTGGATTTTTTTCGGGGTCTGGGATTGAGAAGGTAAAAGGTGAGTCAACATGCGCTGCTGAAATCACTTCCATACGCTCCAATGCTTTCAGGCGGCTTTGTGCTTGCTTTGCTTTTGTCGCTTTTGCTTTGAACCGACGCACAAAGTCTTGCATGTGTGAAATTTGCTTTTGTTGTTTTTCAAACGCTGATTGTTGGTTGGACAGTTGTTCCGCACGTATTTTTTCAAACGCCGAGTAATTGCCTTTGTGTAATTGAGCTTTTTGATGCTCGATGTGCAAAGTATGAGTGGTTAATCCATCAAGAAAGTCTCGGTCGTGAGCAATGAGTAGCAAGGTGCCGGCATAAGAACGAAGCCAACGCTCTAGCCATAGCACCGCATCCAAATCGAGATGGTTCGTCGGTTCATCCAGTAATAATAAATCTGATCGACACATCAATGCTTTGGCGACATTTAATCGCACACGCCAACCACCGGAAAAGGTTTTAGCAGGCTTGTCTATATCTTCACTTTTAAAGCCAAGGCCATTCAGTAGCTGGGCGGCACGCGCCTTGGCGGAATAACCATCGATCTCTTCATAACGTGTGTGGAACTTTAAATAATGCGGATGTTCAGTGTCTTTGATTTTTTCATGCAATTCACGCCATTCTTCGTCACCATCTAAGACGTGCTCGATCGCGGCTTTGTTATCAGCAGGCGCTTCTTGAGCGACATGGGCAATGACCCAATCTTTGGGAGTTTTAATGTCGCCTTTGTCAATGGTCATATCGCCTAGTAGGGCGGCAAATAAACTTGATTTGCCGCAACCGTTAGCACCAGTTAAGCCGACTTTGTGGCCAGGGTGCACTTGAAAGCTAGCGCCATCAAAGAGCATGTTCTCACCTCGGCGAATACTTAAACCTTCAAATTGAATCATGTCCGTTGTGGCCCGTCAGGTTATCGAAAAGGCGTGTAGTGAATCTTGTTCACATAATAAGCTGTTTTTTTGCCGGCTAAAACGATGCTGACTTCGTCGTCAACTTCCTTTTTCAGCAGCGCTTTTGCTAGTGGAGAGTCAATGCTGATCCAACCTTTGTCGGCATCGGTTTCATCTGGGCCAACAATTCGATATTCAACGGTTTTGCCGTCCTCTTGTTCAAGCTCTATATATGCACCGAAAAATATTTGTTCCTTGTTGCCTATTTGATCAATCACTCGCAAGTCGGGAAGTCGCTTTTGTAAATAACGGATTTTTCGATCTATTTCGCCTTGTTGCTTTTTTCGGTAAATGTATTCAGCATTTTCGGAGCGATCGCCTTCTGCCGCTGCCGCGCTGAGGGCTGCATTGACTTCTTTGCGCTTTGTCCAAAGCGCTTTGAGTTCGTTGTTGAGTGTTGCGTAACCTTCCGGAGTGATGACTGCGGTTGATTTGGGCTGTGGTTCTCGCCAGCGTGACATCAGTGTTTCCGGTTAAAGCGTTAAGTTTCCTAGGCCGATAGCATGGCGAACTTCCGAGAGTGTATCCGCTGCAATGTCGCGCATTTTTTCGCCATTTTGATTTAATAGGTCTAGAACATATTGCTTGTCCTGTTCCAATTCGGCGCGCTTTTCACGAGCGGGTGCGAAGTGTTCCACAAGGATATCAATTAAGCGGCGTTTTAAGACCATATCGCCTAAGCCACCGCGTTGATAATGTGCTTTTAGTTCAGCGAGTTCGTTTTGGTCTGGGTCAAAAATATCGAGATAGGTAAAAACAACATTGCCTTCGACTTGGCCTGGGTCTTCAACTCGCAGATGATTAGGGTCAGTGTACATCTTTTGGACTGCTTTTTTGATCTCATCTGGTGAGGCGGAGATAGTGATGCTATTACCTAATGATTTGCTCATTTTTGCTTTGCCATCTAAACCCACGAGTCGAGATTTTTTCGATAGCAGTGCTTGGACTTCTGGAAAAACTTCTTTGCCGTAGAGTTTGTTGAATCGTCGAATGATTTCATTTGTTTGTTCAATCATGGGTAGTTGATCATCACCCACTGGAATCTTGGTGGCTTTCGCAAAAGTAATATCAGCGGCTTGTGAGACAGGGTATATGAAAAAACCTGCTGGAATGCTGGCTTCATAGCCCTTTTGTTTGATTTCTTCTTTGACAGTGGGATTGCGCTGAAGTCGGCTGACAGTGACTAAGTTTAAAAAGAATACCGTCAGCTCGTATAACTCTGGGATATGAGACTGAATGAAAATAGTGGTTTTTTCAGGCGTTAAACCAACGGATAAGTAATCAATGGCGACTTCTAACACATTGTCTTGAATCTTGGTCACATTATCAAAATTGTCTGTGAGTGCTTGAACGTCAGCAATCATGACGTATTGCGTGAACTCTTCTTGTAGCTTTAAACGGTTTTGTAAAGAACCGACATAGTGCCCAAGGTGTAATTTTCCGGTTGGGCGGTCTCCAGTAAGAACAATGTCTGAAAAAGAGTGTTTGTTTTTAGATGTCATAGAAATAGTGATTCATAAAGGCCAACTGTCTGAGGCCGAATCATAAAATATTTTCACTTTGCTGTCGCTCTTTGTTGTCTCGATTCGTGCTGATATGCGTCTATCGTGTGCATCAGGGATGACGCATTGCATCATTTTTGTGCACCATGATGGTGCAAATGAGAGGGGTGAGGAGTAATTCTTGTGCCGTGATGCAATGTTTTTTGTACTTTTAAAAAGTTGGCACGCTAGCTGCTTAGTCTTTTTCCGAGAAGTAAATATTACAGAGATGCTTGACGACAAGTCTTGCGGATCATTCGGAAAAATTTTGAGGTTAAAAAGTATGTTCGAAAAAACAACATTGACAAGTATATTGAAATTGGGAGTTGTCACCGCCGGTTTAGCGCTCTCAACATCTGTATTTGCTGAGATTGGGCCACCTGAAAAGGAGGACTTAAAGTTTGGGTTTATCAAGCTGACAGATATGGCGCCTATCGCTATTGCGTATGAAAATGGTTATTTCGAAGATGAAGGCTTGTATGTCACGATTGAGGCGCAAGCAAACTGGAAAGTGTTACTCGATGGCGTTATCGACGGTCAGTTAGATGGCGCGCACATGCTGGCAGGGCAGCCTTTGGCGGCAACGATTGGTTATGGCACTAAAGCGGATATCGTCACACCTTTCTCGATGGATTTGAATGGTAATGGTATTACGGTTTCAAATGATATCTGGGCCAGAATGAAAAAAAATATTCCTGTTGAAAACGGGAAACCTGTGCATCCGATCAAAGCAGACTACCTCAAGCCAGTGGTGGATGAATTTCTTGATGAAGGAAAGCCATTTAAAATGGGGATGGTATTTCCGGTGTCTACACATAACTATGAATTGCGCTATTGGTTAGCCGCGGGTGATATTCATCCGGGTTTTTACGCCCCTCACAAAGGTGACACAGCAGGCACTATTGATGCGCAAGCATTGTTGTCCGTGACGCCTCCGCCGCAAATGCCTGCGACATTAGAAGCCGGCACCATTCATGGTTATTGTGTCGGTGAACCGTGGAACCAACAGGCAGTCTTCAAAGGGATTGGTGTGCCAGTGATTACGGATTATGAGATTTGGAAAAACAATCCTGAAAAAGTGTTTGGGATGTCAAAAGCGTTTACTGAAAAATATCCAAACACAACGGCTCGTATCACTAAAGCCTTGATCCGTGCGGCGAAATGGTTAGATGAAGATAATAATGCTAATCGTCCAGCCGCTGTGAAAATTTTGTCGCAATCCAATTATGTTGGAGCGGATTATGACGTGATCGCGAACTCAATGACGGGGACTTTCGAATATGAAAAAGGCGATAAGCGCGCCATTCCTGACTTCAATGTGTTCTTTCGTTATAACGCGACATATCCTTATTATTCAGATGCCATTTGGTATTTGACTCAAATGCGCCGTTGGGGACAAATTTCAGAGCCGAAATCAGATGACTGGTACAAAGAAGTGGCGAAGAAAGTCTATCGAGCAGACTTGTATCAAATTGCTGCCAAAGAGTTGATTAAAGAAGGCTTGATGAAAGCGGATGAATTTCCAGACTTTGCGACTGAAACAGGTTTTAAACCTGAACAAACAGGGTTTATCGATGGCATTAGTTACGATGGTTCGCAGCCCAATGCCTATCTTGAGAAGTTCAAAATTGGTTTGAAAAAAGAAGTTTTGTAGCTCTCTATGAAGAGCGCGTTATGAATAATCCTCCGTTAGAAGTCATTATTTGATGGATAGCACTTTGGGGCCAGTTGGTCTGGCCCCATTTTTTAACGGAAGGCGTTAGTGAAAGTTTAATGTTACAGAAGATGAGTTTTAATATGACAAGTTCAACGATGACATCAAAGGCAAATCAGTTATCTGCTTTTTCGGTTTGGATGACCAATACGACCAAGTCACTGAAGAAGAATGTTGCCACGGTATTTATTTTTCCGGTGATTGGAATTTTTGCCTTTTTAGTGTTGTGGTCATTTGCAGCGGGAAACATTAAAACATCATTGGGTCAGTTTCCTGGACCAACGCAAGTGTATGCGGCTGCGGGCACGCTCGTTGATGAACATAATGCGGAGAGCCAAAAAGAAATTGCATTTAATGAACGTCAAGAAAAGCGGAATGCAAAAAAACTGGCAGCCAACCCCGATGCGGTGATCAAAGTCCGTAAATATACGGGTAAAGAAACATTTTTTGATCAGATTTTAACGAGCTTAAAAACCGTGGCATTTGGTTTTTTAATTGCCTCTGCTATTGCCATCCCATTGGGAATAGCTTGCGGATTAAGTGATGGATTCTATTCTGCCATGAACCCGTTAATACAAATTTTTAAGCCTGTTTCACCGCTTGCGTGGTTACCTTTAATCACTATGGTGGTGAGTGCGGTGTACACCTCGGATGATCCATTTTTTCAAAAATCGTTTTTAAATTCAGGTTTAACGGTTGCGCTGTGTTGTTTGTGGCCAACCTTGATTAACACCGCGGTAGGCGTCGCTAATATTGATAAAGATTTAGTGAATGTTGGTCGAGTGATTCAATTAAATAAAGTGACGCATATTCGAAAAATTGTTTGGCCAGCATCTATTCCAATGATTTTCACGGGGTTACGTTTATCGTTGGCGACAGGGTGGATGGTGCTGATTGCGGCAGAAATGTTGTCTCAAAACCCTGGCCTAGGGAAGTTTGTTTGGGATGAGTTTCAAAATGGTTCTTCCAACTCTCTGGCTCGCATCATTGTTGCTGTAATAGTGATTGGTGTGGTTGGTTTTGCTTTGGATCGGTTAATTTTAATAGCTCAACGTTATTTCAGTTGGGATAAAACAGCGGTGTTGAGATAAGTCATTTCTTGTTGTTAGGCATAACGTTACAGAAGGTGAGGAGAAAAATTATGCAAAGTTATTTAGAGTTATCAGATGTCGGTATCGAATTTCCAACGGATGATGGGCCGTATTGTGCGCTCAAAGGGGTGAATCTCAAAATCGATGAAGGGGATTTTGTATCTATTATTGGGCATTCGGGTTGTGGTAAATCAACCGTATTGAATATTGTCGCAGGCTTGTATGACGCAACCTATGGTGGTGTGATTCTTGAAGGCAAAGAGGTGTCTGGTCCGGGGCCTGATCGTGCGGTGGTTTTTCAAAATCATGCTTTAATGCCGTGGTTAACGGTGTATGAAAATGTTGCGCTCGGTGTAGAGCAGGTTTTTAAAGGACAAAAAAGCAAAGCCGAAATGAAAGAATGGGTCGAATATAATTTGACCTTGGTGCATATGGATCACGCCATGCATAAATTGCCCAGTGAAATTTCAGGGGGAATGAAGCAACGTGTAGGTATCGCAAGAGGCTTGGCTATGCAGCCGAAGGTATTATTGATGGATGAGCCTTTTGGTGCCTTAGATGCATTAACACGAGCACATTTACAAGATTCCGTGATGGAAATTCAAAAGAATTTAAATACGACGATTATTTTAATCACACATGACGTTGATGAAGCGGTCTTGATGTCGAATAAAATCGTCATGATGAGTAATGGGCCTGCTGCAAAAGTTGGGCAACTATTACCGGTTGATTTACCTTATCCGCGAGAGCGGGTGGCGTTATCAAAGTCGGATGATTTTAATAAATATCGTCAAGAAGTTCTGTCATTCCTCTATGAGAAAAAAGGTGTGGTGGACTTAGAAGATGAGAAAAAAAAGCGTGAAAACTCTCTGAGTGTTGAAGTCGAGTCAAAGAAAGTGAGTTAGTTCACGGTAAGAGCAAGTTTAATACCCAAAAATTTCTCCTCCAGCTAGGGTGTTAAGCATTGTGGGGCTGTTGTTAATCGAACGTTTAGCAACAGCCCTTTTTTATGTGGCATAAATTCAGGAATAACATTATCCATGTATTGTAGATATAGCTTATCGATAATCTTCATAATCTGCGGTGAACTTTCTTCTATAATGAAATGGTAAAAGTTCGTTTTAAAACGATTAGCGCCTTATGAATGCAAATATGAATCAGATGACTTCTTCGTCTTTGATCGACCCATTTGGTCGCTCTGTGACGTATTTGCGCTTGTCGGTCACAGATCGATGTAATTTGCGATGTGTGTATTGCATGGCAGAAGATATGACCTTTTTGAAGAAGAAAGAGGTGCTATCGATTGAAGAGTTATATGAGGTGAGTGCAGCGTTTGTGGAGCTGGGTGTTAAAAAAATCCGTTTGACGGGTGGTGAACCACTGGTTCGAAATGGCGTTGATCAACTCATCAGGGGTTTGGGTGACCTAGCTGCACTTGATGAGTTAACCATGACATCGAACGGTGTATTGCTTGAAAAGCATCTCCCAAGCCTGCTAGCAGCCGACGTCCGTCGGTTGAATATTAGCCTCGACTCCCTTGATAGAGAAACGTTTGCTAGGCTAGGTCGTTCAGACCAGCTGCCGGAGGTATTGTCTGGACTCCAATCCGTCAAAAAAGCGGGCATCAAGGTGCGTTTGAATAGTGTGATTTTATCGGGTGAAAATCACGATAGTATCTTGCCCTTGGTGGATTACGCGGTTGAGCATGGCTTTGATATCGCCTTTATCGAGGAGATGCCGCTGGGGAATATTTCTTCGCATCAACGATCAGAAACCGTGACCATGAATGATGTGCTGATTCAGCAAGTGTCTGAGCAATATGAGTTAGTTCAGTCAGAGGAAAACTTTGCGGTTAATGCCGGGCCCGCACGTTATTCTACGATTAAAGGGACGCAATCACGTATTGGCTTTATTTCACCCCATTCCAATAATTTTTGTGGTTCGTGTAACCGAGTTCGTGTGACGGTTGAGGGGCAATTGTTATTATGCTTAGGCAATGACAATGCTGTTGACTTGCGTGCAGTGCTGAGACAAGAGGGTTACAGCCGAGAACAATTAAAGCGGGCTATTTTGGGAGGGATTCAGAATAAGCCAGAGAAACATGATTTTAATGTGTCTACCACGCATATTGTTCGTTTTATGAATATGACTGGCGGTTAACGCTAGTTGCCTTGGTTTATCAGCGTTAACCGAACAAATCGGTGTACATGATGATATTGACAGATTGACCCTCTTTGATATCTTCGCCAATTTGTTGCTTCACAAAGCAATTACCCCAACTTGCAGAAGTTAAGACACCACTACTTTGATTGGCATAGATTTCAACGCGACCTTGTGAAAACTTGGCGCGTAAATATTCTTCCCTAGATGCAGTTTTACGATTAAATGTCGCTATTGCTGTGTGCGAATGCGTTTGTATGTCGGCAGTGTCCATGCCTTGGCAAGTATGCAAGTAGTGACGAGCAAGTATTAACAAGGTGGCAAATACCGAAGACGGGTTGCCTGGTAGGCCTATGAATGGTGTGTTCTCTATGCGGCCAAATGCAAAAGGTTTGCCTGGTTTGATAGCAACTTTCCAAATGTCAATTTCACCTAACTCAGCCACGGCGGGTTTGATGTGGTCTTCTTCACCCACTGAAACGCCCCCCGTTGTGATCACAATATCATTTGTGCGACTGGCTTTTAGTAATGCTGTTTTGGTTGCATCCAAGGTGTCTGCCACAATGTGACTGTGCTCAACGTCGAACCCCCAAGTAGTCAAGATGCCATTTAATAAAAAGCGGTTAGAATTATAAATTTGCCCTGTTTTTAGTGGCTTTCCGGGTTCTACTAGCTCATTGCCTGTATTGACGATGGCAATTTTTAATGCGCGATAAGTCTTGATGGATTGAATGCCAATTGACGCGAGCAACCCTAATTCTTGAGATCGCAGTCGCTGACCCTTTTGTAGAATGGTTGTTCCTTGACTGATGTCTTGCCCACGACGACGAATATTAGCGCCAACACTCACTGGTTCAACAAAAGTCACACGGTTTTCATTTGCTGAGCAGTTTTCTTGCATGGCAACGGCATTGGCGTCAGCAGGAAGCTCAGCACCAGTAAAAATACGGGCGGCTGTGTTTGGTTTCAATGGCGTTGGGGCATCGCCAGCTTGTATGCGCTGACTAATGGGTAGAGTGCTTGATGTTTCTATATCAATTGCTCGTATTGCATAGCCATCCATTGCGCTATTATCGGCGGGAGGAACATCGATTGGAGCGATGATATCTTCCGCTAACACTTTATTTTGGGCGAGTAATAAGTCTGTTTCGACAACATTAGGCAAGCTGATAGGCTTTGCGAGTAGTTTTGAGACGCATTCTTCAACGCTTAAAAAAGCCATATCTTTTCTCAATAAATTTGGTTTAGGTTAGTTTGCTTGAATGGGAGACGTTTTATTTGTGCGCAAAAGTGCCGAGTAAATGAGGTGTTAAATTACAGGGCTTGTAACGGCTGTCTAATTGCTCATGCAGTATGCCTTTCCAAGCGTCTTTGCAGGCGCCTGTTGACCCCGGTAAGCAAGCAATGAGTGTGTTATTTGCCAGACCCGCAATGCAACGAGACTGAATTGTTGATGTGCCGATGATGTTAGCTGATAGTTGTCTAAAGAGCTCCCCAAAACCATCGATCGTCTTGTCGAATAACGGTGTCAATGCCTCTGGTGTATTATCTCTTGGCGTGAAGCCAGTTCCTCCGGTTGTGATGATCGCATGAATATTTTTGTCGAGAACCCACTGAGAAACAATCGCGCGTAATTGGTATTTGTCATCTTTGACAATTTGCCGCTCAGAGAGCTGGTGCCCATCTTTTTGCAATGCGCTAATGAGATAGTCTCCAGAGGTATCATCTTCTATGCTGCGTGTATCTGAGACAGTGAGTATAGCGATGTTCAAAGGGATGAAAGCAGTGTCGGTATCGTTGCTCATGTTTTTCTTAGTGGTTGGTGAAATGAAAGCGTAAAATGGGAAATATGCCGTGTTAACTTAGCTGTGCTTGAGCTAATTCGTCTTTGTTATTAATATTTAAAAAGGGATTTTTTTCTTGCTCAGGGTATTCTACAACAGAGCCTGATTCTCCCAAATGTTGAAAGAAAATTTTCAAACCTCCCCATTTTTTGTTGTGAACGGCATCTTTAATGCTTGGCAGTAAGGACTTATGCCATATAGAAAAGGTAGGCTGCAGGGCATGTTGATATGAGATGCAGGCTGCTAATGATTGCTCTGAATGAGCCGTAGACAGTAATTGATGTGCAAAATTTTTCGGAGCAAATGGCGAGTCGCAAGGTGCTAACAATAGCCAGTTTTTCTCAGGGTAGTGTTCATGGAAATGCTGCATGGAAGCGAGTAAACCAGATAGCGGCCCTTGATATAAATTGTCAGGGTCGTCACCAACGATGGGGTAGTTGAAGGCACTAAAATCGGGTAAGTGGGTATTGATATTAATGGATTCTACTTGAGAGGTTAGACGAGCAATGCAGTGTGCGATTAATGGATAGCCTTTAAAGGTTTGCATGCCCTTTGTTTGGCCTCCAAAGCGCCTAGATTCTCCGCCTGCGAGTATATAAGCAGCGATATCACTTTCTGTATTTAATGGTTGCGACGTCGATGAGTGTTTAGCGCTATTCATGGGAATTACATTGTTTATTTTAGCCATTTTTCGACTGCATCATGGTCAGTGGTTGTCGGTTGAATCCATTTGGGTTCAGTGCCATTTTTATAGTGTTCTTTTTTCCAAAACGTCACTTGAGATTTTAGGAAATCCATGGCCATTTGAGCTGCAGAGAAGGCTTCCACACGATGTTTGCTCGCAATGCCAACGAGCACGATTTGCTCAGTGGGTTTTAGTTTTCCATAGCGGTGAATAATGCTGATGCCATCGACATCAAATCGTTGGAAAATATCTTCGCCAATTTGCTGAATTTGTTGTTGTGTCATGGCCGGGTAAGTGTGTAATTCTATGCACTCGACACTTGCGTTTATTTTTGATAAATCTCTCACTAGTCCCGTGAATGTGACGATTGCTCCCGACTCATTACATGCATTTTGTAATGCAGAGTATTGCGTATCCACAGAGAAGTCTTCTGGTTGTAAAGCGTGGTGAAAATAGCGTGCCTTATCTTTCATGGTTTCGATAGGAGCGGCACTAACCGCCACTTAATGGGCTCATGAAGGCCACTTCATCGCCGTCATTGAGCAAAGTGTCTGTATGGCAAATGCGCTGATTGACAGCGCATAGGTTGCTGGACTTTTTCAGTTCGTCAGCCAATAAGGTTGAATCTTTAGAAATAATGCGTCGCAGCTCATTTAATGTGATATTTGACGGAGGTTGTACTGGCAGCGTGAAATCAAATTCACTTTTGCCTAGTTCATTGGTAGCCATGTCTGCCAGTTGCCCAAAAAATAAAATATGAATCATAATAACTATTGTGATGTTGTATGCAAAAAACTAGCGTGATGTTGCGACGAAATGGCCAGACTTTCCGCCTGTTTTTTCGAGTAGGCGCGTGTGACTAATAATCATGCCTTTATCTACGGCTTTGCACATATCATAAATGGTTAATGCTGCAACAGATGCGGCGGTGAGCGCTTCCATTTCTACGCCCGTTTTTCCGTCGGTTTTGCATGTTGTCGTGATGGTAATCGTGTGTTCAGTGAGGCTGATATCAACACTGACTTTAGTCAGCGGCAATGGATGGCATAAGGGAATCAAGTCAGCACATTTTTTTGCCGCTTGAATCCCAGCAATGCGTGCCGTGGCAAATACATCGCCTTTAGGGTTGCTGTTATCGCCTAGTTGCTGCATGACAGCATCGCTACAGTGAATGGTTGATTCTGCGATTGCGGTGCGTGAGGTGACTGTTTTGTCCGACACATCCACCATATGTGCTTCGCCTTGTGTATTTAAATGGCTTAATTTACTCATAATGAGACTATATATCTCATTATCAATACGCTCAATGCGCGTTTTCCAATTTATTGAAATTAAATTATCTCGTGCGGTCAGTTAAACACTTTTATAAAGGGTATGGTAAAGTTAGACCGTTACCTTATATAGAAAAACAAATAAGTAAAAGACAGTGCCATGCAGGTCGAAAACATAGAAGCCTATACAAAACAAAAACAATTAGAAGCGCTTTATAATAATGTGCCAACAATTGTCATTTTTATTGCATTGGCAACAACGGTTGTTGCACTCACCCTCGCGTTCACCTTCCCCATCGTGCCGGTGATTTTGTGGGCTGCTTATATGCTGATAGCTTGCTTTGCTCGTTGGGTTAGTTTTCGACAGTTTAAAAAGCATGGGCTTGAAAAATTTGGCGAAACTTTTTGGGTGACGTTATTTTTATTTTTTTCTATTCTGACTGGTGCAGGCACAGGGCATTTAGTCCTGTATTATTTCGATCCGAATAATTTTGTCTATGCCGTCTTTGTTTTTGGCACGTATGCAGGGTTCCTCTCAGCGGGAATTTTATCTAATTCGATGTTTATGCCTGCATTCTTTGCATATTCTTTGCCTCCTACGTTGATGGTGTTAGCAAAACTATTCATTGTGGATGAGCACGCGTTAGGCACGTTGGCGATTATGGTGGGGTTTTATTATGTTGCGCTGATTGGGTTTGCCCGAAATGCTAATCGCATTTTTAAAGAGAACGTCACATGGAATTTAGAGCGAGACTCTTTAGTACAAGAATTAAGAGAGCAAAAAGAGACGGCTGAACAAGCGATTAGAGCCAAAAGTAACTTTTTTGCTTCGGCTAGTCATGATTTAAGGCAACCATTGCACGCCTTAGGCTTATTTCATGATGCGCTTAGGTACCGTATTCAGGAGCCTGAGAACTTGGCGATCATGGATAAAATATCCAGTTCTACCCAAGCGCTAAACGAACTGCTGCATGGAATGTTGGATATTTCTAAGCTGGATGCCAGTGTGGTTGAAAATAAGCCTAAAGACATTAACTTGCAGGAAAGCTTACGCTTAGTCTTTAGTGAATTCAGCGCTCGTGCGAATGAGAAGGACTTGCAACTCACGTTTGATTTGGCTCCAGAAATTAATGTCTGGGTAGATCCCGTTCTCTTTGAGCGGGTTGTCCGCAACTTGGTTGATAATGCCATTAAGTATACGGATAAAGGCTTCGTTGGCATGTCTGCAAAAATTGCTGAAGATTTGGTGCATTTAAAGATTTCAGATACCGGTATTGGCATTCCTTCAAATCAGCAAGAGAATGTCTTTTCAGAATTTAATCAGCTAGGTAACCCTGAAAGAGATAAGCAAAAAGGTTTAGGGCTTGGGTTGTCGATTGTGCGCCGTTTATGCCGTTTAATGCACGTTGGTATTGAGCTGAGCTCACAAGAAAATCAAGGAACGACGGTTCTATTAACCTTACCTTTGGGAAAATCGACGGACGAAATTGAGCAAGAGATGTCTGATTCTATGACAGTTGGTGACTCGAAAATCCTTGTCATTGAAGATGACTTCGCTATTTTAGAAGGGATGTCACTACTCTTGGAGACATTTGGCTTTCAAGTATTAAAAGCCATTGATTCTGAGCAAGCGTTAGAAATTTCAAAGGTCAGTAGGCCTGATTTAATTATAGCGGATTACCGTTTGCCGGGAAGTATCGATGGCCTAGAGCTTATTGATGCTATCCGAGACCAGCATGAAATTTGCATGCCTGCGGTTCTTGTGACGGGAGATACTGCGCCGGATCGTATGCGCAAAACGGAAAGTGCTGATGTCGTTGTTCTGCATAAACCAGTAGAGCCTGAGGTGCTAGAGTCTACGATTACTGAAGCGCTGAAGACCTATCCTTATGATACGGACCTAAATTAACGTCGATGATTTTGTGACATTGTTTAGCAAGCATGATGTTAATTAGGTTTTCGTTACATTTCTTTTTTCTGATTTAGTGAAATATACAATCGTTGTTTATGCCCCGGTTGATGCTTGCGAGAAAGTCAAACAAGCCATGTTCTGTGCGGGTGGCGGTGCGTTAGGTTGTTATGATCAGTGCGCATGGCAAGTGTTAGGGCAAGGGCAATTTCGTCCCCTAAGTGGGAGTCAACCAGCAATTGGGCAACAAGATCAAGTGACGAAGCTTGATGAGTATCGTATTGAAATGTTGTGTGAAAAAAGATATCTATCAGCGGTTGTTAAAGCGATGAAAGAGTCACACCCTTACGAAGAGGTTGCCTATCAAGTGTTTCAAATTGTTGATGTAAATTAAACGTCTTAAGACGGTATGACTGATTCTATGAATAGAGCTGAAGTATCTCAAAACACAGGGACAGATGTATTGCCTGAATGGGCGAGCAACTTAGGCGTGGCGTTGAGATTTGTCGCGAGGTTCTTGCCAAGTGCTACGGCTAAGTTCATGGCAACAATTTGGTTTAAACCCTTCATGCCGAAGCAAAAATCCCATATTAGCGAGTGGCAAAATTCAGCTGATGTGCAGCTGGACTTGGTTAAAGGACAAGCTTTTTTATTTGAAGGCAATTCACGACAAGAGCAACAAGAAAAACCTCTCGTAGTTTGTGTCCACGGATGGCGTGGTCGTGCTCATCAGTTGCGACGTTTTTTGCCGCCTTTAATAGATAATGGATTTCGTGTCGTGATGGTTAATTTACCAGGACATAATGACGGCGATCCCAATCAAACGCATATTTATGAGTGTGCTGATGTGATTGAAGAAATTTCACAACAACTAGGGAAAATTGATACGATCATTGCGCATAGTTTTGGTGCGCCAGCATCGACCCTGTCGTTGAATGAAAACAACTCGGTCAGAAAATTAGTAGTTTTGGCGGGGAATTTTGATATCGCGTATTTGCTTAAGCAGTATGCCGGAGCATTTGGTCTTGATCACCTCGTATCTAGGATAGATGGACATTTGAAGAGAATTTGCGATAAACGTATTTTTAAAGGAGCTTGGGAAAACTTAACGCTTGAGACGGTGATTCAAAAGCTTGACTATGCTCAAGATGTTCAGTTTTGGCATGACCTTGAAGATACCGAAATTAATATTGATGCGAATCAAAAGATTCATCAATATTTATTGAATAAACAAAAAATTTCTCATTTAAATGAGGTTGAAAATGTCGGGCATTTTAATATCCTTAAGTCAAAACATGTGATTACTTCGATTGTGAATGGTTTAGTCGATCGATAAAAAGAAATCCTTTTCTTCATCGATTCTCGCCACTCCCACTTAAGTTTGAATAATGCATCTCTTTAATAGATCGTTTGAATGGGTGACTTCTTTCGCGTTATTTTAAGTGACTAAAGTATGCCGCTAGATCGGCAATATCGCTATCACTCAACCCTGTTGCCACACCTGACATTAAATCACTTTGGCGACTGCCGTCTCGATAGGCTTTCAGGGCGGTTTCAAGATACGCAGCTTTTTGTCCAGCAAGGTTGGGCCACTCATCCTGAACGCTTATGCCATTTTCTCCATGGCAAGCTACACATGTGCTTGCTTTTGATTTGCCTACTTCTGCATTTCCAGCCGATAACAGGGGCGTGGAAAAAAGTATCCCACTCACAAAGTAAATGAATAGATAGATTCTTGTTAACGTCATATGTAACCTCAATGGTGTTTTATTGTTTGCGTGTATTTAGCGTGCTATTGAATACAACAACCATAAAGGTTTTTTATTCCATTAAATTACAAGGCAAGTTTAATAGGTGGCGTTCCTTTTTTGGGTACGGCGCAACAGATGAGTACTTCGTTCTTCTGGTGTGGTGCAGTGGGTGTTTTTTTGTAGAGGATATCACCAGCAATCAGTCGAGTGGCGCAAGAGCCGCATGAACCGCTTCGGCAACTAAAATCAACATCAATATTATTTTGTTCGGCCACCTCTAAAAGTGTTGAGTCGAGAGGTGTCCATTCATGATGTTTGCTGGAGCGCATGAATTGAATCGAGGCAGTTTCAGCTTCAAATGCTGTTGTGGTACTTTGCTTATTGGTGTTATTTTTTTGACGTGTTAATTCAGCAGGCCCAAAAGCTTCAGCATGAATACGTGAGTCACTTATGCCAAGCGATATTAATGCATCGTATGACGATTGCATAAATCCTGCGGGACCACAGATATAAAAATCATAGTCATCAAGTCTCAGATGGCGCTGGAGTAGTTTGGCGTCCAATCGGCCAATATGGTCAGCGTTGATGGCGTGTGTTTCTGGAGAGTTTGTATGGTTGTTGTCGCTCAGGATTGACACATAATGAATTGCGCCGTCAGACTGGCTTTCTAAGGATTTCATGTGGGAATAGAAAGCGCGTTCATGACTTGATTTAGAGGCGTGAAATATCGTCAATTTTCGTTGACGTTGTGCGTGTCGATTTTGGTGTGTTACATCTTCAACGATCGATAGCATGGGTGTGATTCCAATACCGCCTGCGAGTAATACAGCGTGTTTGTCGTTAGCGTCGCTGATGACAAAGTCACCTCTTGGTGGTTGGCATTCAATAGTGTCGCCTACGAGGTACTGATCGTGCAGCCATTGTGAGGCTTGACCATTTTTTTCTCGTTTGACGGATATGCGTAGCCAGTCATTGTGGGGTGCTGAAGAGAGAGTATAAGTCCTGATCAAAGGAGATGCTGAATCGGTGGTCAGCGAGGATTTATCATGTAATCGGACTGGTAGAAATTGCCCTGCTTTGAATTGAGGTAAAGGCTGGCGGTCAGTGGGTGTTAAATAGAACGATTTAACGACTGAACTTTCCCGTTCTATACGTTCAATTTTATAGGTGTTCCATGCAGTAGTTTTTGTGGGCTTTGGGAATGTTGAAATATTGTTTTTCCAATCACCTAAGTTCTCAACAAAAGGTGAATATTCTTTAACTGGCGCACGAAAGGGGAGAAAGTCGGTGAGCCAAAACCCATGATTTAAATGAAAAGTCCAGGCACGTTCAGCGCCATGGTAATGCTCAATGCTTGCATCATCTTCCCATCGTAATTCAACGGTCCCTGTGAGCATTAATACATTGCCTGTGATGAAATCCGTAAAGAGCAAGCCTGCTTTAGGGTTCTTTAAAAAATTACCCAATGTGTTGAAAAGGTTATTGCCATAATAATCGGGAATAGTCAGGCTGTTGTTCTCAATGTGGATAAATCCTGGCTTTCCGCCTCGATGAGAGGCATCGACACCTTGGATGCTGTGACTATCTGGTTCAAAAACATAGCTGGAAACAAAAAAAGTATCGGCTGTTGCGATAAGGTGGAGTGCATTCTCATCTAACTTAGTAAATATTTTTTTAGTGGTGTTGTTAGAGAGCGTGCTTGGATCTCTAACAAAGTCTAAATCACGAGTATGAATATATTTAGGGCAATTTCCAAAGGACTGATCAACCCTCAGTGTCATGCTTGAATCGTTGGATTCATGAATGGCAGCATTCATCCGGTTTCGGCGTCTAGTGGCGGGTTCGATACCTAGTAAGCCGAGCTTTGCGTTGTTGGCCTTTGTATTGCTATTCAGGGGATCCAATGGATGAATGGGAGTCTTTAACGTTAAGACGGTAGGTTCAGGGGAGTGAGCAAAGCCTGGACTTCCTGTGATAATAGAGGTCCAAGGCCAGCCATGTTCGTCCACACTGCCAACTACCATAAAAGGTAGTTTTTCAAAAAAATCCCGATGTTGGTCTGGCATATAAGAACGGATGAGGCGTCGTCCAATGTCTTCAACTTCTTGACGAATGCCCAGCCGGTCTTGCATGGCCTGTTCCCCTGCGTGAAAAGGGGAGTCATCGTGATTATTTGTCATTGGATAGCCTCATCGTTGATAGCTTTTGCTCAATCAATCTGCTCATTATTTGAACAAATGTATTGATTGCTTCGGTTTAAGCGCAAAGCCCAGCTTGGGTTTTTGGCATAGGAATAAAGCCATCTAGGGCTTCAATATTCTTCAGTAGCCGTTGAACATTAGGGTAATGATCTAACGCAATATTTCCTTCTGGCGCGTGAGCCGTGTAACTGTAGATGGCGACGTCGGCGATCGTGACAGAATCACCCACTAAAAATTCTCTTCCTTGTAAGTGGTTTTCAAGTTTGGTCAGTGCTTTCGTTGCAATTTCTTGGCAAAAGTTAGGATCTCTTTGAGCATTGAAGACGGTGATTAGTCTGGCAGCAGCTGGGCCGAAAGAAATTTCTCCAGCGGCTAATGCTAAAAATTTTTGTACTTCAGCTTCTTGAATGGGGTCAGTGGGTAAAAAGTGCGGGGCATACTTTCGAGCTAAATATACCAAGATCGCATTGGAGTCATAAATCACTGCATCGCCATCTTCAATGGTCGGAACTTCACCAAGTGGATTCAGACTTAAGTAGGGTGCTTGTTTGTGTTCGCCATTCGGTAAGTCAATATTATTCACTTCGTATTCGATACCAGCAAGGCTGGCAAGAAGAATGACGCGATGAGAGTGGCCGGAAAGAGGGAAGCTATGGATCTTTACAGGGTTTGACATGGTGGACCTCGGTGTTAAAAAGTTGAGTCATATTGTTTAAATTGGGTAATGGTAAGCATCATAAATAAGGAATAAATTAAGGACAATTAGCTGTATTGTGGAATAATAATGTACAAATCATAGATAATTGAAGGGTGAGAGAACGACTTATGGATACGATTGATGGAATGAAAACATTTGTAGCCGTTGCTAGGCAGCAATCATTTACGGCGGGAGCAAAATCATTAGGAATGAGTACTAAGTTGGCCAGTAAATATATTCGCCAGTTAGAAGAAAAATTATCGGCGCAACTGTTTCACCGAACCACTCGAAGTGTCACATTGACTGACACGGGCAAAGCCTATTTTGATCGCTGCATACCATTATTAGATCAGTTTGATGAATTGGAAGGAATGGTGCAAGAAAGTCAGGCAGAGTTGGCTGGTCATATTAAAATGACAGCACCAACGGGGTTTGGCAGTAGTAAGTTATTAGAAGTGTTACGACCTTTTCAACAGGCGCATCCCAACGTCTTCATTGATTTACACTTGGCAGATCATTACATTGATGTTGTTCGCGATGGTTTTGATTTGGCGATTCGTTTTGGTGAGCTGAAAGACTCAAGTTTAATCGCGAGAAAGTTAACGGATATGCGGTTGGTTGTTTTTGCTTCGCCAGCCTATATTACTGCGCATGGGAAGCCAACACATCCTCATGACCTCAAAACACATAATTGTTTATTGCAGCAAGTAAGAAGCCATGCCCGAGGTTGGCCTTTCCTTGTCAATGGTGAGTTAACGGTGATACGTGTCAAGGGCGGTTTTCAAGCGAATTCTCCACTTGCCGTTGCACAAGTGGCGGCAAATAGCTTGGGTGTGGGAATGTCTCCGTATTACACCGTTGAACCTTTTCTGAAAGAAGGATCTTTGCAGTTATTGTTGGAAGAGTATGAGGCAAGGACACTGGTTTTGTCCGCCGTATATCCCCCCAATCAACACTTAACGGCGAGGGTGAGAGCGTTAATTGATTTTTTGGCTGAACATTTGAAGTGATGTCAAAAACATAAAATAATGCCGCTAATTCATGAAGGCAGGCGGCATTATTCTATGTAGTATTTACGAACTTATTCGTATTCCGACATGCTTGGGCATGAGCAGACTAAGTTCTTATCACCAAAGACATTATCAATTCGTCCAACGGGTGGCCAATATTTGATTTGAGGGTCATTCTTAGCATCTGGGTGGCTTCCGAGTTTTCGAGGATAGGGAATGGACAGATCATCATTTAATAAAAATTCGGCGGTATGTGGCGCATTTGACAAGGGGTTGTTGTCTTTGGCAAATTTTCCGTCTTTGACTTGTTCATATTCTTCATGAATCAATAACATGGCACGGCAAAAGCGTTCTAGTTCTTCAAGGCTTTCACTCTCTGTCGGTTCAATCATGAGTGTACCGGGGACAGGAAAGCTCATGGTGGGTGCGTGAAAGCCAAAATCGATTAATCGTTTTGCAATGTCGTCAACGCTGACGCCATCTTCTTTCATATCGCGTGTGTCTAAGATGCATTCATGAGCGACTAAGCCATCATTGCCAGTGTATAAGATTTTATATTTGTCTTTTAATCGGTGGGCGATGTAGTTGGCATTTAGAATAGCCATTTGTGTGGCTTCGCGCAGGCCGCTTGCCCCCATCATGCGAATATACATCCATGAAATAGGGAGAATCGCTGCACTGCCAAATGGTGCGCCTGAAATCAATGCCCCTTGGCGTTCTGGGTTAACATCGTCTTTTGGCATAAATGGCTCAAGGTGTTTGCCGACACCGATGGGGCCGACACCTGGTCCGCCACCGCCATGAGGAATGCAAAAGGTTTTGTGCAAGTTTAAATGGGATACATCACCGCCAAATTTACCTGGTTGAGCGACACCCACCATGGCATTTAAATTTGCGCCATCAATATAGACTTGGCCGCCAGCATCATGGACGGCAGCACAAATCTGTGTGACATCCTCTTCAAACACGCCATGAGTCGATGGATAGGTAATCATGATTGCGGCGATACGGTTTGGGTATTCAGCAATTTTTTCCTGTAAATCTTTGAGGTCGACATTGCCATTGTCATCACATTTCGTCACAACGACTGTCATGTTAGCCATTTGCGCGCTGGCTGGATTGGTGCCGTGCGCGGAGCTTGGGATTAGGCAAATGTCGCGATCAAAATCTCCCCGAGACTCGTGGTAGCCCTTGATAGCGAGTAGCCCTGCATACTCTCCTTGAGAGCCGGCATTGGGTTGGAGTGACATTTTGTCGTAGCCAGTCGCGGCACAGAGCATGTCTTCTAATTGCGCAATCATAGCGTGATAGCCTTTGCTTTGATCCTGTGGTGCGAAAGGGTGCATATTGGCGAACTCAGGCCAGGTGACTGGAATCATTTCACTGGCTGCGTTAAGTTTCATGGTGCATGAGCCTAGAGGAATCATTGTCCTATCTAGGGCGAGATCTTTGTCGGCTAAGCGGCGAAGATAACGCATCATTTCTGTTTCTGAACGGTGTTGGTTAAACATGGCTTGTGTCAAGAAATGATCTTGTCGGCATTGATCTTCTGAGAGACTTCCCTTCGAAGCGTGCTTGGAAGACGGGTGAAAAGCCTCGTCTATTTCATTGATGTCAAACAGGCTCAGGATGTTGATAACATCTTCCGGTGTTGTTGTTTCGTCTAATGAGATTGTGATGCTTTGTTTATCTCTAATGTTGATGTTGTAGCCTGCTACGACCGCTTTGCGTTGTAAGGCATCAGCATCTGTTGCAATGTGTAATGTGTCGAAATAGGTGCTGTTTAGTACTGTAATGCCATGCTTGCTTAGGGTGTTGGCAAGTGATGTGGTTAGTTGGTGGACGCGCGCGCCAATTTCTTTGAGGCCTTTTGGTCCGTGATAGGCCGCATAGAGTGTTGCCATGATGGCAAGTAACGCCTGTGCCGTACAGATGTTTGATGTGGCCTTTTCTCGGCGAATATGTTGTTCGCGTGTTTGCAGTGCTAAGCGATAAGCGGGTTTGCCATGAACATCAATGGACTCTCCAACGAGGCGACCGGGCATTGAGCGTTTATAGGCGTCTTTGGTCGCGAAAAATCCGGCATGTGGCCCGCCAAATCCCATGGGTACACCAAAACGTTGAGAGTTACCCACAACGACATCGGCGCCTAATTCGCCAGGAGATTTAAGTTGAGTCAGGGCGAGTAAGTCGCTCGCCATGATGACTAGAGCGCCTTGTTCGTGAGCAGTATCGCATAACCTTGAAAGTTCATGAACATTACCAAGGGTGGTGGGGTATTGCAGCATCACACCAAAAACATCATCCCATGCGTCATGTGTTTGTGTCTCATCAAATATGACAAGGTTGAACCCAAGAGGCTCTCCGCGTGTTTTTAATAGCTCAATGGTTTGCGGGTGGCAATATTTTGAAATCAGGAACGTATTCTTTTTGCCGCGCAGTGCACGATGGCATAAGGTCATCGCTTCGGCTGCTGCAGTGCTTTCATCCAGCATGGATGCATTCGCAATGTCCATGCCCGTCAACTCAGTGATCATGGTTTGAAAGTAAAACAATACTTCTAAACGTCCTTGAGAAATTTCTGGTTGGTATGGCGTGTAAGCGGTATACCATGCGGGGTTTTCAAGCACATTGCGTAAAATGACGTTGGGTGTCAGTGTGCCATAGTAACCTTGGCCGATCAGAGAAGTGAGCACTGTGTTTTGTTCCGCCAGCGCTTTGAGTTCCTGAAGTGCTTGTTCTTCTGTTGCAGGTGCCGAAATATTCAATGGCGCATTGTCAGCGATGCTTTTAGGGACAACGGCATGGGTGAGAGAGTCTAATGTGTCATGCCCTAATGTTGCTAGCATGTGTTGAGTGTCTTGTTGGCGAGGGCCTATGTGGCGACTTCTGAATTGGCTCATGATGGGAACTCAGTGTAATGGTTGTAAAAAGGCTAAGAAAGCGTTTGAATTTATTTGAATGAGATAAAAGGGTATTTGCTCACGCGACACTGTAATCGCTTGTTGCGGACTTCAACATGAATAACATCACCTGTCTCAGCGGCGGTGTCCGCGTTAATTCGGGCTATCGCGATAGATTTTTCTAATGTTGGTGAGAAGGTGCCGCTGGTAATCTCGCCAACGCTGACCTCGTTAAAAATGACGGGTTGATGGCCGCGGAGTACGCCACGATCTTCGAGAATCAACCCGATCATTTTGAACTTTGGTTCTTGTAGCAGTGATGTTTTACCGATGAAGTCTCGTTCATTCAGCGACACTGTCCATTTTAGTCCTGATTCAATAGGTGTGTGATTTTCATCTAAGTCGTTGCCATACAGTGCCATGCCAGCTTCTAATCGCAATGTGTCTCTAGCGCCTAAACCACAAGGCTGAATGCCTGCGTTGATGAGCGCTTGCCATTGTTGAGCTGCGTCAGCAGCAGGTAGGATGATTTCAACACCGTCTTCGCCGGTGTAGCCTGTTCGGCCAATAAACGGTGTATGCTCGTCATGCTCATTTGAGACAAAGCTTCCTTGGAATCGCTTCAACGATAACGTGAGTTCAGCGTAATTTGGAAAGGTTTGTGCAACTTTAGTGATGGCATTTGGCCCTTGCACGGCTATTAATGCTAGTGAAGGTTGTTCTTTGAATGTGACAGAGAAGTCGGTGGCTTGTTGTGTGATCCAAGCCATGTCTTTTTCATTGGTGGCGGCATTGGTCACAAGGCGACAATGCTGGTCGTTTAAGCGATAAACAATTAAGTCATCAATGACTCCACCTTGTTCATTGAGCATGCAGCTATAAAGGGCTTTGCCATCGTTGCTATTAGCTTTGTTAATATCGTTAGCCAGTAAGTATTGCAAGAAAGGAATAGTGTCCGTGCCTGTGACGTCGGATACTGTCATGTGTGATACATCAAACATGCCGGCATCATTGCGGACAGCATGGTGTTCATCTACTTGAGATCCATAATTGACAGGTAGAGCCCATCCGCCAAAATCGACGACTCTTGCGCCTAGGTGTAGATGTTCGGATAACAGGGGTGTCTGTTGTAAATGACTGAATTTTTCAGTGTCATTGTTAGGTGTTGATGTGCTCATGGTCTTACCCGTCTATAAAGTGCATAGCATTGTTAAAAAAACAAAAATATTGATACGCATAATGCGCGTCAGTGTATTTTTGTTGGCTATGCTCCTCTGTCCGGGTACCTGAAAGTTTACCTCTTCGGTGGAGGGCCTCAATCTGCAAACGTTATACAGTGGCGCACTCACTCTCCAGAGTTGATGTTGATAAGGCTGGCCTTATCAATTTTCTACGGTCCTTTTGCCTGAGCGATTACGAGCTGTTGCGCCTTCGGCGGTCAATACCTTACATTTGATTGATATTAATGTATGAGGTGCTGACTCTCTCCCGCAGAAATCATCAGAAAATATTGTAGCAAAAACGACGTGAAAAAAATCACAAACTGGCAATTTATTTCATATTCCCGTGGTTCAGGGTGTTTTTGTTAAATAGAAAACGAATGGCTATCAATGTTTGCGCTTTTACGCAATAAATGCAATATTCCTGTCATCTGAAAACGCAACGGCAGTTGGTGGCAAAAAATGAACCTCAAAAAGTATCAAGATCTTCTTTCAACCGATATTTCAGATGCCTTGCATCAAGGTTGCGCAATGGATATTGGTATTCGGTGCCAAATAGCGCAGGGTGAAAAAACTCCTCGCTTGATGGGGGTTGCTTATACAGTGCGTTGCGAAAATCGGAGCAATACGTATTTGCATGATGCTATTTATTCAGCACCTAAAAACGCCATCGTTGTTGTTGAAGCAGACAGTCATGATTATGCCATTGCAGGTGGTAATGTGTGTGCAGTTGCCCAACAAAATGGTATTGCTGGCTTTGTCATTGATGGGGTTGTGCGAGATATCGCTGAAGTCAGGAGTATTGGCTTTCCTGTCTTTGCTCGGGGTGTTTATCCAAAGCCTGGGAAGAAAGGACCCGAAGGTGCATCACAGGTTGAAATTCAGTGCGGAAGTTTAACCGTTAATTCTGGGGATCTGGTTGTTGCTGACGAAGAAGGCATTGTTGTTGTTTCAGCGGAGCATATTGAAGCGGTGCTGGAGACAGCGTTGGCAAAAAAAGAGAAAGCAGAAGCGACGTCCTTAGAGGCGTGGCGTGACAATCATTATCAAAAAATTCAAGAAATTGTTGGTAAATAATGCCAGCAAGGCTATTAAAGTAGTGGGCTAATAAAACATGGATCAATATCGAGGCGCCTTAGCGTCACAACATCTGAAACAGCTATTAAGTAATCAAGTTATTCAATTAGAGCAGCCTTTGTTCGAAGATCAATTGCAACCCGCAAGTTTAGATTTGCGTTTGGGAGCAGTGGCATATCGTGTCAGGACGTCTTTTTTGCCGGGTATTGGTCGGTCCGTTCAAGAATGTATTGATAAGTTAACAATGCATGAGATTAATTTGTCTGACGGGGCTGTTTTAGAAAGAGGCTGTGTCTATATTGTGCCATTGCAAGAGTCGTTAATGTTGCCACCGTCATTGGCGGCGGCCGCTAATCCAAAAAGCTCTACTGGTCGTTTAGATGTCTTTACGCGTTTGATTACCGACGAGGCAAGAGAGTTTGATCAAGTCGTTGCGGGTTATCAAGGGAAGCTGTATGCAGAAATCTGTCCGCAAACATTCAGTGTGTTGGTGCGATCAGGTTCTCGTTTATCGCAATTAAGAGTCCGTGCAGGTGAATCTTTTCTGGATGATTCGGAGCATGTTCAGTTGCACCAAACTCGGCAGTTGACCAATGACAGTATTTCAACCGAGCATATTCGCGGCGGGATTCCTTTAACGGCTGATGTGTTAGGCGAAGATAATGATGGTTTGGTTGGTTATCGTGCTAAACGCCATGCAGGGGTTGTTGATGTGGATAAAGTGGCGGCATGTGCAGTTTCTGATTTTTGGGAGCCGATATATGCCAATGATAATGCCAAAACGTCAGGGTTGATCTTGGATCCGGGTGAATTTTATATTTTAGTGTCTCGAGAAGCGGTGCATGTGCCGGTAGATCATGCTGCCGAAATGGTGGCGTATGATAATTTAGTGGGTGAGTTTCGAGTGCATTACGCTGGCTTTTTTGATCCAGGTTTTGGTGCGCCAGAAGCTGGAGGAGAAGGGTCACGCGCAGTGCTTGAGGTGCGTTCATATGAGGTGCCTTTTTTGCTAGAACATGGTCAATACGTTGGCCGCCTAGTCTATGAATCACTAAGCGCAATGCCTGAGACTGTGTACGGTGTGGGGTTAAGTTCGAACTACCAATCCCAAGGTTTGAAGCTGAGTAAGCATTTCCAAGATGTGTAATGGCGTATTTTTTGCTGTTTTTTTGCCTAAATGAGTCTTATATGCTCAAAAACGCGTTGCAACTCATGCGTTAAGCGTGTTTAATCAGGCTATGGCCTTTTTAACCAACAAACTAATAACACTCTCATCTGGCGCTTTGGAAAAAGTCGTTAATGTCGTGGTGATTTTAGTGGTGGTTGTGGTATCTAACTGATATCGGAGAGAGGCGTTGAGCACTTAAGCCTTTCTCTTCAGAGAAGGGCTTTTTTATTGCTTGTCTCATGAGTAAGTTTTAAGTTAGAAATAATATAAAAAACGACAATTTAATTTCAATGGTAATACCATTATGACTGTATCGAAAGAAAATATCCGAGGTTCGCATGCCTTGTTAGAGTGCTTAATTGCTGAAGGTGTTGACACGTTGTTTGGCTATCCTGGTGGAGCAATTATGCCAGTTTACGATGCAATGTATGATTACGCAGGTCAGTTAACCCATATTTTGGCTCGCCATGAACAAGGCGCGATTCATGCTGCTGAAGCGTATGCTCGAATTGATCGCAAAACCGCTGTTTGTATTGCTACTTCTGGTCCAGGCGCAACTAATTTGTTGACCGGTGTGTATGATGCACTGCTTGATTCAACACCATTAGTCGCGATCACTGGGCAAGTACTTGATTCGTTATTGGGATCAGATGCGTTCCAAGAATCGGATATTATTGGTGCGTCAGCGCCATTGACGAAATGGAATTATCAAATTAGTGATGCCAATCAAATTGCTGAAGTCATGCGTAAAGCGTTTTATATAGCGAATTCAGGCCGCCCAGGGCCTGTGTTGATTGATATTACAAAGAATGCTCAAATTCAGATGTTGGAAAAATTTTCTTACGAAAGCAACAAAGATAACCCAAATGTGAATATTCGCAGCTATCGACCATTGCCTAAAGTGAAGTCACAAGATATTGCGGCTGCAGTTGAGTTGATCGATGAGGCGAAGCAACCGTTGATCTTGGCAGGACATGGTGTGCATATTGCGGGCGCTCAGGAGACATTAAAAGCGTTTGCGGAAAAAACAGGTATTCCTGTTTCAACGACATTTCATGGTTTGTCTAGCATGCCAGCTGGGCACCCTTTATATGTTGGTTTGCCTGGTATGCATGGTAATTATGGGCCTAATTTTCTGTCTAATGAAAGTGATGTTGTGATTGCGATTGGGATGCGTTTTGATGATCGAGTGACTGGCGATTTGCCACGTTATTTGCCTAATTCTAAAGTTATTCATATTGAAATTGATCAGGCGGAAATCAATAAAAATGTTCCTGCTACGGTAGCCATTCATGCGGATGCTAAGCAAGCGCTTGAGGCTCTTTTACCCCTAGTCTCTGAAAAGGAGCATCCTGAGTGGTTAGCTCGTTTTAGGGAGTGTGACCAAAAAGAAAAAGAAATTGTTATTGACAAGTTAGTGTCGGCCAATGATGACGGGACTTTAAAAATGCCGCAAGTCATGAGAATGGTGTCTGATAAGACCGATGGAAATGCGGTTGTAGTGACTGATGTTGGCCAACACCAAATGATTGGTATGCGCTATTACGACTTTAAATCCAAAGATGCATGGATTAGTTCTGGAGGTTCTGGAACAATGGGTTTTGGCTTGCCAGCTGCTTTTGGTGCCGCCTATGCGGAAAAGCAACGTGCAGAAAAAACGGGAAATCCCGCACGACCTGTGATCGCGGTTGTCGGTGACGGTGGGTTTCAAATGACAATACAAGAACTTGGCATGTGTAGTCAGTGGGAAGTGCCGGTGAAAATTTTATTATTAGATAATAATTATTTAGGGATGGTGCGTCAGTGGCAGCAGTTGTTTTTTGATCACCGTTATTCACAAGTGGGTTTAACAAATCCAGATTTCGTGAAAATTTCTGATGGTTTTGGGGTGCCTGCTGAACGTGTCAGTCATGTTGATCAGCTAAATGATGCGGTTGATCGTTTTCTTTCGGCGGAGACGCCTTATTTATTGCATGTTGACGTCATTAATGAAGAAAACGTGTTTCCAATGGTGGCGGCTGGTAAGTCTGTTGCTGAAATTGCATTAACGGCGGAGGGTTAAGGTATGGATTTAAATGCACCAGAAATAGATCATGATGCACAGCATTCTTATACATTAACGGTTTTTACTGAAAATGTTCCTGGGCTTCTCTCAGAAGTAGTCTCTGTCTTTACAAGGATTAAGATGAATATTGATACTTTGACAGTCAGTGCATCGAGAATTGAGGGGATTCATCGTTTTACAGTGACGATTGACTGCACGAAAAAACTGATCGACAAAATTACTGCTCAACTTGAAAAAAAGGTGGATATTGTTGCAGCCTTTGCTTACTTGTCTCATGAAGTGGTTGCGCGTGAAATCGCAATGTTTAAAGTGGATATTAAAGTGTTGCAGGATGATGCCATTCGTGAAGGTTTGCTTGATTTGCATAATCCAGCCGTTATCGAGGAGCATGATAAATATGCCGTGTTAATTAAGTCTGGTAAAGAGGCTAAAATACAAGCGATGTTTGACTATTTAGAGCCGCATAATTGTATCTACGAATTTGTTCGTAGTGGTCGAATTGCGGTGGTTCGAGAGATGGATCCATTTAGCAAGCGATTGGATTCAATGGATAAAGATTTCCATTAGGCATATTGTTTGTCTATTCAAGGCGAGCTTATTAGCTCGCCTTTTTTATGATTTTGTTGCAATCAATGTTGCACGTTTTGGAGCGGGGTAGCCTTCCCGAGTTTTACAGGTGTCTTTTGGGTCAAGGAACTCTCGTAGAGAGTAGCCTTCAATCCATTCGGTTCGGCGCTGTTCTTCTAAGCTTGTGGTATTTACCTCAATGCATTGGATATTAATAAATCCGGCTTCTTTTAGTTCTTGTTTGAGGCGATTAATGGTGGGTATATTCCATACGTTTCGCATTGCAGCATATCGATCTTCGGGTATTAATACACCATCAACCAAGCCTTCATAATCGTCATCGACAATTAAGGTTTCGAGGACCAGTTCTCCTTTATCTTTGAGTGTATTGCGAAGCTCAATCAGATGCTGTTGCATATCGCGCCGGTGATACAAGATTCCCATCGAAAATGTCGTATCAAAGAATGCCATCTTTTCAGGTAAGTGTTCAATGCCCACGGGAGTAAAATCAAACTGTGTAGATTGTATGTATTTTTGGCAACTGAGGTACTGTATGAAAAAGCGTAGCGTTGGATCGATGCCGAGCACATATTTTGCACCGGCGCCAAGCATTCTCCAGCAATGATAGCCGCTGCCACAGCCTACATCTAATACGTGTTTTCCTGATAAGTTGGAAATGTGGGGTGCCAATCGTTGCCATTTCCAATCTGAGCGCCATTCTGTGTCGATGAAAATACCAAAAAAATCATATGGGCCTTTGCGCCAAGGCATTAACGCTTTGAGTTGAGTGTGTAATTCTTTAGTTTGCGCGTTATTGATCTCATTAGCGTGGCCTATTGTTACCGTGTCTTGGTTTAGGTCAATATGATCGGTTTCTATGTCAGGGAGGTTGGCAATAGTGGATAGCCATTGATCAAGGTGTCCATGTTTTTTTTGTAAAACATGTTGATCTAACATGCTCTTTAAATCACTTCGAAAAGCATTTAACTCTGGGCGTTCTAGTAACTGATGGAAGTCTAAAGGCATGAGGTTGAATATATACAGTGCGGTAAATGGGTGGCGTTTATTGTTACTTTATCGCGATAAAAGAACAAAATGAGGTGTTTTGATACCACTGAGAGATATGTGTAAAACCTGCAGTTGCTAAACGATCAATGTGCTGTTCAGCGGTTTCTACTTTCATAATATTTTCAATAGCATCTCGTTTTTGTGAGATTTCTAGTTCGCTATAACCTTGTTCTCGTTTGAATGCGTGGTGCACGTCGGTTAAGTGTTGGTGAACGACTGGGTTGTTAAACCTAACTTTTTCAGAAAGAATTAAGCAAGCTCCATTGTTCATGCCTGAAAAAATAGTACTTAATAAGTCTAATCTATCTTCAACTGGTAGAAACTGCAGTGTGAAATTTAATACGACCATTGATGCATTTTGGATGCTAATGTCCCGGATATCAGCTTGTTCAAATTTAGTGGCTATGTGATCGTTCTCGAAGTCATTAGCAATGAAACCTCTGGCTCTTTTAATCATGTCTTTCGACATATCAACACTAAAAATTGTCACACCTTGGTTGGTTGTCGCGCCTTGGCGCATTGCTAGTGTTGATGCGCCTAGAGAGCATCCAAGGTCATAGCAATGTGAATTGTCTTGAATAAATCGATCAGCGAAATGCGAGATGTTATGAATGATTGTGGCATAACCTGGCACTGAGCGGTTGATCATGTCTTCAAAGACGCTCACGACATTTTGATCAAATTCAAAATCTGTTAATTCATCCAGAGGGTTTTGGTAAACGGTGTCGCGTTTGCGTGAAGACATGAAAAGTAGATGTTTAGTTTAAGTTGATTGAAGCTTATGATTCAAGGCATAGTATAATCGCTAACGATTAATGCTTTCAAAAGAAAAGCGATGGGCTTGGTTTTGTTTATCGCGTTTGTAAATTTATGCTGCCTGTCATTTCTATTATTTTCCCAATCTTTTTTATCGTGCTTTGCGGTTACATATACGCGTGCTTTGAAAAGCCTGATATGCAAGTGATTAATCGCATGATATTACAGTTGTTAGTGCCAGCTTTGGTATTTTCTGTCATGTCGAGTAAAGATTTTGAAATTGCGATTTACTCTAAGCTAGCTCTCGCTGGGGTAGGCGTTATCTTGGCATCAGGGCTGGCCGCTTATTTTGTGGCTAAATTATGTCACTTTCAGTGGAAGACATTGGTGCCTCCCATGATGTTTCGCAATTGGGGGAATTTAGGGATTCCTCTCATTGTGTTTGCTTTTGGTGAGCAAGCTTTGAATGCCGCCGTGATTTTATTTTTGGTGGGCAATGTGGTGCATTTCTCTATCGGTGTGATTTTGATGAGTGGGCGTTTTAATGTGCGGGAATTTTTTCAAACACCTGTGATTATTGCGATGCTACTAGGCTTGTTGGTGAATATTGCTGATATACAAATGCCTGTATTCCTATTGAGGCCATTAGATATGATAGGTCAGGCGGCGATTCCATTAATGTTGGTCTCTTTGGGTGTCAGGCTACAGCATGTACGATGGAGTGATTTGTCGATGGCTTTTGTAGGCGCTGTTTTAGGGCCTATCATCGGGTTAACTATTGCTTTTGTACTTGCTTCGCTGTTAGGGATGAGTGATCTTCAAACAAAGCAGATAATGATATTTGGTGCGCTTCCCCCGGCGGTAGTTAATTACATGTTCGCCGAACGCTATAATCTTGAGCCGGAAAAAGTGGCATCAATTGTTTTGTTGAGTAATCTTGTTTCGATCGGTGTATATTTCGTTTTGCTTTATTTTATCATCTAGTCAGTAATTAGTTGTCTTGGAGCTTTGTGTATCGCTGTGTGATGACGTTATAATACCGCCTCTTAAATTGATGTTGGGTGTATGTGTATATACTTCAATCAAGCAATAGATAAAAAACCATTTATGAGCACACCGCTAGCGAGTTACTTCATAGTTCAAGGGTTTGCTAGAATTAAAAAAACGATATGTTAAAAAAACACAGTTATTCATACGAAGATTTAATTGCGCATGGAAAGGGCGAATTACCCGGACAGGACGCATCACGCTTGCCAGCACCTCCAATGTTAATGTTTGATCGCATTGTTGAAATTAATGATGATGGAGGCGAACATGGTAAGGGTAAGATTATTGCTGAATTAGATGTGAACCCTGATTTATGGTTTTTTCAATGTCACTTTATCGGTGACCCTGTCATGCCAGGATGCCTGGGTTTGGATGCTGTGTGGCAGTTGATCGGTTTTTACCTTGGTTGGATTGGCGGGCCCGGTAAAGGTCGTGCTCTGGGTGTGGGTGACGTAAAGTTTACTGGTCAGGTCGAAAACGATGCTAAATTAGTTCGTTATGAAATTGATATGACGCGCGTGATCTCTAGGCGCTTGTTTATGGGGATCGGTGATGCGAGTGTTTATGTCGATGGTGAAGAAATTTATACCATGAAAGACTTGAAAGTGGGTCTTTTTAAAGATACATAAGCGCGAATAACTAATCTAATTATAGATCCAATATAGGTAAGGGGTTTTTATGAAACGTGTAGTCGTCACTGGTTTGGGTATTGTCTCCAGCATTGGTAATAATGCGGACGAAGTCACAAACAGCCTAAAGAATGGCACGTCAGGTATTGAATTTTGCGAGGATTACGCGGAATTAGGCATGCGCAGCCATGTTGCTGGGCGTGTTCATATAGATTTAGACGAATTCATTGACAGGAAGCAAAAGCGTTTCATGGGTGATGCGGCAGCATTTACTTATATCGCGATGCAGCAAGCCATTGCAGACTCAGGCTTGGACTTGGACGTCATTAAGGATCCTAAGGTTGGTTTGATTACGGGGTCTGGGGGTGGTTCTTCTCAGGCTAGCGTTGCCGCAGCTGATACTGCGCGTTCACGTGGTGTAAAGCGGATTGGCCCCTATGGCGTGACTAAGACCATGGGGAGTACGACATCAGCTTGTTTGGCAACGATGTTCGGAATTCAAGGGACGAGCTATTCCATTAGTTCGGCCTGTTCTACGAGTGCGCATTGCATTGGTCATGCGGCAGATATTATCCGCTCTGGACGTCATCACACCGTTTTTGCAGGTGGGGGTGAAGAAGAGAGTTGGGAGATGTCAATTTTGTTTGATGCTATGGGTGCGATGTCAAGCAAGTATAATGACACACCAGAGAAAGCGTCTCGAACCTATGACGTTAATAGAGATGGTTTTGTGATTGCTGGCGGTGGCGGTATGCTCGTGCTTGAAGAGTTGGAGCATGCGCAAGCGCGTGGTGCAAAAATTTATGCAGAACTCGTTGGTTTTGGTGCAACATCTGATGGTTATGACATGGTCGCTCCGTCAGGAGAAGGTGCTGTTCGTTGTATGCAGCAAGCCTTGGAAGACTTTTCAGGTTCCGTTGACTACATTAATACTCATGGCACATCGACGCCGGTAGGCGATGCGAAAGAGCTTGATGCGATTCGAGAGGTTTTTGCATCAAGTGATAAGTTCCCTGCTATTAGTGCTACCAAAGCGTTAACGGGACACGCTTTGGGTGCTGCAGGCGTTAATGAAGCAATTTATTCATTATTGATGATGCAAGATGATTTCATGGCAGCATCTGCAAATATTGAGGAGCTTGATCCTGCTGCAGAAGGTTTGCCAATTTTGACTGAGAGACGAGATGGTAAGTTTGATACCGTGATGTCTAACTCGTTTGGTTTTGGTGGTACAAACGCGTCATTGGTTTTCACGCGTTTTGTTTAGTTGCTGTCATTTCATTCAATGTGTTGAATGAAATAGACGCGCCTTTGACTATCGGTAATAGATACTCATTGTTATGAATTCGCCAGGCTACTCTATCTCAGAGAACAATCAGCGCAAAGCCATTGGTATATGGCTGTTTATCTGTGCGGTGACAATATATGTCATGATTATTGTGGGCGGTGTGACCCGCTTGACTCAGTCTGGTTTGTCCATGGTGGAGTGGGAGCCCATTATGGGAGTCATCCCTCCGCTGTCCTTAAGTGATTGGCAGGATACTTTTTTAAAATATAAGGCATCACCCGAATACCAAAAAATTAACAAAGGCATGAGTCTAGTTGAGTTTAAAAGTATTTTTTGGTGGGAGTATGGTCATAGAGTGTTAGGCCGTTTTATCGGTTTATTATTCTTTGTTCCATTTTTATTTTTCTTGTTGCGAGGATACTTGACCTCAGCATGGAAGGTTAAGCTTTTTGGTCTGTTTGTTTTGGGCGGTATGCAAGGCGTTGTTGGCTGGTATATGGTGAAAAGCGGTCTCGTTGATAATCCGCATGTGAGTCAATATCGTTTAGCATTGCATTTTGGAATTGCATTGTCTATTTATGCGGTGATGATTTGGTTTATGCTGGACTTTTTCCATGGTGAAGAACGTCGTGAAAAAACACCTTTACGAGCGAACGCAATTTTTTCAACTAAATTGATTTTCTTTATGATGCTAACCGGGGCCTTTGTTGCGGGTCTCAAGGCGGGTCATATATACAATACATTCCCGCGAATGGGTGATGCATTTGTGCCAAAGGAAATCTTTGCTATGGATGTGCTATGGCGCAACTTTTTTGAGAACCCTGTCACGGTTCAGTTTATTCATCGTGGTATCGCTTATTTAATTATAGTGACCGTTTTAATATTATTTTTTCGCGGTTTGAGGTTGGCTGCGGAGCGGCCAGATTTGAAGATTCGAACGAACTTGGTCGTCATATTGCTATTAATGTTCTGTCAGGTGTCGTTTGGCATTATGGCGTTATTAAAAGCGGTGCCGGTTTCATGGGGAGCTTTGCATCAAGGGACAGGTGTGTTGCTATTAACGAGTACTCTTTTTCTTTCTCATCGATTAAGTCGAAAGTACTAGTTGAGTTATTCGTTTTTTTATCATTGAAGCTGAAAGTTGCTTGTTGGCTAAGTCGCGACTTTTTAATGCGTGAGCTAAAAAAGGTTGTCGTTACACCTTGGCAGCGATTGTTTTCATTGCTTTTGCGGTGCATTTCATTGCGTTTTTGACTATCAGCGGGAGCTCTGCAGCACCGTTATCTTTTGCCATTTGTGCGTGCTTTGCTTCGTCAATTTTCATTTGTGTCACGATAGCTCGGCTGCGTTCATCTTGTTCGGGTAAATATTCAAGGTGTTCAGCCAGATGCTGTTCAACTTGGTTTTCTGTTTCTTCAAGGAATCCGAGTGACCATTTATCTCCCATGATGCCAGCAATCGTTCCTAATGCTAAGGAGCCTGAATACCATAGAGGGTTTAATAAGCTTGTGCGGCCACCGAGTTCAGTGATGCGTTCATTGCACCAGCTTAGGTGGTCTATTTCTTCTTGTGCTGCTTCATGCATTTTGTTTTTGACGTCCTCGGATCGGGCGGTGATAGCTTGTCCTTGATAAAGAGCCTGTGCGCAAACTTCACCGACATGATTGATGCGCATTAGTTCAATGCTTTTTCGTTTTTCACTGTCAGAAAGATCGTTTTCTGTCATATTTTTGTCATCGGCGGGGTTTATTCTTCGCGCCTCTGGTTTTGAGAAAATTGCTCTTAATGCTTCGTCAAGGCCTGCAATAACATTGTCAATGCCTTCAAGGCGGGGTGATTGGCTCATAATCAGTATCTCTTGGGTAATCTTTTACTTTTTGAAGAGTGTTTTATAGTTTATATCGGATTTATCGTTATTTAACAAAAAGTTCATAGAATTTGCAAATATTAGGGTTGACTAATATTAGTAAGTATTAGATAATCCTTATATAGCGAAAACAATGATATATCACTTGTATTCAAGTTTGCGTTAAAACAAAAAGTTTTAATACAATTGATTTATTAGTTTTCATGACTCCTCCATTCCTCCTTTGGTGGTTTAGGCGCGGTACTTTTGATATACATATTAAAAGCCGCGCCATTTTTTTTGCCCACAGGACCTCGGCACCCCTTGACGAGTATGTAAAGCCACCACTCTTGGCTAATGTCTATTTCCAAACAAAACACTTGCACTCTCTCGATAAATCAGTAGAATTCGGCGTCCTTATAGCCATTGGGCAAGCAACTAAAAGGTTTGTTCATAGAAGGTTTAACAGCGCTGGTACACGTACAGCAGGTTCTCGAAAGAGAATTTAAACAGAGAAAATATAATGAAAACATTTTCAGCAAAGCCGCAAGAAGTTGAACGCGAGTGGTTTGTGATTGATGCGACAGACAAAGTCCTAGGACGTCTGGCAGCAGAAGTTGCATTGCGTTTAAAAGGCAAAAACAAGCCAACTTATACTCCTCACGTTGATACAGGCGATCATATTGTGATCATCAATGCAGAGAAGATTGCCGTCACAGGTAATAAAGAAGAAGATAAAATTTATTATCGCCATACTGAATTCCCTGGCGGTATTAAAGACATGACGTTACGTCAATTGCGAGAGAAAGCTCCTGAGCGTATTATCCAAAGTGCTGTTAAAGGTATGTTGCCAAAGAATCCATTGGGTCGCGCAATGTTCAAAAAATTGCACGTCTATGTCGGTGCTGAACACAGTCATGCCGCACAACAACCTAAAGCTTTGGAGATTTAATCATGAGTGAACAAGTATATTTAGGTACTGGCCGTCGTAAATCATCGACTGCTCGTGTCCGTATTCAAAAAGGTTCAGGAAATATTGAAGTCAATGGTCGCACATTGGACACATACTTTGGTCGTGAAACGGCTCGTATGGTTGTTCGTCAGCCATTAGAGTTGTTAGAAATGACTGAAACTTTTGATATTAAAGTCAACGTAAAAGGCGGCGGCGGAAGCGGTCAAGCTGGAGCGATTCGTCACGGTATTACACGTGCGTTAATGGCCTATGATGAAGAGCTTCGTTCAGAGCTGCGTAGAGCGGGCTTTGTGACTCGTGATGCTCGTGAAGTTGAACGTAAGAAAGTTGGTCTTAAAGGTGCACGCCGTAAGCCACAATTCTCGAAGCGTTAATCGAAGCTGCAAGCGATTATTTAAAAGCCGAGCTATATATTGCTCGGCTTTTTTGTGTCTATTTTTTGTGCCTATGATCTGGTGGCGCTCTGAAAGTATACGAGCAATGCACAGGATTATGATGGCCATAAGCTAAGGTTGAGCCTAGGTTATATCTTTTCAAATAGTGAAATTTTCAATGCCGTTTGTTTGAATGTTTTAAAAAGGCTAGAAAACATGTCCTAGCCTTTTGATGTTTTTAACCTCAGATATTCTGACTGCTAAGGTCTTTCATAAACTTTGATTTCGATTTTATTGATTTCAGAAAGTGGTAAAGACATGATTGTGCTGCCTCCAACGCGCTTATTATCTATTTGAAGTTTATTGCCTTTTAATTTTAGGATTTCACCTTTGATAAGGCGCTTTTTTCTGTAAATTTTCGCTGTTTTGCCGATGTGGTTCTTGATGTCTGACTTGCTAATGGCTTTAAATTTAAATATGCGTCTGCCAAAGTATTCTTCAGGTTCTTTGTTTTCAGCGGCAGCAGAGGCGGTGGAAGTGATTGCTTCTTGCTCGATAGTTTCGGAGGGTTCTCCTAGTAAGGTAGTAATCTTTTTGCCATCTTCTTCAATTTCTAGGCTTAAGGCGTTGATAATTTGCTCTGGCTTGTACAGCATTAGTTGGTTGAAATTTTTGGCCGTATCATTTGGGGTTGCACTAAATTTAAGTGAGTTTTTGCCTGAAATTTGAGCTTGTATTGCGGCTTTTAATTCTGGTGATGGAACGGCTTTTAAGATTTTATAAAAGCTATCAGAGCCAATAACGTTTGCTAGATACTCCTCAGAACTAAGTGATAATTTTTGAGCACAATATTCAATGGCATCAGTAGCATACGATTCGTCGTAAGAGTTTTCTATCACGACGCTTTTTAAGGGGAGGTCGTTGGCAGAAATATCTTTGGTTTCAATCAGCGACTTTTCAAAAACAATATTTGCAGACGTTGTTGAAATACCATTGGTGTCACTTTCCAGATTGGCTTTCAAATAGTTATCGCCATCACTTTCTAAGTTGATGTTGATGTCACTGACAATTCTCGGGTCGGTGAACTTTGAGATGTCTATTGGTTCTTCGATGTAACGGCATTCTCGTTGATCATTAAATGTTTGTCCAAATCGCGCATCAAATTCCAAGCGTCGAATTGCGATATCAAATACTTTTGGAAATTCATTGTTTTTTAAGATATCAAATCCTTTGTATAAAAATTCACGGTTCGAACTGAAAACTCGAATGTTTTTGACCGAGGCTTCGTTGTCGTCGCCTACTTGGCTGACTCTGATGTCTGATAGGTTAATGCCGCCTTTTAAATCAATGTTAATCTTTCCATAGCTGATGGTGGCAAAAGGTGAGGCTAGCCGAATAAGTTGATCTAGCTTCTTCTTGTATTGATGCTCAAGTCCAAATTTTCCCGCGAATGCGAGCGCGATAATTGCAAATATGCCAATGAGTAGTTTTTTCATCATCCCTTACTTCTTTGTTTTGATAGAAATTTATGAATAGGAAGACTAACAGTTTGGCTTTAAAGCATCAATCGTTTGTGCGGATTGATGGAGGAGGAAGAAAGATGTAATTCAATAGTGGTGAGGTGTGCTTTGAGCGATGATCGAACTTTTTCTCCGGTGTTCAAGGGAGTGAAAGTGGTTCTCCTTTATTGTTCAAAGTTGCGTGATAGGTTTAATATTGTTTTTCCGCTGGTGATAATTAGAGTGATAAAAGCGATAATAGTTTTGATAATAATGGCGACAGCCCACGCAATAAAAATCAAACTAATCACATGGCTAAATTCAAAGCCATTAGCTTGGTTTTCAAATATCCATGACATGGCTGTTTGCCCTTCGGTTTTTACCCAGGATATTAAATTTGAAAGCTTTTGGTCACTGGCAAGCCACTCATAGCTGTAGTAAATAATACCCATAACCAGTCCCAAGCCTACAATTAAAAAAGCAAGTCCAATAATGACTAGAGTGTTCCTTATGATGGGTAGGGATTTTTCCTTGTGGGTTTCTATGGTCTGATTAATCATGTGTTCTTTGTTCATCGGTTTTATAATAACGATGATACCGCAGCTTGTAATTCTGGGTAAGTAAATTCAAAATTGGCTGCTTGTAAATTTGATGGGAGTACTTTTTGACTTCCGGTTAATAGTATTGAGGCTTCACCAAGCAGTAGTTTTAAGCTCAACACGGGGATGGGTATTTGAAAGGTTTTGTTGAGCGATGAGCCAATTGCATGGGACAATTCTGAGTTTGTAGACGGCTGCGGGCTGGTCAGGTTGTAGCGCTTGCGAGGTGTGTCGAGTGATAAAATGTATTTCACTGCATTCACCCAGTCATGCATGTGTATCCAACTAACCCATTGTTGGCCGTTGCCAATTTTTCCATTTAAATGAAGCTTGGCAGGTAGTGCCATTTTATTGAATGCGCCACCTTTGCCAAGAACAACACCTGTTCTTAGGTTGACGGTATGATCGCATAGGCGGTCAAGTTTGTTGGCTGTGGTTTCGACTTGTTCGCAAACTTGATGAGCAAAATCATCGAAAGGCTCGCTATTTTCAATGAATTCATGGTTTGGGTCCTTGCTGTACCCGTAGTAACCAATAGCAGAGCCTACAAGCAGTTTGCTAATGGCTATATTGTTATTCGTTAGCCATTCTTTTATTTCAAGTAAGGGGAGCGTTCTGCTGTCAATCAAGTCTTGTTTGCGGCTTGGTGTCCAGCGCTTATCAATAATGCTAGCGCCAGCAAGACTAATGACATTGTCTAGGCATGATAGATAAGGTTCTAAATTATCGAATTCATCGATAATGATAGGTGAGCATTTAAGTGCTGAAAAAATACGGCGTGTTTTTTCTATATTTCGTGTTTTAACAACGACTTGATGGTCATCTTCAAGTAACGATTTACAGAGATGTCTGCCAAGGAATCCTGACCCGCCAATCACTAATATTGTCATATCAATCTTCTATGCTCCGGTAATTACTTTGTTCTCATTGGTCCAAGCGGTTCGCCACCCATTAGGTGCATATGTAAATGAAAAACATCCTGTCCTGCATGTTTATTGCAGTTAACTAAGAGTCTGTATCCATCATCCGCCAAGCCAAGGTCTTTGGCCATTTTTGCGGCGGTCAGAAATAGTTTGCCTAATACCATTTGATCTTCAGTAGTTACATCGTTGACGGTTGGGATGGGTTTGTTGGGGATGATTAAGATGTGTTGTGCGGCTTGAGGTGCTATGTCCCGAAATACCGTGACTTCATTATCTTGAAATAAAATATCAGCTGGAATTTCTTTTTGAACGATTTTAGTGAATAGTGTGCTCATGATGTTATGGGATGTCCTCAAGGTTGTTAGCTGTTTGATCTTACCATTATTTGATAAGCACTTTTTCACTGCTAATAAACACTTTTGCGTAGTTTTCATTTACACTCACGCTAATGACGAATGCACGCGCGTTTATTGGTGTGAAATAGATTGTTTCTTTGTGCATACAATGACTGAAAAAAGGTTGATATGATTAAAGTAGGTATTATTGGCGGTACTGGGTATACCGGTGTGGAGCTATTGCGTTTGTTAGCCGTGCACCCTGAAGTGGCAATTGAAGTGATTACTTCTCGCTCTGAGTCAGGAAGGTTGGTAGCTGACTTATACCCTAACTTGCGTGGTCATCTTGATATTGCTTTTACTGAACCAAATTTAAATGCACTAAAAGCTTGCGATGTTGTTTTTTCAGCCACTCCTAATGGCGTTTTGATGAAGTATGCGCGAGAGCTTCATAATGCGGGTGTCAAGTTGATTGATTTAGCGGCCGATTTCCGTATTAAGGATATTCGAACATGGGAGCAGTGGTACGGCATGTCGCATGAATGTCCCGAATTGGTTGAAAAAGCCGTTTATGGTATGCCTGAAATGAATCGTCAGGAAATTCGTTCAGCGAGTCTGGTGGCTAACCCAGGTTGCTATGTCACCGCGACCACATTGGCGTTGTTGCCTTTGGTTGGCTCTGCAGAGTCTGGGGCAGCGATAGATTTAAACGGTATCGTTGTTGATGCAAAATCTGGAGTTACCGGTGCAGGGCGTGGTGCCAGTGTTGCAACACTTTATTCTGAAGTAACTGATAGCTTTAAGGCTTATGGTGTTGCAGGCCATAGGCATCATCCGGAAATTACACAAAATCTTTCGGTCACGGCTGGCGAGGATGTCGGTATTACCTTCGTTCCCCACTTGGTGCCTATGCAACGAGGAATATTATCGACGATATATGTGGACCCAGTTGAAGGAGTGGATATTCAGGCGCTGTATAACGGGTATTATGAGAATGAAAAGTTTGTCGATGTTTTACCGCAAGGGGTGGTGCCTGACACTCGTTCAGTGCGGTCGTCAAATATGTGCAGAATTGCATTTTGCCAACCCAAAGTCGGTAATAAATTAGTCATTTTGTCTGTCATTGATAATTTAACAAAAGGCGCAGCAGGACAGGCGGTGCAAAATTTCAATATCATGTTTGGTTTTGATGAGGCGACGGCGTTATCTGCGCCTGCGCTAATGCCATAAATAGGATTTACCTAGCGTATACGCATGAGTCATTTAACTGAAGAAACATTAGTCATTCGACCTAAGCGATCTAGGAAGAAACGCCTATCGTTAATGGGGTTATATGCATTGATTTTTGTCGCTTCAATAGGTTTGATGTTTTATTTAGGGTATCAGTTTGGCAATGGGCATGGTGATGAGAGCTCTCAAGTCATTAAGTCTTTGCGCAAAGAGTATAAAGAGTTAAAAGGTCAATATGATGATTTGCTAGCAAATGAGGCAAAGTTAGTGCAATCTGAGAGTGTTCAAAAATCCGCATATTCTGAACTGGAAAAGGACTATGAGCTCGTAGAGCAAAAAAACGAATTTTTGAATCGACGAGTTAATTTTTACCGCAGTATTTTGTCACCAGAAGATGGTGTGAGCGGAGTCAGGATTCACGATGTGAGTCTTCGTGAAGAGTTGAGCGACGTCTATTTTGAGATAGTATTAATTCAGGCCATTAACCATGAGCGAAAAGCGACTGCCAAAGTGTATGTCGAGTTATTTAATTCTAAGCGAGATCGAAAACCAATCACGAGTTGGAAAGCTGCTAATCATGACTTTCAATTTAAGTTTTCTGAGGTTGTTAGAGGGGCACTAAACGCAAAAGATGGCTTAGATGGTAAATTTCTTAAAATAATTGTGCTCCCGAGTGGAGATTCATCCAAGCAATTGGTTGAGTGGCACAAAGTCTAGCAGTAGAATGTAGCTTATTAAGCGGTCTTAAAATTTCAATCACAGTGGTAATAACATGTTAAAAAAATCATCCAATACAACACCAGTGAAAAGTTCAGTTGATTCAGTCGATACTCTTATCGGGGCAAATACCGTATTACAAGGGGATTTAGAGTTTAGTGGTGGTTTGCGAGTTGATGGTCAAATCACTGGAAATATTAAGTCTGTAGATGGCAATGCGGGTACTTTAGTGTTGAGTGAGTCTGCAGTGATTGAAGGAAATATCGCGGTTCCTCATGTTGTAGTCAATGGTCATGTGAATGGCAATATTGTTGCGAATGAGCGTGTTGAGCTGCAAACAAAAGCGGTTGTAAAAGGTGATGTGCGATACAAGGCGGTTGAGATGGCATTGGGTGCTTCTGTGAATGGCGCCTTAGTTTGTGATGCGGGTAGTCCTGCCATGGGTGGTTCAAAATCTGCTAACGGGGCGGCTTCAAAAGTAGCGCCAATAAAAAGCTAATATTAATAATAGAGTGACTGCTGTTGTAATGAGCAATCTCTTGAAAAGTTAGAATTAACCATTATATTAAAGAGACACTGAATTGAGATTATCGACATGTCTGAACTAGAAATGACAACAACATCCCCACTTGAGTTTACAGAAGGTGCTGCGGCAAAAGTTCTTGAGCTAATTGAGGAAGAGCAAAATAATGCCTTAAAGCTGCGCGTTTATGTTCAGGGCGGTGGTTGCTCAGGTTTTCAATATGGCTTTACTTTTGATGAAGATCAGCAAGATGACGATACTGCTGTGGATAAGGATGGTGTTCGCTTGCTCGTTGATCCAATGAGTTTTCAATATCTCATTGGCGCAAAAATCGATTATAAGGACGATATTGATGGAGCTCGTTTTATTATTAATAATCCAAACGCGTCAACGACGTGCGGTTGCGGTTCTTCTTTTTCTGCTTAGCGATAAAAAACTTGTCAGTACGAGTTTAAGCGTCAGAAAGTGAAGTTTGGTCGGGCTTTGGTTTGAATTCTTGCCCTAATATGACCGCTTTTTTTGCGCCAGTGACGCTTGGTAGGTTCCCTGTGATGTTGTGCTTATAGCAAAAGGCTAACCAAGCGAAGCCTAATGCTTCCACCCAGTTTGGATCTACACCAAGTGTTGAAAAACTATTCACTGTGATGTTGTCGCTTGCGACTTTTTGTAGACGCCTCATAAGAAATGAGTTGTTAGCGCCACCCCCACAAATAAAGATTTTGGTGATGTCTTTGTGCTTTTGTATGTCGTTGATAATACTTTGCGCGGTTAATTCGCAAAGGGTTGTTTGAATGTCGGTAGAGCTTAAGTGTTCAAAGCCTGCAAGTTGAGTGTTTAACCAAGTAGAATTAAACAGGTCTTGGCCAGTGCTTTTGGGGGGTGTCTTTAAAAAGTACGGTGCTGTTAGTAGTTTATTTAATAGCTCGCTGTTAATGTTGCCTGATTGCGCCCAATCTCCATCTCTATCGTAACTTTGTTGGCGATGTTGCTGTATCCAGCTGTCCATTAATGTGTTCCCAGGGCCATTATCAAAGCCGAGAACGTGATTTCCTTTTAATAGGGTTGTGTTGCTAATGCCGCCAATATTCACTACAGCGCATGGTGCATGAGAGGAGAAAATAGCCGCATGGAATGCAGGCATTAATGGTGCGCCTTGGCCTTTTTGTTGAATGTCTGCAGACCGGAAATCAGCAATGACAGGAATTTGGCATAATTGAGATAGTTGCTGTGGTTCGCAAATTTGTAGGCTAAAGGGTGTGCTGGCCTCAGGTTGATGCAGGATGGTTTGTCCATGGTTGCCAATGGCGCATATGGAATTCTGATGGATGCCAGTTTGGATTAAGCAGTTTTGGATGTGTTGCGCATAAAAGTCAACCAGAGCTTGGTCAAGTTTTTCTAGCGTCCTTTTTTCGCTATTCAATAAAGTGTGGCTATCCAGTGTTTGAAGGTGCTTAATTTCATTGCTAAGTGTGGCTGGGTATTCTGCAAAATATGAGTGAACGAGCTCGATAGTGTTGACGTCTTTTATATTGGCAATAACGATATCTAATCCGTCGGCACTAGTGCCGGACATGGTCCCAATATAGAGGGAGTGCTCAGAGTGTTGACTTGTTTGCGCGGATGGCATGCAGGTAAATGCCTTTAGAATAGTTATTTTAGGGCAGATTCAATGGCATTGGATGGTGTGTTGCTATCTTTGATAATATTAGCGGCGGCAGCAACTAAGGTGGCGTTAGTCGTTTTTGAGCGAATGTTATTTAACGCGAGGATCTGTTTCTCGGCTATGAGGTTGAAGTTGTCTTTTTCCTCTTTTGTGATTGCAGATGCTTTTGGTGTTTTGTATGTTAAAGGGTTTCGATGTACACCATTGACGCGGAACTCATAGTGTAAGTGTGGGCCAGTTGCTAGGCCGGTTGCTCCAACATATCCTATGACTTGGCCTTGTTTGACGTGTTTTCCGTTTTTGAGTTTGGAGTTGTATTTATTCATATGAGCATACAGGGTTGTGTATTTCCCCCCGTGGCTAATAATGATTGTTTTGCCGTAACCGCCTTTTGTGCCTCGGTGAATGATTTTTCCGTTTGCAACACTGCGAATTGGGGTGCCCCGACGTGCCGCGTAGTCAACGCCTTTGTGCGCACGCCATTTTTTAAGAACTGGGTGAAATCGTCTCTTGCTAAACCCTGAAGATATTCGGCTGAACTTCATCGGTGATTTTAAGAAAGTGCCTTTCATACTACTTCCGTCAGGAGCGTAGTAGCCAATATTTCCATCGGAATCGATGTGCCTTATTGCGGTGAATGTTTGCCCTTTGTTAATGAATTCTGCGGCAACAATGTCGCCTTCTTGAAGTAATTTCCCATTGTTCATGTGTTGTTCGTAGATAACTTTGAATGAATCGCCTCCGCGAATATCTCGAACAAAATCAATGTCCCAACCAAAGATTTCGGCTAATTCCATGATCATGTTGTCACTAATGCCTGCTTCAGATGCCGCACCAAATAATGAATGTTTAATTTCGCCAGTAGCATTAGCATTGACGATTTCGTGAGGAATATCTTCTATGTTGACAGTGGTTTTGTCTTTTACGTTAGCAACAAGGCGAGTCAGCTTTGAAAAGGGGTAATGAATTTCTTCTAGGGCATTGGTATCTTTGTCTAGAATGAATTCTAATTGTTTTCCGGCACGGATGTTTTTAAAATGTTTGCCATTTTTGGCGTTTACGATTTGATAAGGATAGTGCGCCGGAAAGCTATATTTTTCCATGATTGAGCCGAGTGAGTCACCGCGTTTAATGGTGTGAAAAACACGTTCTTTCTCTGTCGGCTCTGGTGTGATAGCGGCCTCAATAGATTCTTGGCTCAGATTGACGATTTCCTTGTCTTGGTCATCGGTGAAAGATGCTTTGAGTAGTGTTGCTCCATTGAGTGTCTCGGCAGAATCTTCACGGTCTAGGTTTTTGATAATTAGACGGTTTTGGCTGTCAGAGTTTTCACTTAATAGCTCTTTTTGGGCTTGGAGTTGGTTCCATGAATAAATAGCCACAACTAAGCCAATAACACCTAAAATGCGCTTGGATCCGTTCCTTGGTTGTAAGACAGCTTGTGCGTAGTTAAGCTTTCGATTGCCGCGCTTGGCTGGCTCAAATTTTTGTGGTTTCAATGACTGCTTCTCTTTAGGTTTTCGATAATCTACATGTTGGATTGGCATGCGTCAAAGAAAAAATGTTGATGGTAACCTTTTCCTTGTATCCAGCCCTGACTCGTATTAGGCTTGCGGCAAATTAAATTATTGTATGTTTGATGGAAAAAGTGGTTTTTCATCATTAAGTTTTGAAGAATATTATGAGCACTATTGAAGAGCAATTACGTATTATCCGTAGAGGAACTGAAGAAATCATTCCTGAAGCGGAATTGGTCGAAAAACTCAAAAAAGGGCAACCGTTGACGGTGAAGGCTGGTTTTGATCCGACAGCGCCTGATTTGCATCTTGGTCATACAGTGCTTATTAATAAGCTGCGTCAATTGCAAGAGCTAGGCCATCATGTCGTTTTCTTAATTGGAGATTTTACAGCATTAATCGGAGATCCAACGGGGAAGAGTGCAACGAGACCACCGTTGTCAAAAGAAGCGATTCAGCAAAACGCGGCAACTTATAAAGAGCAAGTATTTAAAATTCTTGATGAATCTAAAACAACGGTTCGATTTAATTCTGAATGGATGGAGAGTTTGGGTTCAGCAGGCATGATTCAATTAGCGGCTCAACATACCGTTGCGCGTATGTTGGAGAGAGATGATTTTAAAAAGCGTTATCATGCAAACCAGTCTATAGCGGTGCATGAGTTTTTATATCCATTAGTACAAGGCTATGATTCGGTTGCGTTAGATGCTGATTTGGAGCTTGGAGGCACAGATCAAAAATTTAATTTATTGGTTGGGCGTGAATTGCAAAAAAATGCAGGTAAACCTCAGCAGTGCATTTTGACGATGCCATTGCTGGAGGGTTTGGACGGCGTTAAAAAAATGTCTAAGTCGCTGGATAATTATATCGGCATCACGGATGCTCCCAATGAAATGTTTGGCAAGTTGATGTCGATCTCTGATGAGTTGATGTGGCGTTACTTTGAACTCTTAAGTTTTAGGTCTTTAGAGGATATTGATTCGTTAAAAGCTGAGATGGAAAGTGGCCGAAACCCTCGCGATATTAAGTTTTTGTTGTGCGAAGAAATTATTACACGTTTTCATGATGCTGGAGCGGCTGAAGCGGCTAAGGCTGATTTTATTCAGCGTTTTCAGAAAAATGCGATTCCCGATGATATGCCTGAAGTGAGTATGGCGTTAGGGGGTGGGATACCAATCGCTAATTTGGCTAAAGAGTTAGGTTTGTGTGCAAGTACTTCAGAGGCAATGAGAATGGTGAAACAGGGGGCGGTTAAAATTGATGGGGAAAAAGTGGCCAATCCTAAAGAGATTATTTCTAGGGTGGAGTCATTTGTGCTGCAAGTCGGTAAGCGTAAGTTTGCGAAAGTGAGCCCTGAGTAGTTTCTATTGATGTTAAGTGCCTCTCCGTGTTGGTTAAAAAGCCGTTACTTTGTTACATATGTGGCGCTTTTCGGGTAGTTTTCGGATTTTATTAAGTGTGTAAATAGCTGCTAGGAGCTTGAATGAAAGCATTATTACGATTCGGCATCTCAGTCGGTATTTCCTTTGGTATTCTCGGTTTGATGATACATCTGTTCGCAGGTGGGTTGTCTCCAGAGAATCGCCCCAGTATTCTCGGTGTTCTAGACAAGACAATTCATTGGATGTTACTGGTTTATGGTGTGCTTTATTTAGTGCAGCTCGGTCTTCGTGCACAGCGTTATCGCATTTTGATTTCCGCCGCTGGAGAGCAAAACGTGCCGAACTTTTTCCATATGAGTTTGGTGACGGGTGTTCGTAATATGTTTGTGGATATGTTGCCTGCACGAGTGGGTGAGCTATCTTATGTCGCGATGCTTAATCGGGGGTATCGTATTAGCGCTGATGTTTGCTTGTCTTCTTTGACGGTTGCAATAGCGTTTGATTTCATTGCCTTATTGGTTGTGGTGTTGGGCTTGTTTGCCAAGCAGCTATTTATTGGCGGTGTTGAAGGTTGGATGTTGAGTGCGTTGTTGAGTGCAACGGTGATAACACTCATTGCTTTAGTAGGCTTGTTTGTGATTGCTCCTTGGTTTGTCCGGGCATTTATGGATTCTTCAAGTCCGAGCATTCAAAAATCAAAAATACTCAATAGTATTTTTGAATTAGCCAATAAGTTCTCTATAGCAATTCAGGAAACTCGGCGTTCCGGTAGATTGATTTCTGTGTTGTTTTTATCCGTCGCGATTCGTGTTTTAAAGTATGCAGGGTTTTATTTGTTGTTTAAGGCGGTTGTGGTGCCAAGCTTTCAAGTGCTTGCTAGTTTGCCAATGCCTCAGGTGATGAGCGCGTTAATTGGCGGTGAAATAGCGGCTAGTCTACCTGTTCCTGCATTTATGAGTTTTGGTGTCTATGAGGCCGGAGGAACAGCGGTATTAACAGCATTTGGTGTCGATAAGTTGCAATCATTGGTTGCAATGCTTTCAGTGCATATATGGAGCCAGTTATTTGACTATATCTTTGGTGGCATCTGTTTGTTGGTGTTTGTCTGGTTGTTTAGGTCGGCTCGTTCTGGGTCAGGAGAGAGTGATCAAGTGATGAATAAAATGAGTCAATGGCTCAAAGTAGGTTTGGTCGGGTTGGTATTTTTGTTTGGTTCTGCTCTTTTGGCTAAAGAATATCGAGCGAGCAAGAAGATGGGAGCAACGAGTGCTCCGCCTGTTGGTGAGGATGTGACATCCCGTTTTCTTGAGCGTTCAGCTAAATCAACTCAAGAGTTGCAAGGCATTAATGGTTTTGCAGTGTGGAGTTCAAACCGATTTGGTAATCACGACATTATTAAGATGGATTTGCCGAGTCGGGAAATTACACGGTTAACAAATAATCCACATACTGAGTTCTATTCTCGTATTTCACCTGATGGTAAAAAGGTTGTGTTTGCGCGATCGCATGAGCCGTGGGTGTCTCAACGAAATTGGGTGGCTTGGGATGTGTATATATTGGATATTGCATCTGGGAAAGAAAAGCTAGTGTCCAAAAATGCCACCTTTCCGAGTTGGGTGGATAATGAATCGGTGAGCTACTTGCATCAAGGCGTGCAAGTCGTTGTCAAAGGTTTGGGGCTTTTTGGTAAAACCAAAGTAGTTTATGAGTCAGGTAAGACGAATAAAGTAGCGGCTGGAGCATTGATATCAACGCCTGAGTATAACCCTGTGACAGGTCAAGTAGTGTTTACTGGGAAGCAGTCGCAGTTGGGTATGAGAAAGGGGTTTTGGGGAACGGCAATTCAGCAAACTGATAATACTCACGATGGTTTATATAACGGTTGCCAAGTTTTCTTCTCGTCAGATAATAGTTATATGTATCAGGTCACGAATGGTGATGGTAAGTACGATCCAAAAGGTAATCGATTTATGAGGATTGATCCAACAACCTATGAGTCTGTCCCGTTGTTTGACTTTAATGATAGTTATTCGCATATTTATTTTCCTAAAGATTCCAACGATGGTCGTTATATGGTCTTTGGTGGCAGCGCCGGTGGGCATGAGCATGATACGGCTGATTATGAGATTTTCTTATGGGATATGTCCAAGTCGCCTGATTACGCAACAAGATTGAGTTTTCATTCAGGCAATGATAACTGGCCGGATGTCTATATTAATCAATGATGCTTCTGTGCTGATTTTAGTACGTGACCATGAACATTTTTTGATAAAAATTTTTTAATTGATTATTATCCGTTGCCGTTGATGAATGCATCACTGTACGTCGTGGTTCAATGTGGTTGAGCCTGATTTCATTATGGAAAGGATTGTGGAAAAACAAGAGTCAGAATTAAAGTTCACGTTTGAGTTGTCAGCGGCAGCCTCGATTAAGCGGGGTGTTGAATCGGTTTGTATTGCCGATGAAGCATATAGTGAAAATGTCATCAGTAGTGTTTATTTTGATACTCCAGACTGGGTTTTTGCAATGGATAAAGCCTCAAGTGATTATCTAAAAACTAAGATTCGACTCCGATGGTATAGAAGCAAAAGTGACGACGATGGAGGTCCACCATCGAAATGTTTTTTAGAATTTAAGCGAAAAATTGGTTCTAAACGAACGAAGAAGAGAGTGTTGATGCCTTTTGGTGGTGAAGAGGCGATCAGTCGTCTTCAAGAGGATGATTGTTTGGATATGATACGCGGTCATATTTCAGAAAACGCGCCTGATTTAACAGGGCTTTTTATTGAACCTAAATTTGTCGTGAGATATAAGCGTAGTCGCTATTATGAGCCTTTTTCAGGCACGCGTATTTCATTTGATACCGATATTCATGCGTTTAGCGTTGGTAGAAACTTTGCGCAGTTTTCAGCTGATATTGTTCTTGATGAGTCAGTTTTGGAAGTCAAGGGCGTTTGTGATGATATGCCGCAGGCACTGAGGAGTTTTCATGCCGGTAGATTACGCAAAGCAGCATTCTCAAAGTATTATGAAAGTTTTAAGTTATTAACAGGATATGAGCAATAAGCACCATTAAAGGGTTATTGTTGATGAATAAAGTGTATTTTTAGCAGGTCGATTATGAGTAATTATGAATTTATAAAATCTTTGTTTACTACGATTCCAGAGGACACAAGGAATATAACGATGTACAGTTTTGCATTGTTGTTGATTGTTTCTATCGTAATGGCTTTGCTCATCTCTCATTTGTATTGCAAGTTCTTTGATGCAAATTCAACGGGTTCTCGCATTCATCGATCTTTTCCGTTGATGGGGCCTGCGGTGACGACAATATTTATTACTGTGCAGTTTTCGTTGCCATTATCACTTGGTTTGTTGGGCGCTTTATCCATTGTGAGGTTTCGCACGCCAATCAAAGAGCCTGAAGAAATTGGTTTTATTTTGCTGGTGATTGCGTGTTCGATATCTATCGCAACGTCAAACATTGCATTTGCAGCGATATTGTATTTGATTGTTTTTATCTCAATTCATGTCATACAAAAATTTCCCGGCTTTAAATCATCTGATGCCAGTGCGGTTGTTTTGAATCTGTTGATCAAAGAAGAATCAGCTGAATCTTCTATGGCAAAGGTGTCGAAAGTGGGTGAATTTTTGTCTGCGAATGCAGTTAAACATGTGATCTCAAGTGTTCATGTGAGTGATGAGCGAACAAATGCGTCGATTTTGTTGAAAAATCATAAGGGCGATCATTTGGGCTTTATGAAGCACTTGAGCGAAGAGCACCCTGGTGTTCAGTTTGATTATTACCGCAAGTAAATAGCGATTTAATCTGATGCGCAAGTCGGTACTCATTGTTATAGGTGTTATTGGTGCGTTGCTAGTCGCGGATCATTTCCATTTTCGTGATCAAAGGCATAAACCTGATGCATTTACTGTGAGTGAAGAGTTTTTGCGTAAAGGGGTTCTCGGAAGGATTCTGAAAGAAAAGGGTTTGATTCAAAGTAGTGCTGGTTCGCAGACGTTAGCAACGAATGATATGTGTGCTGAAGACTCATCTGTTGAGGGTTATGACTACCACAATACATATAGATTGCGTTTTAAATTACGAAGCTCGACTGTTGATGATGTGAATGTGGAAATCAATTTTCCCAAGGCTAGTTCATATCGAAAACTCATTAAGGTAATTCGTGTACAGCCAGGAAGGCACTTTTACGCCTTGGATTTTGTGGCTCATAAAGACTTGGATTTCCATATCACATTTTCTACAAAGCCGAGAGGTCAGATTATCCTTGGTGATATCTTGGTTGATGGTCGTTTTGGACGAACACAGACGTTATTAAAAGGTGGGGAGCCTATTTCAGGTAAGTTTGATAAGTTAATGGCGCTTAGCTTAAGTGATGTTGATGATAGTTTTCAAGGCGTTGAACTAGCGCCGACTAACAGTAAAGTTGTTTATTCTGTTGTAGGTGGTTTGAGTGATGATCTGTATTCAGGAGTATTTCCGGGCAAGAAGAATCACGGTTTTTGTCGTTATGTGGCGTATAAGCCAAAAAAATTAACGCCTGTCACTCAACGTGTTGTGCCAACGGTTAAATTGCATGTTGAAGAGCAGTTCTTGTATGGAGAGCAAGGTATTGTTGATAATAAAGAAGGTAAGGGGCGAGCGTGGGAAGTGCCTGTTGAGTACAGTGTGCAGAACCAAGGGCTGGTTTCTCAACATGTGGCTGGTTTGAGGTTTCACGGAGGTACCCCAGGCCGGAAAAAAAATATCAATAGTTTTCGTGTGAATGCGCGTAGTGCTTACGGTAAACCAACACTTGATATGAAAGCGTTGATGGGGCGTGAGCGTGAGGTTGGCATGAAGGGAGTAGTGTTTAAATATACCTATCATGCGTATGACTTAAATAAGACCATTTACAACCCATATAATCATGCTTTGGCGTTAGATGTAGCTAATGCAATTGGTGCGTTGGTGCCAGCTCATCAGCTTGTGGATTTGCATATTAATGATGAATCTTACGGTTTGTATTTGGCTATGGAGCATCTATCCAAGCGTTCCGCAAAGTATTGGTTAGGGAAAGATGATATAAAAATATTTACCTATAAAAAGTTTAACGACGATCATCAAAAATTTGCTTTGCTGTATCCGATTGGTGAAATTCTGAAAAAGAAGGGTGAAGATGCTTTTGCGCGATTTTTGGAATCGTATGATGTAGATAATGTGATCAATTCAATTATCTTAAGCGCGTATGTTTCAGATGATGACTATTGTCAGGGTATTGAAATTTCTGACAGAGTCGGTGATTCGTTAGAAATGCATATCACTAGTGTTAATTGGGATCTAGATCATGCATTTTTATCCTTTGATGGTAAGGGTTATACAATGCCTGTTGAGCGACAAGGTATTGGTCAAGGTTTTGATATATTGAAGCAAAATAAGCCGCACAGTCAAAGCCTTTGTCCAAGGAAGTGGGTTTACTCCCATCTTTATACTGAGTCAAAGCAATTTCGGGATTTGATTCGACAGCGCTTAGAGG
>JBOEGT010000015.1:0-94087 GCA_050633585.1 Arenicella sp.
TGAAAAAGCTGAAGAGAGCCTGAAGAATGGTCATAGTGATTTAATTTCTTTTGGTAGTTTGTATATTAGTAATCCGGATTTACCTCAGCGATTTCAGCAGGGAGTGCCACTAACTTTGGCTGATCAAAGCACTTTTTATGGTGGTGATGCACCTGGCTATACTGATTATTCTATCGCAACGTAATGTATTGCTTTAAACACAAAAAAAGGGCTGCAACGCAGCCTTTTTTTGTGTTTACCCAATCTTGGTATCATATTCATCTGTGACAGGGAAAGAGGTAGAGGCAGTTCTCATAATAAGTCCATATAACATATGTAAAATGACAATAACATTACCGCTAAGTGTCTGTTTTTTAATTATAAAGTTAATGACTATGACTTGATTAAACCCGTAGAATCCGCGCTCGAAAGAAAGGGGATTTTTTAATAGTTGTAGACGTTAAGTTTGAAAATTTCTTTCGATTTTACTATTAAAACTACAAGGTTATAGGACATGTCTATTTTACTTACATTTATTATTGGTGGTATCGGCGGAGCCATTGCTTTTTTATTGAATTTTCCGGTGCCTTGGTTGGTTGGCAGTTTGTTGATTATGTTAGTGTTTAAAAAAGCACGTTTCATTCAAGCACCGGCTAAAAGTGCTGCTCGCTGGATGCGAGTGGTGTTAGGGGTATCTTTAGGTTGTGCGGTCGCTGATAGTTTAAAAACATTTGATTTCTCGCTAGTTGCACTGGTAGGTGTTTGTATTCTATTTGTGTGCTTCTTGACGCTTTGCGGCTTCTTTTTATTCAAGCGTTTACCTGATTTTTCGAAAACTGATTCGTTTATGTCTGCGTTACCGGGTGGTTTGACTTTTTTGATGTCGCTATCTGATGATATGGGAGATAAATTTCCAAAAATTGCACTAATCCACACCGTACGAATGGTATTCCTCATTCTGTGTTTTTCAATGATGGCTTATGTGATCGATGTGAATGGACAGGGAGATGCAGCGAATCAAACAATTAATGCGGCCTTTAATATGCCTTTAGAGCCTTTGTTATGGCAGGTGTTTGCTTTTGTCTTTGTGATGGGTTCAATTGCCGATAAATTGAAAATTGCGGGAGGGCATATTATGTTTCCCTTGATTGCCGCGGCTATTTTTTATTCTCAAGGCTGGATTGATACACTGGTACCCGAAATATTCCCCACACTTGCGATGATTACTTTCGGTGTGACAATTGGTTGCAAGCTTAATAAAGTACCGTTTAAAGCATTTAAACCATATGTTGGCGCTTCATTATTGTTCACCGTCTTTGCAATGGGTACGGCATTTGCCATTTCGCTTGGTTTGGAAGGTGCTCTTAACATGCATTATTTTCTACTATTCTTAGCGTTAGCCCCAGGCAGTATTGCTGAAATATCGTTGATTGCTATGGCGCTTGGTTTTGACGTTGGAGTTGTGGCTGTCGTTCACACCTGTCGTTATTTGTTTATTATGCTGATTGGTGCATCAGGTTTAAACCTGTTATCAAAACCAACCAAAAAAACAAAGCCAACCCCTGTCAATCGTCAGAAAATTCCCGCTTGATGAGTATTTAAAAGGGCCGCCATGCGGCCCTTTTAAGGTAAAAACATGGCCTAATTCGAAAGTTGTATTAAGCGTTTTATGGACTCTCTGTACTTCTTAAATGCTGTTAATCCGCTTTCTGATAGTTCATAGATAGTATGTGGGCGCCCGTCAAGAATCATTTTACTGTGTAAGTAACCTGAAGCACTGAGTTTTCTCAAATGAGCGTCTAAGTTGCCGTCAGTGATGCTCAATGCGAGTTTTAATTGTGTGAAACTGTGTGCTTTTTGACTGATTAATACGGCTAACCTTGTCCGTACTACCTGATGGAATATTGGATCTAAGTTCGGTAATTTTTCCATGGTTTAAGCTGTTTTTAGTGTTAATTGCTTGTTGAATGCATCCCACATCCACAGAGATTTATTTGAATGAATATGAACGCCTCCTAACCAATGGTCCCGATGAATAATGGCGGTTGCATTCAGTTCGCCATTTAAAACTTGTTCACCGACGGGGGTAAGTTTCAGTCTTTGTTGGATAAATTCATTGCGAGAAATGTTCATTTCAGGCGGATGCATGAATGCGTTACCCGATTCACAGCAAATGAGAGGTTGTGTACAACGGCATAGTTCTCCGATGATTCTATAGCTTGCCCAATCACCGATAAATAAAGCAGTTTCGTGCGCCATATTTTCTTTAAAAACGTAGCCAGGGTTTTCATGTCCTTGAGCAATCAGTGTGAGTATTTGTCGTTCAGTACGCGTTAATCCATCGGAAATATGCGGGTATTCTTCTAGGTGTCTCGTGAGTGATTTTTTTAAAAAAGGGAGTAGTTCAATGTGTTTGGTGTTGATAAAGGCTTCTAATTTCTGCGGGTTAGGAGAGCGAAAAGCCGACCAGCCTTGTTGAGCTAAGATAATTTGTTCCTCACTGATCGGGGTACGAGATTCGAAAAGTGAAGCCATTTGCTCAGGGTTGAGTTGGCCTATCCCTCGAAAAGGTTCTATGCCGTCAAATTGATCAATGCATATCAAGCTTAGTTGATTGGGTTGCTCTTTACTGTGCCCAAACCAATCTAATAGTTGTAATATTTGGAGCTGATCCAGTAAATCATGCTCAAACCAAAGAATGACTTCTTGATAACGTGTTGAGGCTCTAAGGTGTTCGTTTCTTAACGTGAAATCTACTTTCGTTTCTAGTTGCCCTTCTTTCGTGTCTCCGCCAAAATAAGCCGCGCGAACTAAGCTGACATCATCTAAATTCAGTTTGTCGGGGAATGGCCCATAATGCATGGTATCACGCCAGGGGAGTGTATCTCCCTCAAGGGTTGATTGCTTGAGTATATTGGCGGCACCATCGCCATTCGTAATGTGAAGAAAGCTATGCATAGTAATTCTTTTGTTCGTTACTCTGAAAAACAGAGTATAAACTCTGTTTTTCAGAGTAACAATTTTATCAGGTCAATTTTTTGAGAAATTCAGTGATTAGAACTTAAGAGCAAGAAGTGAATTAGTCACAGTTTATGATTAAACTGATATTTTTTTCGTACCAAGCTCGTGAACAAGCAAAATGTTGTTGTTGCTTTATCCATCGTTGCCAGTCTAATGTGCTCCAATTGTCATCAATGCTGAACCCATTCATCGATGGTTGGGTTTGAATGGAGTTTGTATGTGAATTTTGAATGTTATTCAAGATATCAGCGGAGAGAAATTTCAAGTGAACGAGATTAATTCGGCTGTCTTCGTGTTTAGCTAGGGCTGTATTACTGTGTAGTATGATTTTTTCAATCGGTAGTAGTGTTGCAATGGCATAACACCAAAGTGCGGAGAATAAGATGACTTTTAAGATGTCTTTTCTCGTTTTATTAACGCTGGCAATCACTAAAAACACAAATAACACGAGTGCAAAAAGGCAGGTGTAGCTAGCGAAAAACTTTTCATAACTAAAGCCATAATAAAACACATATAAGCCCATTCTCCAGGCGGCGGAAAGGAGTAAAAGACCTGATGCGGCGATGAAAGCTGTGAGCAAAAATTGTGCGATTGCGGACGTGTTTTTGTAGAGAAGTGTAAATAACACGACATTTAAGAGTGATAGGAAAAATAGTTGCCAGAACCCTGATTTGACGAGATGCTCAGTTTTGTCGAAATCGATGGGCAGTGAATCGACGATAAGGTATTCAATTTGCAGCAACAGGAATAAGCTATAAATCATGAGTAACCCACCGACGACAATCACAGCGATGATGTGATCAATTGTTTGTGGTTCGCTGTCACTGTCCATTGAAAATGGTTTTTTCCAAGCAATGAGTGTGCTGAGAATAATGATGCTGAGAACCATGACGAAAAATGCTTTTAAAACCATTTCAATATCGATGACATGAAATACATTCAATGCTAACTTTTGGATTAAGTCACTGAAATTTTTATCGGCCGAAGAGAGTAAAATGATTGAAACAGCGGCCAAAGGAAAAAGAATGGTAATACCTAGAGTGATTCTTTTTAGCATGCCACTGTTTTGAGTTTTGAGCACTCTCTGAGTCGTTTTGAATAACAATTGTGTGCTTGGAAAAACGAATTTTATGGGATGAAATGCCTGATTAATCAAGCGGTATATATAACGATAATTCCATGTTGTCAGTGCTTGTTGATGTCGTTCGCTTTGAGCTAAAAATATGCCGAAAGCTATTGGTAGCAGTAGAGTAGAAACCGATTTTAACCATGGGTTTTCATAGACTGAAAAGCTTAATACGATAAATGATATTGGGAGCAACCATACCCAGTTATTATGGATAGAAAAATCGGAATTATGATACTTCAGCAAAGCGATAAAGCTAAGCCATGCGATGGTGGTATTAAAGCCAAATGCGTACACATCATACGTCCACATATTCCAATGTGAAAGCACACAGAAGCTAGCTAAAGTAAGAATTGAGATCAGTAATTTTGGATGAATAGTGTTCATATGAGTCGTTGGGTTACGATGAGATTGTGTTTGGTTTTTTGGTATAGCGTGTTTGCTAAATGGAAATGGGCGCGGCTTCAACTATCCAGCGCAAAGGCCCTTGACTACTCAGGTTATTAAAAGGGAAGCAGGTGATGAGTGTGAGGCCGTGATACTCTGGATATAACATGAGAGCATCAGTGCGCGTGTCCATTCGATAAGCTGCTTGAATCACATACGTTTCTTGATTACCTAAATAATTACTCACGATGATTTCATCCCCTAGTTTAAGTTCTTGAAGAAATTCAAAGTGGCTATCACGGTGGCCTGCAATCATACTGTGGCCAATATTTGCCGGGAGCGATGTTTGTGAGAGATGCCCTGGGCCAAACGCTAATGCTTCACCGTTGCTATCGTTCATAATAAAACGAGTAATGCTTAAACGAGGGATGTCTATTTTGGCAATGGCATGCATATCTGCCCAAGGCCAAGGTTTCGCGGCAGGTTGGTCCGATTGACGCGATTGCCATGCCGTTGAAATTAAATACTGGGCTAGTTCCGCTTTCGTATTCATATAAAGGGACTTCCCAATCATTACGCTACCAATGAAGAGTAACGTGACACTCATGAGGCGAATATGTTTATGCTGAATAGTCATTTCTCGCCTCGTCATGTTCTTGATGTTTATGGTTCTGAGTTGGGCTTGCGCTATCTTCTATTTCTTTGCCAAGCAGTAAATTCCTGAAACGTTGATTTCCAATTAACATGGCAAATAACATGATCAAAGAACCAATAAAACTCAGTAAGCCAGCCGATGTGGCAGTTTGTGGTGCGACCATTTTGTTGCCTTTAGGCATTAAGTTAGAAACGTGTTTATTATTGGCAGTGGCATATTTTGGTTTACTAGGCGTTTTTTCTACGGCCACGAAACTAGTGAATTTAGTGACGAGATGGTGTTTGATACCTAATCCAATGATGATGGGTTTTACTGTCGCTTCAGTTGAGCTGCCTGTGTAAAGCTGATCCATAAGGTGAGCAACTTTTTTTCTCGCCCAGAGTGCATCAATATTGTCCGTATTATTCTGATGATTGCTCAAAGAGTGTTTGGTAGGCGTGTGAAGTTTGCGGTTCCATGCATTTCCAAGCAGGTTGCCAGAAATGTCGATGCTATTAATGATGTGGTTTGACTTGGTTAAAATAACTAACGGTTCACCAGCGTAAAGGTCAGGTATTTTGTTGGGGTATTGTTCTACTGTGATTGACTCAGGCAGTGTGGATTCGTTTGTGTTTGAGTGGCTGTTGTATTGCACGGTTATGTCTCGAGCAATGGGTTTGTTTATTTTGTTGAATAGGTCATTCATTTTTTCAGTGTTCTCACCATGCGTGTCGATATATGTGAAAGTGCCGCGGCCAAACTGTGCGGCACGAGTCATAAAATGAGAGTTTGGCGCTGTGCCGATTCCAACGGTAAATAAGCGGGCTGAATTGAGTTTATCGTTGATGAGTTTGAATAACTGTTGTTCGTTGCCGACAGATCCATCGGTGATGAAAATAATTTGCTTGAGGTAATTGTCGTGGCTTGGAGAGTTCAATGCATACTCAAGAGGGCCGTACATTTCAGTGCCGCCATTGGCTTGTAATCCATTGACCATTGATTTTGCTTGGCTGATGTTCCGTTGGTTAGCGTTTTGTGGCTGTTTGAAAAGGGGGGTATAAGAGCTATCAAAATCAATCACATTAAATTTGTCATTACTCGTTAGTTGGTTTAACGCAAACAACAAACTACTTTTCGCTTTTGCCATGGAGTCGCCCGCCATGGATCCAGATGAATCGATAATAAAGGTGATTTCACGAGGTAAGGCATTTTGGATGTTTGCTGTTGGCGGCAATAACATGGCCATTGAATATTGTTCACCATTAATGTGCTGTTGAAATAGCGCTGCTGTTGGAGCCTGAGTACTAATGGGATGCCATTGGATGACTAAGTCTCTATCCATTTTTTCCGTCGTATTTTGTAATTGGATAGAGGTCATGCTCTTGGAAATTTTTTGAGTGCTCAGTTCATGTGATTCTGAATGGATACGCTGCAGTTTGATTCCCGCATTGAGGTTTAATTGCAAACTAAAACGATGAGTTGCTTGACCACTTTCAACGTGTGTTTGTGGCGGCGTAATACTCTCAGCATCTGGTACGAGATCAGTATTAACTCCCCAGCCAGAGTGTTGATTGATTTGTACATTTTCGTTTTCCTCAATATTCAGCTTCAATGCTTTGCCAGGGGTGTATCGTGGAGTGAGCGTGGTTGGGAGACGTAGACTAAAACGTTGCTGTTCGTATTTGACGCGATCAATAATGCGGATATTTGCGATCACTTCACTGTGAGGGGGGATATTAGCAACCGATATACTAAATAAATTAGGCCTATGCTGTTCTAGTAGACTGGCTTTTTTTCCTGATTTTTTGGCAGCTTCAAATGTTTTTTTGGCGGCTTCTTTTTCTTTGATGTTGCCAGTAATTATTCGGTCTCCGATTTGAAGTGTCATGCCATCAACGGCACCATTTTCAGGAAGGGGGAATACATAACGACCATTAACCCAGCTATCGCTATCGTTCTTGAATTTCTGCTTCATGTTAATTGTGGCAATTAATCCATTCACATCCGCTTGAATATCGGTTTTTAGCAGTAACGCATTAACGGGAATGCCGTTGTCGGTTTTGAGCAGCAGTTCACCCGCTGAGGTTTCGTTATTCGTTACCTCAGAATGTGAAATTCCAGAGTTTGCAAAACCGGTATTGAAAAAGATGAATGCAGTGATGATGAAAAAAACGTTGATACAAGTGCCAAATATTTTTTTAAAGTGTTGATGTGTCAGGTATGCAAACCTGTGGTTTTTTGTATAGATTTTTGAAATAGCCATGCTCTCTCCCGAGTAAATTTGATCAGTAGAACATCCTTGTTAAGATGTCCGTCCAATGGAAGTGTCACTATGACGAGCTAGTTTGAGAAAGCTGTGAGCAGTTGATGAGCTTTGTGTGGTTTTTGTGTGAAGTTAAGCCGTTAGGGTGTGATTGATGTTTAACAGGCGTTTGTTATTCACTGTGAAAATGTTTGGTGAAGATTGATGTGTGGAACCGTGAATTAAGTGCTATGACATGTCAGGCTTTGACCATGTTAGCTGCGCCATAACGCCTTGTGTTTCTTGGTCTAATTGATGGTTTTTGACTTCTATCGTTCCCTGGTGAAGTTTCATGATTTCATAAACAAAACTCAGTCCAAGCCCTGTGCCTTTGGCTGTGAGCGTTGATGCTTGTTTGTGGGATGAAGGTAGTGAGAAGAAGCGTTCGTAGAGGCGAGTTAAGGCAAAATCAGGAATATTATCACCTTGATTAAATACGTCGATACTAAAATCAGTCGTGTTGGAGGTGCCGAATGCGATAATGATCTTATTCTCAGGCGGGCAGAAAGCTAAAGCATTGTCGATGAGGTTAGCAATTGCCTGTCTGATGAGGAGCCGGTCTCCAGAAACATGATAAGGTTGATTGGGGATGATGAGGTGAATTTTTTTGTTAGTCACATGCGCTTGCCGCTCTTCCAGTAAACGGCTTAATGCGTCATTGGCATCAAACTCGACTATATCTAACAGTTTTGTTTGGCTTTCGAGTTTGGCTAAAGACAGCATTTTATCAACGAGTTGAGCCATGCGGTGATTTGATGAATGAATATTGCGAATAAAGCGTTGTTGTTCTTTTTCTGGGATGTCTTCAAGCAGTAGCTCTGATGCTCCTCGAATGCTAGTGATAGGTGTCTTTAGCTCATGTGTTAAGCTATGAATATAGTCTTCAACATATTCTTTGCCATCTAATTGGTTGCGCATTTTGGTGACTGATGATGAGAGTTTGTCTAACCGGTTGTCCCAAAACTGAGGCTGTTCTGTCTTTCGTCCTTGTGCCAAGTTCTGTGCATAGGCAGAGATTTTTTCCAAAGATTTCGTTAGCCAAATGCTAAACAGGTAGCCAATGGCAATCGCCAACATGACAAGGAAGAGCGCGTAGTTCTTGAGTTGTTTGCTTTCTGTTTGTAAATGACCTTCGAGACTCTTGATCGACTTAACGACGCTGAGTACACCAATAATTTCAGCATTTGCATGAATAGGGGCAGCAACGACCATGATTTTTTCATCATCATCGCTGGTTTTAGTTTGGTCAATAAAGCTGGTTCTTGCACCATATTGCCCTTCGAGTGTTAGCCTAACATCCCGCCATTGGGAGTAGTCTTTGCCTAATGATTTACCTGTGGAGTCGTAAAGGACAATGCCATTTTGGTCAGTGATGTAGATATCTGACTCGATAGTTTTTTTAGTGATTTTGTAAATGGTGGCTTCTATCTCTCTCGCCTTCATGCGCGAAAATAGCTGCTTGACCGATGATGTATCTATGCGTTTATCATCGACAGCGTTACTGGTGAGTTGTTTTTCAACTTCTGATGCCAGCAAATGCGACATATCTACCATGACGCTTTCTGCTGATTGCCGCATGCCATCGTTAAGCCGTTCAATAGCATTATTGACGATGTACCATGACAGTGAGCCTAAAATCACAAAATAAATGATAAAAGCCCGTAGGCTAAAGCTGACGTTTAGATTCTTCATGCTTTCAGACTATAGCCAAAACCTCGATGAGTGATGATGAGTTCTGTGTGAGCATTGTGTGAGCGTAATTTTGCGCGCAGCGTTTTAATGTGTGTGTCTATCGCTCTGTCATCTGATGGGTGTTGAGATGACCACACTTGTTCAATAAGTTGACGGCGACTAAATACTTGCTTCGGGTTTTGTATAAATGTTGATAACAATGAATATTCTGCTTTTGTGAGATTTAATGCATTGCCTTGAAAATAGATTTGATGGCTATTTCTGTCGTGATCGAAGTTATCACAGCGTTCTTCAGGGTGATGGATTGAGTCATGATTAGCACTCTCTATGTGGTCGGCTGGAGTGGCATGAGTGCGTTTTAAAATGGCTTTAATTCTGGCGACTACTTCTCGTGGGCTAAAAGGTTTAGCAACGTAATCATCTGCGCCTATTTCTAGGCCGATGATTCGGTCAATTTCCTCATTTCTTGCCGTGAGCATGAGGACAGGTACGTTGCGATCATAGGTATCACTTTGTCGTATTTGTTTAAGAAGTTCAAAGCCGGAGCAGTCAGGTAGGCCAATATCTAAAACGCATAAATGTATGTGTTGGCTGATAAGAGTTTCTTTTGCAGCAGTGCCGCTACTCACCCAGACTGCCTGCATGCCTTCAGATTTGATGACATATTCGAGATTTTCAGCGATTTCTTGTTCGTCTTCAATGATGAGTATTTTTTGCATTCTTATGATTCGCAATTGATCAATGAATATCTTATGTGTTTATGGGGTAACTATCTAGGGCCTGTTTACACTAAATTTTTGATCGAGAGTCTGTCTGAAATGTGTTCAGACGAGGCAAAAAATAATGGCGATTAGCCGTTCTAAACACATTATTTTTCCTCGGTGCCTCTTGAGAGGAAGGGGTAAACAATCCATGGGTCAATTTGAGCCAGCCCTTCCTCAAAAAAAGGGCCATCGTCATTTTCTCGCTATTTTCATTCTTTATTTCATCGTGAGTAAGTAGTCTATATTTGTGTCGTTATTGCGAAGTGAAGCTATGTTTGAATATAAAACTAAGCAATTTGTAATGATTCGTATTAAGATTATGAGTGCCTGCTGACACGTCTTTGTTATCAGGCTCTCGTTGTATCCAGAGCAGTTCTTATAAAGAAACGAATTGAATGGTGAGCTAACACATGGCGTTAAATAAACGAGTAGTTGTCAGGATTCTTATCTGCATGTCTTTATGCGTGACAGCAGATGCCTTTGCAAGTGAGGTGAATGTTTACTCTAGTAGGAAGCAAGAACTCATTAAGCCAGCATTAGACAAATTCACCGAAAAAACAGGTGTTCGTGTGCACTTAATTTCGGCGAAAGCCGATGTCTTAATGCAGAGAATTCTGATTGAAGGGAGTGAGAGTCCTGCTGATCTCTTATTGACGACGGATGTCAGTCGTTTAGATCAGGCAAAATCTATCGGATTATTTCAGCCCGTCACAAGCCGAGCGTTATTGGAACGTGTGCCTGCAAGGCTTAGAGATCCGGAAATGGCTTGGTATGGGTTATCTCTGAGAGCAAGGCCAATCTTTTACGCAAAAGACAAGGTTAATCCAAAATATCTACAAGCTTATAGCAGCCTTGCAGATCCCCAGTGGCAAGGTCGAGTTTGTATGCGTTCTTCAAATAATTTATATAATCAATCTTTGGTCGCCTCAGTGATCTATAGCAAGGGAGTAAGGCATACAAAAAACTGGTTGAGCAAATTGGTGGCGAATTTTTCACGAGAGCCGACAGGTGGAGATAAGGAGCAACTTATGGCTGTTGCGGCGGGTGTCTGCGATCTCACAATTGCGAACACTTATTATTATGGGCAATTACTTCAGGAGCAAAATACTGGCAATCACATATCAGTCAATAATGTTGGGATATTTTGGCCCAATCAGGCGGATCGGGGAGTACATATGAATGTGTCAGGCGCCGGAGTGTTGAAAAGTGCCAAGAACAAAGAGAATGCTATTCGATTGATGGAGTTTTTAACATCTCTAGAGATTCAACAATGGTATGGGGAAGTCAATCATGAGTTTCCTATTGTAGAGAGTGTTTTGCCCTCTCAGCTATTAAGAAGCTGGGGAGATTTTAAGAAGGATGAGATAGCGCTTTCGGTGTTGGCTGAGTTAAACGCTTACGCAAAGTTATTGATGAGGGGATCCAATTGGCCGTAAAGATAGGAGTATTGATCGTGAAATAGGCAGCTCTCTGCCGCTTGTATTCAATTTATTTAGTTGTTATTGTCTGTCATTTAAGGCAAAAAACAATAATAATAGTCTCAAAAAATACAAAAAACGACCTTTTTATGAATATTTTCCATAAAAAGTTTCCAGTTTTTTAAATACAGGTTGTTTTTTATGAACTTTATTTGGAGAGGATTGATGAGATTTTTTAAGAAGTTAATATTAAGTGGGGCAGTATTTGTGATGGCGACGAATACTGTTTTTGCACAAAGTAGCATTAAATGGCGTATTGCTGAATCATGGCCAAAAGGCTTTCCTTTGTTTGGAGATGTTGTGAGAAACATGGCTGAACGGGTGGATTTATTGTCTGGGGGTGAGTTTAAAATTCAGATTGTGTCGAAAGGCGAGCATAAAAGATCGCTTGAAGTGTTTGATATGGTCCAATCAGGTGAGTTTGAAATGGGTCATTCAGTCTCACAGTGGTGGATCAAAAAAGATCCTAATACGGCTTTTTTCACTTCAGTACCGATGGGAATGATTGCACCCGAGAAACATGCTTGGTTTTACCATGGCGGTGGTATGAAGTTAATGCAAAAGGTGTATTCAAAATACGGCTTATTATCTTATCCTGGTGGAAATACTGGGACTGAAATGGGTGGGTGGTTTAGCAAGGAAATTAAAAAGATAGAAGACTTGGAAGGTATGAAGTTGCGCATTCCAGGTTGGGGGGGTGAGGTTTATGATGCAGTGGGCGCTAAAGTGACATTGTTACCACCGGGTGAGTTATATCCGGCTTTGAAATCAGGTAAATTAGACGGTTTAGAGTTTATTGGTCCAGCGTTAGATTATGGGATGAAGTTCCATGAAGTTGCGGAATTTTATTACACGGGCTGGCATTCGCCAGGCACGGAGTTACAATTTTTAGTTAACCAGAAAAAGTTTGCAAAATTACCTAAAAAGTATCAAGAAATTTTAAAGTTAGCGATGAAAGTATCTGCCTATGATATGTATCCTCAAACCTATCATCAAAGTTCAGTGAACCTAGATAAGATACTGAAGGATCATCCTAATGTTAAGATTCGCGCATTTCCGCGTGAAATCTTTAGGGAGTTCGATAGAATCATGAATGAAAAACTTGATGAAAGAGCAAAAAATGGTGATGACTTGACGAAAGAGATTGTCCAGTCTATGCGAGAATATAAGCGCATATCTCGCCAATGGACACGTATTTCTGACCAAGCATTTATCAATAATTCGTTCTAAAGTCAGGCGTACATCTGATAAAAGCCTTCAGTTGACTTGGCTGAAGGTTTTTTTGTGTCTACAATTTCATTCATGGAGAATGCATTTGATAATTTACTCAAAGAAATTCGCGCTTGCGATATTTGTAAAAACGCTTTAACTCATGGAGTTAGACCTGTGTTGCAGGCGAATCCTCAAGCAAAAATTCTTGTTGCAGGTCAAGCTCCCGGGATAAAAGTCCACGAATCAGGTGTTCCGTTTGATGATGCGAGTGGCAAACGTTTGCGCGAGTGGATGGGGGTTTCAACAGAGCAATTTTATGATCCAAAAAAGATAGCTATCGTACCGATGGGGTTTTGTTATCCGGGTACTGGCAAGTCAGGTGACTTAGCGCCTAGACGTGAGTGCGCGGAAAACTGGAGGCAAAAGGTTTTGGATGGTTTGCCCAACGTAGCGTTAACACTCCTTATTGGAAAATATGCTCAAGACTGGCATTTATCTGATGGCCATAAAACATTGACTGAGAATGTGAGGTCATGGAGTAGTTTTAGCGAAACGGTTTTACCGCTTCCTCATCCCAGCCCTCGAAATAATATATGGCTTAAGAAGAATTTATGGTTCGAGAATGATGTGTTGCCAGCATTAAGGCATCGGGTAGCGCATTTAGTTTAAAAATTCAATTGCAAATCATTCTCATTTAGATTAGTATTTATTGTATGATTATTTGTGTCTGCAAGTGTGTGAGTGATAGTGAGATTGAATCGGCTGTTGGTTCTGGCGCTACATCCTATGAAAGCCTCCAGTGTTCGCTGGGAGTAGGTACTCAGTGCGGATCTTGTTCGTGTGAAGTCAAAGAAATCTTACGCAATGCGAAAAAAAATACGCGAACATTAAGTTCTATTGCAGAATCAGTGGCGATACCAACCTATGGCCAGACGTCTGGTGTCGATGAGTCGCTTCAACAGACAAATAATATTTAATGCGTTAAAGCTTTTTAAGTTTGCGTCATTGAATTGACAATATGTTTACGCGGTCTCCTCAAACATGACTATGTGATCAAGGTCAATGATAATGCCGATGGACTCTCCAATAGCATGATCATGGTGAGATGACGCGAAACAGTAGAGTAAGTGACCAGACGTTAGCTTCACTCTGTATAAAAAGTGAGAACCTCGAAATTGCTTTTCAATGATTTTTGCGAGTAATTCGCTGTCATCATTGTGAAGAACATCGTCAGGCCTAATCAAAATTTCTACACGTTGGTTCGCTTTGAACTGATGGGGTTTTTCTGTTTTTAAAATGCCGAGTGGAGAATTAACGGACTGAGAGTCGATAATTTCTCCAGGTAAGTAATCCCCTTTTCCAATAAAGTTGCCTATAAATCGACTATTAGGTTTGTGGTAAATATTGAAAGGGGTGTCGCATTGTATGATTTTTCCTTGGTTCATCACGGCCACTGTATCAGCCATTGCAAAGGCTTCCATTTGATCATGGGTCACGAGGATGGCGCTCATTTTTTCTTGTACTAGTATGTCTCTGACATCTGGAAGTAGCTCTTCTCGCATGGCCGCATCAAGCCCAGAAAAGGGTTCATCCAGTAATAGTAGTTTGGGTTTGGGAGCAATCGTTCGCGCGAGGGCAATGCGTTGTTGCTGTCCCCCGGAAAGAGAATGAGGATAGCGGTTTTCCATGCCGGAGAGCTCGACTAGTTTGAGTAGTTGTTTTGTGCGAGCTTGTCGATCTGCCTTAGGCCATTTTTGAATGCCAAACTCAATATTTTCGGCAATTGTGAGGTGAGGGAATAAGGCCAGGTCTTGGAAGACTAAGCCTATTTGTCTTTGCTCAGGAGTTAGCAGTGTATTTTTGTCTGAAATGGTATGCTCTTCCATGCGGATGCAGCCGTTTAAGACGGGTTCAAAGCCGGCGATGGCTCTCAAGAGTGTGGATTTCCCACATCCACTAGGTCCAAGTAAACAGCCTATTTGACCGTGTTGTAATTGAAATGAAGCATTGTGAACAATTACCGTAGAATCATAACCAACAGTGACGTTATCGATAGATAGCTGAAAAGGTTGAGTACTTAAGTCATTCATAGGTAATACAGTGTTTAATCTGCTTTTTTCATGGCAGAAGAGTGAATAGAGCGATTTAACAATATTACGGGAAGTAATCCAACTAAAACGATTAATAATGAAGCAGGCGCGGCATCAATAAGGCGTTCATCAGATGCCAGTTCATAAGCCCTAACGGCCAATGTGTTAAAATTAAAAGGTCTTAAAATTAGGGTGGCCGGTAGTTCTTTCAAGACGTCTACAAAGACGATGAGTAGTGCGGTAAAAATTGGGCCGGTTAATAAAGGAAAATGAATGACTTTCAACACTTGAGAAGGGGACCGACCTAAAAGTCTAGCGGCATTATCTAAGTTTGGTTTTATTTTTTGTAAGCCGCTATCGATAGCGCCGAATGAAACGGCTAAAAAGCGCACGGTGTAAGCAAATAATAGTGCGAATATTGTTCCTGAAAAAATTAAGCCTATCTCAATGTCAAAAGATGTCTTCAAGAAGTCAATAATTTGATGATCTAGCCATGAAAAAGGGATGATAATGCCGATAGCAATGATCGTGCCGGGTAAGGCATAACCCATGCTGGCGATTGATGTTGCCGTTAATACTGTTTTACTTTGAGAGTGCAAACGTTTGGCATAAGCAAATAATAAGGCAAAAAACGCAGCCATGAGCGCCGCTAAAAAGGCTAAGTAAAATGAGTTCCATGCAAGTTGCAAAAAACGCTCACCTGGTTGTGCTTTAAATAGAGTCCAATAAATGAGTTGTAATGCAGGAATTAAAAAACCTAATGCGAGAGGCAAGAAGCACGCGAAGCAGGCGAACCACGCTTTGGCTCCATGAAGCTGAATTTTATTTGAGGTTTTGCCTTTGACCGCATGATAGCGAAGTTGTCGGCGCGAATATTTTTCGATGGCGATTAACAGAATAACAAAGCTCAATAGAATGGTAGCGAGCTGAGTCGCTGCGGGAGTGTCACCGAAGCCATAGAATGCTCGGAAAATACCTGTTGTGAACGTGTTGACGCCAAAATATTGAACTGTGCCAAAATCAGCGAGGGTTTCCATCAAGGCAAGTGTTAAGCCTGCAATAATAGCGGGCCTAGCGAGAGGTAATGCTAACTTTGTTATCGTTTGCCGATGGCTATAGCCGAGGCTTTGACCGGCTTCGATTAATCGGGATGTTTGGTCTATGAACGCTGTTCGTGCTAATAAGTAAACGTAAGGATAAAGCACTAGTGTCAGCATTAAAATCGCCCCAGATAACGAGCGAATATTAAAGAACCAGTAATCACCATATTTCCAACCAGTGATGTGGCGAAGGTTGGTTTGCACGGGCCCTGCAAAATCCAGCATGCCGGTATAGGTATAAGCAATGATGTAAGCAGGCATGGCAAGCGGTAGCATCATTGCCCAAGAGAATATTTTCTGGCCAGGAAACTGATAGCTACTGGTTAGCCAGGCCGTGGGTACTCCAATCAACAGTACACCTAAACCAACGCCAATCACCAACCAAAAAGAATTGCTGAGATAGTCCCATAAGACGGTGTCATATAAATGATTCCAGACGTCAAAAGATCCTGTAAAAAAAGTAGAGGCAATGACTAAAATAGGCAGGCTGATGCATAGAGCGCCAATCAACGTCAACAATGCCAGAGGCTTTACAGTGAGTTGAGACAATTTATTTAGCAACATTGCATGGTATTGGGAAATTAATTTTGAATAGATTGGTGCTTATTTCCAATTGGCACGATCCATCATCTCGACGGCTGCCCGATTATTGCTCCCTAGGATGCTTAAATCAACTGTATCTTGTGTGAATGTTCCCCAAGCAGTGAGTGTTGGAGAAATTTTTGAACCCGCAACGACAGGATATTCATTGTTGACGGCTGAGTACCATGCTTGTGATTCAGGTGAGGCAAGGAATTCAATGAGCTTCAGGGCGTTTTGGGCGTTTTTAGCGTGTGTGGTAATGCCTGCGCCACTCACATTGACATGCGTGCCTCTGTCGTTTTGGTTTGGCCAGAAAACACTCAACTTTTCTGCAACCGCTTTATCGGCATTGTCCGTGCTGTTAATGAGGCGTCCAAAGTAGTAGGTATTCGCAATAGTGATATCGCATAAACCTGCAGCAACGGCTTTGAGCTGATCGGTATCGCCGCCCGCAGGCTTTCTGACAAAGTTAGATACAAAATTGTTCAGCCATGTTTGGGTTGCTTCCTTGCCTGTTGCATTTAGCATGGAGGCAACTAATGATTGGTTATACACGCTATTGGAGGAGCGCATGCATATTTTCCCTTTCCACTTCTTGTTTGCGAGATCCTCATACGTTGATAGGCTATTTGGATCGAGCTTGCCTTTGGCATAAAAGATAGGTCTTGCTCGTTGTGATAGGCCAAACCAATATCCGTCGACATCACGTAAATTCTTAGGAATGTTATTCGTGAGCGTTTCACTATTAATGGTTTGTAAAACGCCTGCTTGCTTCGCTCGGTGTAATCGGCCAGCGTCAACGGTGATAAATACATCGGCAGGGCTGGCGCTACCTTCAAGGCGTAGGCGAGTTAACAGTGCGTCGGCTTTACCGGTGATAAGATTGACCTGGATACCAGTTTCTTTACTAAAGGTGTCTAATACTGGCTTGATTAGTGCTTCTTTGCGAGCAGAGTATACATTGACTTGATTGGTGGCCAATGTGATTGATGGTGTAATGATCAATAAACTCAGGATTGCAAGTGTTGAGTAGAAGAGTGAGTTTTTTAAATGAATAGCCATATTGATATGCCGTAAAAGGGGAAATAGTTTATGAAAGTTGTTTCTTTTTATTCAAAGATAGCCTGCCAAGCGGTAAAACTTGTTTGCTAATCAGTTTATAGCAGTCTTTGAAAGGGTTTAAATAAAGAGTGCGCAGATCGTGGATATTATCTGTGCTGTGATTATGTTCAGCCTTGGGTTTTAGGCCAAACTCTAATGCTTGATGTTGTTTTGAGTGATGTAAACTTTGAAAAAATTGGTCCCAAATGGATAGGATGACGCCAAAATTTTTATCACGATGACGCATGGCGCTAGAGTGGTGTATTTGATGTTGGGCGGGTGAAATTAGTATTTTCTCTACGAGTTTTGGGTAGGTGATGTGAATATGGCTATGACGTAAGTTTGATCCAAGTGCGTTAAAAGCAAATACGAACACGTTCGCACCAAAAATAGTGACAAGGTCTGCTCTGTCGCCAATAAAAAAGATAAAACTGGCAATTACAATTGATTGTACCAAAGCGCCCCTCAATGAAAACAAGATCATCTCTAGTGGATGAGTTCTAAATACGGTGAAAGGTGTCATTGTTTCAGCGCTATGGTGGACTTTGTGGAATGCCCATAAAACGGGCCAGAGGTGCATCAAGCGATGAACATAAAATCGAGCAAAGTCATCAAGTAAAAAATAATAAATCGTAAATAAGGTGCTAATTACCCATACTGGTGAGTCAGTTAAAAATAAAGGTCTTGAGGGAAAGATATCATATAGACCGTAAAATAAAAGCGTGGCAATGGCGAGTTGGCTAATCAATAGCGGTGATAGCGCAAGCATGATTATCTTGTTGATAAAGAAGATTTTATAATCGGATTGTGACGATTTAGATAGCCATATTTGAGGTGAAAAAATGATCTTGAGACTAGTGAGAAGATTTTGATTCTTGGTCAAAAATATCCATAACATAGCGAATGCAAGTGCTGACAATAAATACCCTAGAAAGATGCGTTTTTGCGGGTTTAAAAATGCATCGCTGATGTCATTGAGCAGGGTGGGAATAAAGCTTTCAAGCATCGTTGTGTGGTTTTGAGGTTAACAGTAATACTTTTTTCATCAATCACAAAAAGCGGAGAGTATTATACTCTCCGCTTATTTTCTGGCTTAGCTAATGTTAATCGTTTTCGGCACTTTTACCTGTTCCTAGTTTTTTGGAAAGGTCACCCAATTTAGATAATGCATCCTTATTGCGTGCTTGAACATCGAAAGCATCTACCATTAATTTTTGAACTTTAAGCATATGTAGCATATAACCTTCCAAGGTTTCGGATGCTTTTTGCGTATATGCACCATTGCTATCAATGCCTGATACTTGCGTGTTGCCAAGCAAGACTGGGCTGAAACCAATTAAGCGGTTTAGCTTGACAGCCGTTTCACCTAGATTGTTTTTCCCAGTTTGTAGGGCTAGAGAAAAGCCTTTCAACTCTCCCCAATGCTTAGCATAGGTGCGGAAAATTTCTTTGGCGTCGCCATTGTTCTCGACGGTTGCTTTTAGCTTCTGAATGTCTTTGTAAGTTGATCCAGCATATTTGAAAACAGCTTCAGCGATAACTTTTTCCCAGTTTGTTTCGATGATATCGGCATATGCCATCAGTTGCTGGCGTTGTGAGTCACTTAATTTCTGGCCTTTTGCATCGGTGATTAGTTGACGCCCATCAATGAAAGCTTTTGTGATGGTGTGTAAGTAGGTCGTTTTGCCACTCGCATCGAAGCCTGCTGCGTAATAAGCATGCGCATAGGCCATTTCCGTCTTTAAATCGACAGCGCCATCTTTGTTGGCATCCGCTTTCTCAAAGGCTTCTGGTTTGCGTTTTGTGATAGCAACAACTTCTTTAGGTGTTAAAGATAGTGTGTTTGCTGGAGCGCCGAAATAGCCAAACGCTTCGTCCCAGGAGTGTTCTTTACCGGTATATGCGGCACCTTCTTTGTAAGCTTTGTCATTTGGTTTTGTGTTTGCGGCAAGCTTTTCATCTAAGTAGTTATCGACTGCTTGATTATAAAAAACGGCGCCCATGGCAAATTTGGAGATAAGTTGAGTGTAATCATGACCTGTTAGAGGATCGTAACCGCCATTTGTTGATGAAGCTTTATCAATCATAGACGTTAAAACTTCAACGCCTGTTAAGTTGCCTGGCCAGCCAGCAATTGTGCCTTTATAGGTTTTTCCAGCAAGGTTTTTTCCTTTTGAGATTTCATCAACTTGAGTTTGCTTAACCACAAACTCACCTTTTGTGGTTGGGTCTAAAATCGCACGACCTGCTTCTTTGCCTTCGTAATAGGCCAGCATTTGTGCTTTTAAATCAGAGTTTGCTGAGCCATTGCCTTTGCTGGCAAGTTTTTTGAGTGAATTATGTAGAACATGGCGAGCCGCTTGGCCACTGTAACTGACAGAGGATGTTTTCTTTCCAGCATAGTCATTCAGTGTGACGGGAAAGCCGCTATAAGATTGTGTGGCAGCTGAAACATTGATGTATAAAAGGCTTGTGCCTACTAATACGGATGTAGACAGTAATTTTTGAATTTTCATGATGATGTCTTTTAAGTCAATAAATGTATGTCCAAAGCATAGAGGTGCTTTCGGAATATAAAGAATAAACTTAATGATAATCGTTATCATTAAGTTTCGCAAATTTATTCATTTTGTGTTTTGCATGTTGGTATGGAGTTATTCGGTTAGGGTGGGTTCTTTTAAATACAAACACAAATGAGAATGATTCTTTTTTAGTTAATAAAATCAATTACTTATGGCGGTTTGTTTGATGTTCCTCCCGAATTGTCTTATCCTTGTTCTATATTTGTATATACATAAAAGGTGAGAGATGAAAGGCGATAAAGGTGTAATAGAGTTTCTAAATAAAGCGCTAAAAAATGAATTGGTAGCAATTAATCAATATTTTTTACATGCGCGCATGTATAAAAATTGGGGTTTAGAAAAGCTCAACGAAAAAGAATATGAAGAGTCCATTGATGAAATGAAGCATGCGGATATGTTAATTGAGCGTATTTTAATGTTGGAAGGGCTGCCGAACTTGCAGGATTTAGGTAAATTGTATGTGGGTGAAAACGTGCTTGAGATGCTTAAGTGCGATTTACGTTTAGAAGCTGAAGCTATCCCATTGTTGAAAGAGGCGATCGCATATTCAGAAAAGCAAGCGGATTATGTCAGTCGTGACTTGTTTGCCAATATTCTTGAAAGTGAAGAAGAGCATTATGATTGGCTTGAGACTCAAATTGAGTTATTTGGAAAAGTGGGGGAGCAAAATTATCTGCAATCTATGATGTAGTCAGAGTTTGTCGGATGGCTGTGGCCGCTTAGTTTTATAGGCTGCAGCTAGGTTGTTCGAGTTCACTTGAAACGTCCTCTGATCCTAGTGACATTTTTCTGATCCAACTGTATAGTTCAGTGACATTTAATTGGTTGATATTTTAAGCTATAGGAATCGAATATGTCTGAATTTAATCCCGACGTAAAATATGCAGAGTCACATGAGTGGGCTAAATTACTTGATGACAATGTTGTAGAAGTTGGAATCTCTGATTACGCGCAGGAATCATTAGGGGATGTTGTTTTTGTTGAGTTGCCAGAAGTGGGTACTCAAGTATCTGTTAAGGATGAGTGTTGTGCGGTTGAGTCTGTGAAAGCTGCTTCAGATATTTATGCACCAGTTGCGGGTGAGATCATCGCGGTGAATGAAGAGTTGGAGGATTCGCCTGAACTTTTAAATGAATCTCCGTTTGAAAGTGGTTGGATTTTTCGTGTCAAAGTTAATTCAGAAGAGGATTTGTCTGAATTATTAAGCGCAGATGATTACAAAGAAAGTGTTGATGCTTAATTGTTGACTGAAATCTTTTTAAAGGCGGTCTCGATGGCTGCCTTTTTTTATGAACTAATGGCGATAGCCTGAAAATAAGAGAAATTAATATGACAGCGTTGATTTGTGGCTCAATGGCGTATGACACGATTATGGTCTTTGAAGATCAATTTAAAAACCATATTTTGCCTGACCAAGTACATATTTTGAATGTATGTTTTTTCGTGCCAAATATGCGACGAGAGTTTGGTGGTTGTGCGGGTAATATTGCTTTTAATCTGAAAATGTTGGGAGGAAATCCGCAAATCTTGGCCGCTGTTGGTGATGATTTTGACTCCTATCGCTATCAATTGCAGAAGCATGGTTTATCGGACAGTTTCATAAAGCATATTCCTGGTGAGTACACAGCACAAGCCTTTATCACCACAGATAAAGATAATAACCAAATTACTGCCTTTCACCCTGGCGCCATGAACTTTGCTCATAAGAATGATTTTTCTGCAGCCATTGATGGTGTTGAGATTGGCATTGTCTCTCCAGATGGTAAGCAGGCTATGCATGAGCATGCTGAAAATTTTTCTCAAGCAAATATTCCATTTATTTTCGATCCAGGTCAAGGCTTGCCAATGTTCTCGGGTGATGAATTGAATGTTTTTATTCGGCAGGCTAAGTATGTCATTGTCAATGATTATGAAAGCAAAATGCTGCAAGAAAAAACGGAAATGACGGAAGAGCAAATTGCCAGTCAGCTTGATGCGTTGATCGTCACTCGTGGGGGCAAAGGGGCAATTATTTATGTTGATGGCATTGCGATTAGTATTCCTCCGGCACCTATTTCAGAAGCCGTTGACCCTACCGGTTGTGGCGACGCTTTTCGTGGAGGGCTTTTATACGGCCTGATGAAAGGAGTGTCTTGGGAAGAAACTGGTCGCATAGCCTCTCTCTGTGGTGCGATGAAGATAGAGCATGGCGGTACTCAAAATCACCATTTCACACCATCAGAGTTTGAGGAGCGTTATGAGAAAAGTTTTGGTTTAGAGCTCAAACTTTAACGAATTAGGCTGCTAGCGGACACAAGACTTTCTTGTCGATAATTGTTAGGTATAGTGAAATTCTCATTGATCGGTTTTGAGTCAATGTTGCTTAAGTAAAAGTTAGCATCTTTTTCATCATTGATTTTTGAGAAAATGATCAGTTGGTTAATAGGTGTTTTGCTTAAATCCGGTAACTTGATATCTAACATCGACCCTAGAGTATCCCTCATGGTGTTTGCGGCATTCACTGAGAATTTTTGAAAAGCCATGAGGGTTGTGTAGTCTGCTTGGCTTATCTTGAGTTGAGGGTTTGATGCGGTGCAAAGAGCGCCAATATTTTTGCCATTTTCCAGGATGAAGTTTTGTTGACAGAAGAATGCTCCAACTTGAGCGGCTCCAGCATCTTGAAGCGAATAATTCGATATTTTTTTGGTTTCGCCGGAGCCTAGTGCGCCACCGAGGAATTGGTTTAGTTGGTCACGTTGTTCAGATGAAAGGTTTGATGTTAATGCGGATTGAAGGCCATTTAATTGTTGATTGAGTCTCTCTAATTCTGCTTCATTTACGATTGAATAGCTTTGTTTGTCATGTTGAATAACAATCATGTGGTTGCGGTTTTGATCAAACAGTAAATCAATGCCTTGATCAATGTTTTTTGTGAATACTTGATTGTTCTTTAGTTGGAAGGTTTGGCTGCCTTGCTCGGACTGATATGTTAGTGTGATGTTAGCGAGTGATTGATGGCTAGAAAATAGCAATAAACACATGCCAAAAGCTTTTATAATAGAATTACGTAATAGGTAAGCGCTGAAACGGGTCATTGTGATAGATGTCAAATGAATCAAAGAAGTGCTCAATTTACATGATGTGCTTGAGCGCGTCATTAAGATAAACAATTTTTCAATATATTTATGCTGGTACATCCAAATTTTGACCCTGTTATCGTTAGTTTAGGGCCTGTGAGTATTCATTGGTATGGGTTGATGTATATTTTCGGCTTTGCTGGAGCGTATGTCATTGCAAACTTACGTAAGAGCCGATTGTCATGGTCGAGTGATGATATATCCGATATGTTTTTTTACGGTGCGCTTGCGGTAATTCTAGGAGGTAGGCTAGGGTATTGTTTGTTGTATAAACCGCAACAGTATTTAGCTGACCCTCTCAGTATTATTATGGGTATTCAGGATGGAGGTATGTCTTTTCATGGTGGCTTTATTGGTGTAGTTGTTGCGGTAATTTTGTTCGCGCGAAAGAAAAGTACACCGCTTGCTGAAGTGTCAGATTTTGTAGCAGTTATCGCCCCTGTGGGTTTATTTTTTGGGCGGATAGGTAATTTCATTAACCAAGAATTATGGGGCAGAACAACTGATTTGCCTTGGGGGATGGTATTTAGTAATAGTGTTGATAAATTGCCTAGACATCCATCGATGTTGTATGAAGCGGTGTTAGAGGGGTTGGTGTTATTTGCGGTTTTATTTGTGTTTTCAAAGAAAATTAGGCCTCCATGGGCAGTGACGAGTTTGTTCTTAATTGGTTATGGTGTGTCGAGATTTTTGGTTGAGTTTGTGCGCTTGCCTGATAATCATATTGGTTATTTGTTTGGGGGCTGGCTAACTATTGGACATATTTATACAATACCTATGGTGTTAGTGGGGTTATACTTATTGTTAAAGGTGAATGAGAAGGTGTCAGAACGATGAAGATACAAATTATATTATCAATGGTTTTTGCTTTATTGAGCTTGGATGTTACAGCGCGTAGTTACTACTATTACTATGATGATGGTTATAGTTACAGTACTTACCGTTATACAAAGATTAAATCTCCTGAAGAGAGAGATAGTGGCAAAACGAAAATAAAAAAATGCCAAGATAAAGATGGTAAATGGCATTATGGAACCAATAGTGATTATCGGTGTGCCGATTCCAGTAAGATAACAACACTAAATAAAAATGGTGTTCGTGTGAAAGAGGTGAATGCAGTTAAGACTCAAGAGGAGTTAGACGCTGAGAAAAAAGCGAGAGAGGAGGCAAAATTAAACAGGGAGAAAGAGGAGTTTGAAAAAATAGAGCGTGACCGTATTTTAACGGTCTATCAAAGTGAAGAAGATATTGAGCGTGCTCGAGTGGAAAAGCTTGAATCACTCAAAAGGAAAATAGAGCAACATGGGACATATTTAAAAGCATTAGAAAGTAATGAGAAATCACTGGCTAACAAAAAAAAGAATACCAGTAATAAAGCACTCAAAGCACAATATTCCAAAAGAATTGACGAGCTAAAGCCAAAGGCAGAAGCGTCGAAAAAACGAGTAGCTGAGCTTGAAAAAGAGAAGGAAACTGTGAATGAAAAATATGATAACGATTTAGAGGTATTTAAGAAGTATAAAAGTTAACTTTTCAGCGGTACCGTTATTTATGTATCTTGTCGACGCGAGTATTTATATTTTCCGCGCTTGGTTTTCTATTCCAAGCGCAGTGACTAGCCATGAGGGAGTTCCGGTGAACGCAGCTTATGGTTTTGCGCGCTTTCTTGCCGAATTGTTAGAGCAAACTCAGGCAAAAAATATCGTTGTCGCCTTTGATGAAAGTTTGACGAGGTCGTTCAGGAATGAAATTTACCCGCCTTACAAGATGAATAGAGAGCTTCCCCCTGCAGAATTAAATGCTCAGTTTGGGCTTTGCAGAAGAATGGCCGAAGCCTTAGGTTTGTATTGTATTGCATCTGATCAGTATGAAGCGGATGACATTATTGGTACATATGCGAGTAAGGCGCAACAGAACGGTCTTCCCGTGGTGATTGTATCCGCTGATAAAGATTTGGCTCAGCTGCTGACTGCTCAGGATGAGTTATGGGACTTTGCAAAGCGTAAGCGTTATATGTCACCAGATATCAAGGAGAAATTTGGTGTCCTCCCGGAACAGATAGCAGATTACTTGGGTTTGTGCGGTGATGCTGTAGATAATATTCCTGGTGTGCCTGGTATTGGTGCTAAAACCGCGTCAGCCATTTTGCATGAATTTGATGATTTGGATGCTATTTATCAAAATCTAGAAAAGCTGATGGCATTAAATGTACGCGGCGCTAAAAAATTGCCTGAAAAGCTTCGGGAGCATGAAAGCCAAGCCAGATTGTCAAAACAGTTGGCAACGATTGTTTGTGATGCGCCTATTGATGCTCACATAGATCATGCTGCCAGGAAACGTTCCAATTTGCCTGAATTGCAGAAAATTAGTGATGAGCTTGGTGGCAGGGCGATGGGGTTGTTTGAGAGAATTGCATATGCCTAAGCGCTGAAATTGACGTGTTTACAAGAAAAGGCCTGTTATTAATAAAATAACAGGCCTTTTTGTTGAGAATAGCAAGATATATAGTTTTTAATGCATTTCTTTGCCTGCTAAAAATAACCATGTTTCAACAACCGTGTCTGGGTTGAGTGAAACACTATCGATGCCTTGTTCCATTAGCCATTTGGCTAAGTCTGGGTGGTCGGAAGGCCCTTGTCCGCAAATGCCAATGTATTTATTGGCTTTTTTAGCGGCTTGGATCGCCATAGCAAGCAGTTTTTTGACGGCGGGGTCCCGCTCATCAAAGAGGTGTGCAATTAATCCTGAATCACGATCTAGACCAAGTGATAATTGGGTTAAGTCATTTGAGCCAATGGAAAACCCATCAAACCGTTCTAAAAATTCATCAGCTAAAAGCGCATTGGATGGGATTTCACACATCATAATAATTTTTAAGCCATTTTTTCCGCGCTCTAAACCGTTCTCGGCAAGTAGTTCAATAATTTGATCTGCTTCATCTAGCGTGCGGACAAAAGGCACCATGACTTGAACGTTAGTGAGTCCCATCTCTTCACGGACAAATTTTAATGCTTGACATTCAAGCTGAAAACATTCACGAAATGACGATGAGATGTAACGTGATGCACCGCGAAAACCAATCATTGGGTTTTCTTCTTCAGGTTCAAAAATTTCCCCGCCAATCATGTTGGCATACTCATTTGACTTGAAGTCTGACATACGAATTATCACGGGTTCAGGTGAGTATGCTGCTGCAAGCGTTGAGATGCCTTCAATCAATTTTTTGACATAAAAATCAACTGGATCAGAATAGCCAGCTGAGCGTTCATTGATTGTTTTTTGAAGTGTTTCTTCCATCATTCCATAAGCCAATAGTGCTTTAGGATGAATGCCAATCGTGTTATTGATGATGAATTCCAAGCGAGCTAAGCCAATGCCTTTATGAGGGAGGCGTTGGAAGTCAAAAGCGCGCTCGGGGTTGCCAACGTTCATCATCACTTTGAAAGGAATGTCAGGCATGTTGCCTAACTCAATTTCTTTGATATTGAAATCTAGTTGCCCTTGGTAGATTTTCCCAGTATCGCCTTCAGCACAGCTAACGGTGACATCATCGCCGTCAATGAGTTTTTCAGTGGCATTGCCGCAGCCAACGACTGCCGGGACGCCTAGTTCGCGAGCAATGATTGCGGCATGACATGTCCTGCCTCCGCGATTAGTGACAATTGCGGCGGCTTTTTTCATGACAGGCTCCCAGTCAGGATCTGTCATGTCTGTGACGAGTACATCGCCCGCTTCAACTTTGTCTAAATGATCAATGCCTGGAACGATGCGCACTTTTCCTGAGCCAATTCGGCCGCCGATGCTACGTCCTTCGGCAATGACTGTTGCGTTGCTTGAGTCGATCTCAAAGCGGCGTAAAACATTTTTATCGGCGCGAGATTCGACAGTTTCAGGTCGAGCTTGCAATATGTATAGCTTGCCGTCAACGCCATCTTTTCCCCATTCAATATCCATGGGTCTGCCGTAGTGTTGTTCAATGTTGACTGCCATGCGAGCAAGCTCGGTCACATCTGCGTCACTTAACGAGAATTGCATTTGATCTTCGGTATCAACATCAATGGTTTCGACTAGCTCATCGCCAGTTCCGTATACCATTTTGATGAGTTTGCTACCTCTATTGCGCCCTAAAATAGCAGGTTTGCCCGCGGCTAAAGTGGGTTTGTGGATATAGAATTCATCAGGGTTGACTGAGCCTTGCACAACACATTCGCCCAAGCCCCATGATGATGTGACAAACACAACGTCTTCAAAGCCTGACTCTGTGTCAATACTGAACATGACGCCGCTTGATCCGATATCTGAACGAACCATGCGCTGAATGCCTGCTGAAAGTGCAACATCAGAGTGTTCGAAACCTTGGTGAACCCGATAGGAGATAGCACGGTCATTGTAGAGTGAGGCAAACACTTCTTTGATGCGGTGCAAGACATCATCGATTCCTTGGACATTGAGGAATGTTTCTTGCTGGCCTGCAAAAGATGCTTCAGGCAGATCTTCTGCCGTTGCCGAGGAGCGAACGGCGACAGTGATGTCTCCGCCGGACTCTGTCATCATTTGTTCGTATGCAGCGCGAATGCTGGCTTCAAAGGATGACGTGAGAGGCGTGTCAATCACCCATTGGCGAATTTCAGCGCCAAGTTTAGTCAGTGCTTTAATATCTTCAATGTCCAATGCGTCAAGCGCATTGTTGATTTTATCTTTTAAGCCGCTTTGCTCTAAAAATTCCCAAAAAGCACTGGCAGTTGTTGCAAAACCGTTAGGGACGGTGATGTCAGACGATGAAAGATTTTGAATCATTTCGCCGAGTGATGCATTTTTGCCGCCTACTTTGTCGACGTCATGCATGCCGAGTTGATTAAACCAAAGAACGTGTTCAGTCATAATATTGTCAGTCTGTTGAAGATAGTGTGTTTTGTTTTAAAACGAAAATCTATACTTATTGATATTTAAGTGAAATAAAAAGGTGAAGAACTTGAAATCATTGTAAGCTCCGCATTATAAAACAATTCTTAGGTGTAATAGTAATGATAAAACGAAATGCATTCATTATTTCTGATAGAACAGGTGTCACAGCACAAGCTTTAGGGAATAGTTTGTTGAGTCAGTTTCCAGATGTTGACTTTGAGGTAGAAACATTTTCTTTTGTTGATAGCAAGGATAAAGCCGAGCGTGTGCAGCAACAGATTGATCATTGTGCCGATTCAATAGAGCGTAGACCTATCGTTTTTGCGACATTGGTTGACGATGAAATGCGGGAAATTATTTCAAAAAGTCACTGTGTGTTTTTTGACTTATTTGATACGTTTGTGTCGCCACTTGAAAAAGTGCTCGGTGTTGAGTCTTCTCATAAGGTTGGGTTATCACATAGCATGAAGGATGCGAGTAGTTATGCAACGAGAATTAGTGCAATGAATTACTCGTTAGAAACTGATGATGGTGTTGAGGTGGATCGTTATAGTCGGTCTGATGTAATTGTGGTGGGAGTCTCTCGTTCTGGAAAAACACCTACGTGCTTATATCTGTCCTTGCAATATGGAGTGTTTGCGGCAAATTATCCACTCACCTCTGATGAACTTTCGTCTGGAGTGCTGCCTGAATCGTTAAAAAATTATAAAAATAAGATAATTGCATTAACGATTGACCCATTTCGGTTGCAGCAAATTCGACAAGAACGGTACAATCGCGACAGCTATGCTAGCGCGAAGCAATGTCAATACGAAATTGCAGCTGCTGAGGCAATTTTTCGTAAAGAAAAGATACCAATGCTGAATTCTACTCAAATGTCGGTAGAGGAGCTGGGTGCGAAAATTATGCAAAAAGCGGGGCTAGTGAAATCAATTTAAAGGTTTGAAATGAACAAAAAGAAAGCACTTATCACGGGTATTACTGGTCAAGATGGCTCCTATCTTGCAGAGTTTTTATTAGAGAAAGGCTATGAGGTGCACGGAATTAAGCGCCGAGCTTCGTCATTGAATACAGATAGAATTGATCATCTCTACCAAGATCCTCATGCGGAAAAGCCAAGTTTGTTTTTGCATTATGGTGATCTTACTGATTCTTCTAACTTGACGCGTATTTTGCGCGAAGTTGAGCCAGATGAAGTCTATAATTTGGCGGCACAGAGTCATGTGGCGGTATCGTTTGAGTCGCCAGAATTTACGGCCGATGTTGATGCGCTCGGTGCGCTGCGAATACTAGAAGCTATTCGTTTTTTAGGCTTGGAGAAGAAGACGCGCTTTTACCAGGCTGGCACATCTGAGTTGTTTGGTTTGGTTCAAGAAATCCCTCAAAAAGAAACAACGCCTTTCTACCCTCGATCTCCCTATGCCGCAGCTAAGCTTTATGCATACTGGATTACAGTAAACTATCGAGAATCTTATGGTATGTATGCTTGTAATGGCATTTTATTTAATCATGAGTCACCTCGTCGTGGCGAGACGTTTGTTACGCGAAAAATTACACGCGCTTTGGCTAACATTTCTCAAGGTTTAGAAGAGTGCTTGTATCTGGGCAACATGGATGCGTTGCGAGATTGGGGGCATGCTAAAGATTATGTGCGTATGCAGTGGATGATGCTTCAGCAAGACAGTCCTGATGATTTCGTGATTGCTACAGGTAAGCAAATTTCTGTGAGAGAGTTTGTGAGAATGTCAGCGGCTGAGTTGGGTATTGAGTTGAGCTTTTCAGGGGAAGGTGTTGAAGAGATTGCGACAATAACAGCGATAAATGATGTTGACGGAGATCTTAAAGGCGTTAATGTTGGGGATGTGGTTGTGAAGGTTGATCCACGATATTTCAGGCCTGCTGAAGTTGAGACACTGTTAGGTGATCCTAGTAAGGCCGAAAAGGAATTAGGTTGGAAGCCTGAGATTACTGTTGAAGAAATGTGCGCTGAAATGGTGAGGCATGATCTTGTTGAAGCAAAAAAGAATGCCTTGTTAAAAGAGCATGGCTATGAAATGTCGGTGGCTTTTGAGTAGTGAATTGACTGGATTGAGCCAATGAAGACTATTTTTGTCGCAGGTCATAAAGGTATGGTCGGATCTACAATATGCAAGCAATTGCAATCTAATCCTGATGTTAATCTATTAACGAAGTCTCGACTGGAGTGTAATTTAAGTAATCAGCAAGCTGTTGAGGCTCTTTTCTCCGAGCATTCAATTGATGAGGTTTATCTGGCGGCGGCTAAAGTGGGAGGGATTGTTGCAAATAACGAATACCCTGCTGAGTTTATTTATGAAAACTTGATGATTCAGTCCAATATTATTCATAGTGCTTACAAGTCGGGTGTTAAAAAATTACTCTTCTTGGGTTCGTCATGCATTTACCCTAAATTGGCAGAGCAGCCTATGAGTGAGCAGTCGTTATTGACAGGAAGGTTAGAGCCAACCAATGAACCGTATGCAATAGCTAAAATTGCTGGCATCAAAATGTGTGAGTCTTATAACCGTCAATATGGAGTGGATTATCGTAGTGTTATGCCAACCAATCTTTATGGTGAAGGTGATAATTTTCATCCAGAGAATAGTCATGTTATCCCGGCTATGATGCAGCGATTTCATAACGCGGTCAAAAACGGAGATTCTGAAGTGATTGTGTGGGGTAGCGGTAAACCTATGCGTGAATTTTTACATGTGAATGATATGGCAGTTGCTAGTATTCATGTGATGAACTTACCCAAGCCGGTATATGATGGGTGTGTTCAACCCATGTTGTCGCACATTAATATTGGTACGGGAATTGACTGTACTATTAAAGAGTTGGCTGAAACGATGGCTGAGGTAGTTGGTTTTAGTGGAGAGCTTACCTTTGATCTGACTAAGCCTGATGGCACTCCTCGAAAGTTAATGAGTGTTGAGAGGGTTAATTCGTTAGGTTGGGAGTCCTCTATTAGTTTGAAGTCTGGTTTAGAAATGACTTACCAATGGTTTTTAGAAAATGCGAAAGTCGTGAGGCATTAACTTCCAATTAGCGTGATAGTGACTTTTCTTTGGTGGGGTTTGTAACGATGCTCATAAAGAAAGATGCCTTGCCATGTGCCTAATGCCAGTGCGTTGTTTGAGATTGGGATCGTCAATGAGTCGTTGGTCAGCATGCATCGAATATGTGCCGACATGTCATCATCCCCTTCATAGTCATGTTGATACATTGCATCGGCATCCGGTGCTAAGCGTTCAAGTATCATTTCAATATCGGCTCGCACCGTTGGGTCGGCATTTTCAGTGATTAATAATGATGCGCTAGTATGATGTGAGAAAATTGAACAAATTCCCGTTTTAATCGAGTGTTTTTGGATGAAGCTTTCTACGTGAGCGGTAAATTCAATAGTAGACCTTCCTTGTGTTTCAATAGTGAGTTTTGTTTGCATGAAAGTGACTTAGTGTGTGTAAGAGTTAAGCTTTTGATATAACATGATTTTAATTGAATGAACTTGAACCGCTTCAGGAAAAGTGATGAATAAAGCGTATGTTATAGGGCATGTGTCTGTAAAAAATGCTCATAAATGGGATGAATATCGAGCAGCGGTGCCTTCTACGCTGGCTCCCTGGGGTGGAGAGCTAGTGTTTCGAGGGAGGCTGTCACATGTGCTGTCAGGAACTCATTCTTATGAAAGTACGGTAGTGATAGCGTTTCCTGATGAGGCGGCAATTAATCATTGGTTTCAGTCAGATGCCTATCAATCGCTTATTCCGGTTAGAGAGCAAGCGGTTGATATCGTGTTACTTACTTATGAGGCTGATGCATAAGCGCCTGTTAGCAATATTTACCGAACAGCGCTTAAAGCGTTAGCGATTTGTTCTTTAGGCAGTACTCCATTCAGTGTGTTTACATGGCGGCCATTTCTATTAAAGATTAAAAGAGTGACGTGCGGTACATTATACTTTTTTGCAAAGTCAGCACCTTTGCTAGTTTTTAGATTTGCGGTGCGAAATTGGAATTTATCGTCGAAGTCAGGTTTAATTTGATTGACGTTTGACTGTAGTCGACGGCAAAGCTGGCATCCAGGGTCGTGAATTTGCACCACGGTTGCCTTGCCGTTGCCTATCACAGATAGATCATGTTCTATTCGAGATTGGTTTTCATTGGTGACGAATAGATAGCCCGTGATAGTCAGTAGAAGCAAGCCGATACCTATCCATTTGCCGTTTTTCTTCCAGTTAAAAGGCTGTGGTTTCTTGTTTTTCTTGCTGCTCTTTTTTTTTGCCATGATTTATTCTTCTAGTGTTAAAGTCGCTACAAAATATAGACCTTAGCATATCAATATTTCTTACTCCGTCAGTAAAATTTTGGCTGAAGGCTTATTTTGTAATATTTCATCTTTTTCTAGCCCATGCAATTCATGAGGGAAGACAATCCATTGATCCGTCGTATGAAGGAAGAAGTCTGGGCTGAGTGTTGTTAAATTATTGCCAGGTTTGAAATACGGGGTAGCAATACGAATCTCTTGAGGGGTGCTGATTTTTTCTGTGTTGAGCTTCTCTAGTAGGGTGTGAATTGTTTTGCCGCTGTCAAAGACGTCGTCCACAATGAGTAGCTTATCATTTGTGTTGAGTTGCTCTGACAGGATGCCAAAATTATCAATTTGGACTTCGTTTTGCCGTGTGTTGTTATTGTCATAATAGCTGGTTCTGAGTGCAAAATGTCTTGTGGGGTTGCCAAGAAAAGAAAGACCTTCGTGAATGGCGATGCCGATAGGCGTTCCACCTCTCCAAAGCGCAAGCAGCACTGTTGGTGTGAAATCACTGTCGTGAATCTTTTTTGCTAGGGTAAAGCTCTGTTCAAGTAATGTGTTGGCATCAATATAGAGTTTTTTCATTTGAATGTATTAAATAGTTTGCACGTGGATAGGCTGTTTGTTTGACGGTTTCATATGACGCAAATTCGGAAATTTCGATTTATGGAGTATTTTAACGTCGTTTTGTGTGTTTCGCTTTGGTCGTTTGCGGTGGAGTGCTAAACTCTAGGCAATTCAAACAGTCACTATTTTATCGGAATTTTTTACATATGGCAGGTCATAGTAAGTGGGCTAATATTAAGCATCGTAAAGCGGCCCAAGATGCTAAGCGCGGTAAAGTGTTTACCCGTTTTATTCGTGAAATCACTGTTGCTGCTCGCGAAGGTGGTGGAGATGTTGAGGCAAATCCACGGTTACGTCTTGTAGTTGACAAGGCGTTGGGCGCTAATATGACCCGAGACACTATCGAAAGAGCCATTAAGCGTGGAACTGGAGATCTTGATGGTGTTAACTATGAGGAGATTGCTTATGAAGGTTATGCACCATCGGGTATTGCGGTGTTAGTGGAGTGCACAACAGACAATAAAAACCGAACAGTTGCCGAAGTGCGTCATGCATTTTCAAAATACGGTGGCAATTTAGGGACATCGGGCTCTGTGGCATATTTGTTTAATAAGATTGGTGAATTTTTTATGGCAGAAGGGGTGGATGAAGAAGCGGTCATGGATGTTGCTTTGGAAGCCGGTGCTGATGATATTGAAGCCGACGAAGGGATTGTAAAAATTACCTGCGCTCCTGAGGACTTTATTGCTTTAAATGAAGCATTGGAAGCGGCAGATATGAAGCCTGAATCATCAGAAGTTGTGCAACGAGCATCTTTAGAGGTTGAGTTGAGCGATGATGATGCAGAAAAAGTCATGAAATTAATCGATGCACTCGAAGAGTTAGATGATGTGCAGGATGTGTTTAGTAATGCTAAATTTTCAGATAGCTTCTTGGAGCAGCAAGCTTAAGTGCTTGTGATGCGGTTTTTATAGTATGCGTGTTCTAGGTATTGATCCAGGTTCTCAGATTATGGGAGTTGGTATTCTAGATGCTGAAGGGAATGCAACCACGCATGTTTTTTCAGAATCTCTACGCTTACCAAAGGGAGAGTTGCCGCCTCGTTTAGGGCGTATTTTTCAGCGACTTGATGAATTGATTGCGGAATTTAAGCCGGACTTGATGGCTATTGAGAAAGTATTTCTTGCTAAAAATCCGCAAGCGGCTTTAACGTTGGGGCATGCTCGCGGAGCGGCAATTTTGGCTGGAGTCAATGCAGGTTTGTCGGTTAGCGAGTATAGTGCGACACAGATTAAGAAAACGATTGTTGGGCGTGGCAGAGCTGACAAATCTCAAGTTCAGCACATGGTTCGAGTGTTGTTGAATTTAAGATCGGTGCCAGAAGTTGATGAGTCCGATGCGTTGGCGTGTGCAATTTGCCATGTTCATCATCAGCATTCCGCGCAGCTTTTAGAAAAGCAAGCGGATTTGGCATCTAGGATGAAATTTCAATAGGTAATAATGAATGATTGCATGGCTTGAAGGTGTTTTATTAAGTGCAAAGCCACCCGTTGTGGTGCTGAATGTGGGTGGCGTTGGGTATGAATTAGAAGTGCCGATGCCGACTATTTATGCATTGCCCAAAATAGGCGATAGGCTTCATTTGTTCGTGCATATGGTTGTGCGCGAGGATGCTCAGCTGCTTTATGGCTTCTCTGAGCTGCAAAATCGCGATGTGTTTCGTGAGTTGTTGAAAATTTCAGGGGTCGGGCCAAAAGTGGCGCTGGCCATTTTATCGACATTTTCTTCAAAAGATTTTTTTGATTGTATTGCGAGTGAAGATGTTGCTCAGCTAGTCGCCGTCCCGGGTATTGGCAAAAAAACAGCTGAACGATTGATGGTTGAGATGAAAAATCGCTTTGCTGATCAAATGTCTGAAGTCGATGTGCAAGACTTTTCGTCAGGGCGTTCTGCTAAGCAAGATGCCGTTGATGCATTGCAAACCTTGGGTTATAAACAGGTGGACGTGCTGCGTGCATTAAAAGGGATTGATACGGCCCAAATGAGTAGTGAGCAAATGATTAAAGCCGGATTGCAGGTATTATCTGGTCGAGTGCTCTAAGGTGATAGGCTTTAGATTTTACAGAACGAAAATGAAAATGAAATATGTCAGACTGGGATGACCTAAATGATGATTTTGCGGGCGAACGGCCTATTGCTGCGCAATCAATGTCAAATTCTGAAGAGACATTTGATAGGGCATTGCGCCCAGAAAAATTGGCGGATTTTGTCGGGCAGCCTAAGCTTCGCGAGCAATTGGAAATTTTTGTTCAGGCAGCAGTAGATCGCAAAGAAGCATTGGACCATGTTTTATTTTTTGGCCCTCCCGGCTTAGGTAAAACGACATTATCAAATATCATTGCAAGTGAGTTAGGTGTCAAAATGCGCCAAACATCAGGGCCTGTGCTGGAGCGTGCGGGAGATTTGGCGGCAGTGTTGACTAATTTAGAGCCACATGATGTTTTGTTTATTGATGAGATTCATCGTTTAAGTCCTGTTGTTGAGGAAATTCTTTATCCTGCGATGGAAGATTTTGAGATAGATATTGTTATCGGCGAAGGGCCTGCAGCGAGAACCGTTAAGCTTTCATTGCCTCCTTTTACGTTGGTAGGCGCGACGACAAGGGCGGGTTTGTTAACGTCACCATTGCGGGATCGTTTTGGTATTGTTCAGCGCCTGGAATACTATAACGTTGATGATTTGTCACGTATCGTAGCGCGCTCAGCCAATATCTTAAAACTAGAAGCGGATGCTGATGGCGTTGCAACGATTGCAAAGCGTTCCCGCGGCACTCCGCGTATTGCTAATCGCTTGCTTCGAAGAGTAAGAGATTATGCTCAAGTGAAAGGGGATGGGGTGATTAGTGATCAAATTGCTGTTCATGCTTTAGATATGTTGGAAGTTGATGCGAATGGTTTGGATACGCTGGATCGACAGTTGTTGTTTGCGATTATGGAAAAGTTTGATGGTGGTCCTGTTGGTGTTGAAAGTCTTGCGGCGGCAGTGGGAGAAGAGCGCGGTACGATAGAGGATGTGATTGAGCCCTATTTGATTCAACAGGGTTTTATGATGCGCACGCCGCGTGGGCGTATGGTAACCAAGCGTTGTTGGGGGCATTTTGGTATTAATATGCCTGATAAACTCAAAGATGAACAAAGTCGAAAGTTTAGTCAATCATCTATGTTTGATCAGGGGGAAGGATGACGGCAGTATTTCAATTTCCTGTGAGAGTTTATTATGAAGATACTGATGCTGGTGGTGTGGTTTATCATGCCAATTATCTGAAATTCATGGAAAGAGCACGGTCAGAGTTTTTGATAGATAAAGGTTGTGGTGTCGTGGATTGTGAAGAAAAATACGGCACTATTTTTGTCGTGCGTCATGTGGATTTAGATTTTATTCAACCCGCTCGTTTAGGAGAGAGTTTAATCGTCGATGTCCAAGTTATAAAGCTTGGTAAGGTTGCGATGATCATGAAACAGTCTGTTTACAATGCAGAGGGCTTGTTAATTTGCTCAGCACTGGTAAAGTTGGGAGCTATTAGTAAATCCTCAGATGGCTCTTATTCATTGAGTCCTATGCCTGAAGAGCTTCTTGCTCTGTTATCGACTGACACATCAAGTTGAGATGTCGTCATTTGATCATATAGTGAGTGTAATATCAGACGATTGAATACAAATAATCAAATTAAGAAGAGTTATATATGACTGAAAAAGTTGTGCAGTCTGGAGAAGTGATTTCTCAAGCGGCTGGGGCGCACTCAATGTCGGTGCTGTCATTGATTTTAGATGCTAGTTGGGTGGTTCAATTAGTTATGTTGATTTTGATGTTGGCGCTATTTTTTACTTGCTATATCATCGTATTGAAATGGCGTTCATTAGGACGTGAAGCTAGGCTTGCAAAGCAGTTTGAACGCGAATTTTGGGCTGGCGGCAGCATGGAAAAACTCTATGAAAGCTGGGGTCCTGGAAATAAAAAAAGCTGTGGCATGAGTGAGCTATTTACTGCAGGCTATCGAGAATATTTACGCTTATTGCAAACAGGTTTTGTAAATTCCAATGATGTGTTGGATGCCGTTAATCGCGCAATGAAGGTTGAACTAGGCAGAGAGATCGATCATTTAGAATCACATATTCCTTTTTTAGCGACAGTCGGTTCAATTAGCCCTTATATTGGCCTGTTTGGGACGGTTATTGGAATTATGAACTCATTTATTGGGTTAGGGCAGTCGACTCAGCAAGCGACTATTGCTACGGTGGCTCCTGGAATAGCGGAAGCACTAATTGCAACGGCGATGGGTCTAATGGCGGCAATTCCAGCAGTCGTCGCATACAACCGATACTCTCATAATGTTGAGCGTTTGGTGGGGCAATATGAAATTTTCACCGAAGAGTTTTTGAGTATTGTGAATCGCCAGATTGCGAGCGATAAGGACTAGAGCGAGAAAAGTTAATATGTCACGTTATCGCAATAGACGTAATAAGCCCATGGCAAGCATTAATGTGGTGCCCTATATCGATGTGATGTTGGTATTGTTGATTATTTTTATGGTCACAGCCCCATTGCTGACTGAGGGGGTGAAAGTGGAGCTGCCGAAAACAACGAGCAAGCCAATTGACACGCCTGAAGATGCGCCAGAGCCTTTTTTATTGACGGTAGATAAAGACGGTAACTATTACGTTAATGAAGAGAAAAAGCCGAAAACACCTGAGGAAATTAAGCGCTACGTGAAAGGCTTGCTTTTGGCTAAGCCAAACACCATTTTCTTGGTGAAAGGTGATAAGAATGTTATTTATAATGAAGTCATGCAGGCATTGAACTTGTTACGAGAGTCTAGCGTTGAAAATGTTAGCTTAGTGACGGACCCATTGAATTAAATCAGCTCCATGCTTATATAGTGTATACAGAAGTATTTTATGTCTAGAAGAAAAAATAGAGTGGGTGTTTTTGATCGTGCAATTGCGCTGACTGTTGCGGTCATAGTGTTTGGTGGGTTTGCTGCTTTTTTGTGGACAAGCACGCAAGAGTCTGAGGAGCGCGAAGTGGTGCAGGCATTTGATGCAAAAGAAATTGCGACGATTGCAGCCTCAACTGTCACTGAGTCTGAAATTCAAAAACAAAAAGATAAGATACTCAAAAAGGATAGAGAAAAAAAACTGAAAGAAAAGCAACGCCAAGAGAAAGAGAAAAAGAAGCTTGATGACTTAAAAAAGAAGCAAGCTAAAGAAGAGCAGCGCTTAAAAGAGTTAAAAGCTCAACAAGAAAAAGAAAAGCAAGCCATTGCTTTGCGCAAAAAGAAGGCGGCTGACGAAGAAAAAAAACGTAAAAAGAAAGAAGCGGCTGATAAGAAACGAAAAGCAGCAGAAAAGAAAAAACGTGAAGCAGAGGCCGCGGCAGAGCAAAAAAAACAAGCTGAGGCGGATGCTAAGCAAGCAAAGGCAGATGCATTGCAAGCTGAAATTGATGCCGAAAGAAAAAAGGCATTAGCAGAAAGATCTGCTAGAAATTCTACTACGCTAAGGAATCGCTATGCGAGCTTGATAAAAGCAAAGTTAGAGTCTAATTTAATTGCACCGATTGGTTCACGCCCTACTCAGGTGCCAGTTGTTAATATTCAGTTAGATGACTCCGGTAATGTGCTTTCAACTCGTATTGTTACTAGTAGTGGTGATTTTGGTTACGATCAAGCTGTCTTAGCTGCAGTGGGAAAGTCTAGCCCATTGCCTTTACCAAAAGATGCTCCAGAGGTTCGCAGGGAGCTACAAAACTTTGATTTACGTGTGAACCTTTAAGAAATGTCTATTGGCTAGAAGATAAATAATCGCGACTTAACTATGAATAAAATAATTTTAAAAACCTTTATTGCTTTTGCAGTGATTTTAATAAGTCAAATTTCTATTGCACAGAATAATAAAGTGATCATTGAGATTGATCCAGGGAAAGAAAGGAAAGCAATTCCAGTTGCCATTGTGCCATTTGCTGGTTCGCAAGGCTTGCCACACAATATTCATGAAATTGTGGCGAATGATTTACGTATGTCGGGTAAGTTTGAGCCATTAAGTGCGGACCGGTTTTTAGCATTGCCAAGTCGCGAAGAAGATGTGCAATTTAAAGATTGGCGAACGATTGGTGTTGAATTGTTAGCCATAGGTCAGGTTACACCGATTGGTGGTCAAAACTATCAAGTCACTTTTTTGCTTTATGATGTGGCTCAACAAACCCGGATAGGTGGCTATCGTTATAATGTAACGGCAGGAGGTGTTCGTAATGTGGCTCACCAGATTAGTAATTATATTTACCAGAAACGTACCGGTCGAGAAGGTGTGTTTACCAGTAAAATTGCTTTTATTAAGCGAGCTGGGAAGCAATCTCAGTTACAAGTGGCTGATTGGGATGGTTTTGGCGCGCAAACGGTAGTTACGTCAAATGACCCAGTATTTTCTCCTGAGTGGTCAGCGGATGGCTCAAAAATCGCGTTTGTGACAATTCAAAAAGGTCGTTCTTTGATCAAGGTGATTGAGTTGTCAAGCGGGCGTATCAGTACCTTAGTGAATTCATCTAGAGGGTTTAATAGTGCGCCGTCATGGTCGCCTGATGGGAAAAAATTAGCTTTCGCATCTTCCCGGTCAGGGAACTCGGAAATTTATGTGTTTGATTTTGCTTCAAAAAGTACGCGTAAAATTACCAATCATTGGGGTATTGATACGGAGCCAGCATGGACAAGTGATGGCGGTTCCGTAATATTTACCTCAGGGCGTTCAGGTAAGGCTAATATCTACGAAGTCAGTGCTTTTGGCGGTGAGGCGAGGCGTATCACTTTCACGGGCAAAGAAAATGGCGATGCAGATGTTTCTCCCGATGGTCAGAACGTTGTTGTTGTGCGTGATGGCGGTATAGCGATGTTAAATCGTAATGGTCAATTAGTGAGAACTTTGTATGCGTCAGGTTTTGATGAATCTCCTAGTTTTTCGGCAAATGGAGATATGGTTTTGTTTGGCATAAAACAAGGCTATAATGGCAGCCTAGTTGTTTCATCTGCTGATGGCCGAGCCAAGCAAACATTGAATGCATTATCCGGTAATGTACAAGATGCTGTTTGGTCACCCAATAAATAATCATTTACATGGTTGCAAATTGCGCTAATTCAGTTTTTAAAGTTAATTATATATTTTGGAGTAATAAAAAATGTTTCGTAAAACAAGCCTACTAATAACCCTAGCAATGATGTTGTTCATCACAGCATGTGCAGGTACGAAAAAAGAGCAAGTCACTGAGAGTAGTGGTGCTTCACAACAAGGTTCTGGTGCAGGTAGTGAGGTAGATCCTACAAATGCATGGGGTACTGGCTATACACTTGATCAGTTACGCGCGTTAGGTATTGATAAGAACCCTCTAGAATATGACACAGTTTATTTTGAGTATGATAGTTCTCAAATCGATGAGCGCTCTCAAATCATCATTGCAGCTCATGCAAAAAGCTTGGCGGCAAAATCAGGCGTTAATGTTGTGCTTGAAGGTCACACCGATGAGCGTGGTACGCGTGAATATAACTTGGCATTAGGTGAGCGTCGTGCGGCGTCTGTTCAGAACTTGATGTCGACACTGGGTGCCGGAAGTAATTCACTTTCTTCTGTGACTTATGGTGAAGAGCGTCCGGTTTCTTTGACACAGGATGAGCAATCTTGGCAAGCTAATCGCCGAGTGCAAATTCTTTACTAAGCAATTGCTTAGTGTCAGTTTACAATAATTATTGATTAGTGAAAGTGAGCATGCTTGTCCACAAGAAACTAGCCGTAAGGGTCGCATTTGTTGCGGCCCTTGCCTTTAGTGAGTCGCTTATAGCGCAGAGTGTTGGTGGCGTTATTAAAGGAACGTCCGTACAACAAACTCAATCCCAACTAGGTAATTCTCAGCCAATTAATCAAAATGGCCGATTATTGCTGGAGTTACAGTCGATGCGTGAAGAGCTTGCGGCACTGAGAAATCAGGTTGAGCAGCAAGGGTTTCAATTGCGACAGTTACAAGGTGGGCAAACGGGGGCTTCAGTGAATGCTTCGGGTTATAATACCGGCTCTTCTTCAGGATATAACGCTTCATCTGCGCCTGTTGGAGAGTTGCCAGGTTCGCAGTCTCAGCAACAGTATGCTCCAGCTAATACGCCTTCGGCGCAAGCGTCTAATCAAATAGTGCAGCCAAGCAGCGTGCCGGCGAATGGTGTGCAATTTCCGTTGTTGCCACAAGATCAAAGCTCGCTTCAGGCGGGCCAAGTTCAGCAACAAGCGCAACAATCGGCTAACCCGCAGGCGGTTCCTCAGCTGGTGCCACAACAATCTGGCCAATCTAGTCAGCAGTTTGTTCAACAAGGCTCTCAGTTAGTGAGGTCTTCGGGGCAGAATCAACCGGTGCAATCTGCTAACCAGCAATTAAGCCCTCAAGGAAAGCTTTTAGAAGAGGGTGATAGAGGAATTAAAACGAATTTAAAGGAGCTTGAGCTTTATAATAAAGGGATTGATAAGTTAACGGCTCAAGATTACAAATCGGCAGCGAGTATTTTCTCTTCGCAGCTTCAGAACTTTCCTCGTGGAGAAAAAGCGGGTGATGGTTATTTTTGGTTGGCTGAAACATTCTATATTCTTGAGGATTTAGATAGTTCTGCAAAAAGTTATCAATCTTTGATTGATTTGTTTCCTCGGCATGTCAGAACGCCAAAGGCTTTATACAAGCTGGTCGGTGTTCATCAAGAGCGAAGTGATTCTATTTCAGCAAAAATTGCGATGAATGTATTGGTGAAAAAATACCCAAACTCTGAAGAATCCAGTTTAGCAAAATCTCAATATTCAGCTCTTTTGTAGGCTTTATTAGGGGTATTCCCTTGATGTTAAGGCTTTTTTAATCGAATAATTACATATGTTGCGCATTACAGAGATATTTTTCTCTCTTCAAGGTGAGGCTCGTTATTCGGGTATGCCAACCGTATTTATTCGTCTAACAGGTTGTCCCATGCGTTGTCGTTATTGTGATTCAGCCTATGCATTTCATGGTGGGGAAAAGCGAACTCTTGATGATATTGTGAGTGATGTGCAGCAGTATCAGGTTAAGCATATAACGGTGACAGGTGGTGAACCTTTGGCTCAACCAGAGTGTTTGACATTGTTAACGGTGTTGTGTGATTTAGGTTATGTGGTATCAATTGAGACGGGAAATGCGATGAGCATCGCTAATGTTGATCCTAGAGTTCATGTTGTTTTGGATATTAAAACGCCCGAATCTGGAGAAGAGCCTAATAATCAGTATGACAACTTGGCGTTGATTCAGGCTAAAGATCAATTAAAGTTTGTGATTTGCAGTCAAGCTGACTTTGAGTGGTCTCGAGATTTTGTATTGAAGCATGGTTTGCTTGAAAAGGTGGAGGTATTGTTTTCGCCTTCGGCAAATGATGTTAAGCCAGTAGATTTGGCTGAATGGATTTTGGCTGATCAATTATCGGTTCGCTTTCAAACGCAATTGCATAAGCAATTATGGGGTGATATTCCAGGTGTATGATATGGATAAAAATATCGGAGAAGTGATTCAAAAAAAAGCAGTTGTTCTAGTGTCTGGAGGATTGGATTCAGCCACTGTGCTCGCGATGGCTAAGGATGAGGGCTACGCGTGTTATGCACTCAGTTTTGATTATGGGCAAAGGCATTCGCATGAGCTGCTTCAGTCAAAAAAAGTGGCTAAGCTATTAGGTGCTGAGCAACATAAAATTGCAAATATTGACTTGGGAGTTTTTGGAGGGTCGGCGCTAACAGATGAGGGTATCGATGTGCCTGAGCAAGAAGAAGACGGTATTCCTGTTACTTATGTGCCAGCAAGAAATACGGTTTTTTTGTCGATGGCTCTAGGTTGGGCTGAAGTGTTGGGTGCAAATGCCATTTTTATCGGTGCAAATGCTGTGGATTATTCGGGCTACCCAGACTGCCGCCCAGAATATATTGAGTCTTTTGAGAAAATGGCGAATTTGGCGACAAAGCAAAGTGTTGAGGGTGTGCCGTTTAAAATTTATGCGCCACTCATTCACTTGAGTAAGGCTGATATTATTCGTCAAGGAATAAGGTTGGGAGTTGACTATGGGATCACTTCTTCCTGTTACAATCCAAAGGACGACGGGATGCCATGTGAAGTGTGCGACTCTTGTCGAATTCGGAGTGCGGGCTTTAAAGCTGCGGGTATTGGTGATCCTTTATTAGCGCAATGTTAAGGCAAGTTTAAATTAAGTAAAAAAATGCAAAAGAGGTGCGTTAAACGTGTTGACACTCTATATGAATAGACGCATAATCTCGCCTCCTCACAGCTGGCACTCACCAGAATGCTAGCGAGAAAAAATGTGGGCCGTTAGCTCAGCTGGTAGAGCATCTGACTTTTAATCAGAGGGTCACTGGTTCGAACCCAGTACGGCTCACCATTTTTCACTATACTGTTCATATTTTAACCAAGTTGAGCAATATGTCTGACTCTTCGAAGAATAACGTTAATTCCCAGAATTTAGAAAAAACAGCAGAAGAAATTATTGCTGATTTGCATTTGGAGACAGCAAAAATTCCTTGGGTCGAGTTGCAGCGGTTTTTTGCAGGTGGGAAGCTGTTATTGTTAGATCAAGGACAGGATCTAGTGCAAGTGGCGGCAAGCTTGGTGAAGAATGATGTTTCAAAGCTTCAAGCGCTAATAGATGACGGCTTGATTGAATATCCCAGTAATGAGAAGGCTCTGGAGTGGGTTGATCAAGACGCGCATTTGTGGGCGTTGGTTTTAAAGCCGTGGGTATTAGTGCAGGAAAATATTCAGTGACGTGCAGGTAAGTGTATGCATGCCGATATCAAATCGGGTGATGGAGGGTCTTGAAAAAGGCTTAGAAGTTTTTTGCAGAATCTAATTGGTCCCCCATTGAAAAGCCAAGCTTCTTTTTAACAATAGAAATTTCAGTCGTTGAGTCAATTGCAATTTTTGATTTTCCATCTCTACTGTCACCCATATATTCGAGCGCAAGCAGCTCGCCGTTAGGTAAAACGAGTCGTATAAATCTATTGCCGCGTTGTTCTAAGATAACCATTCCAGTTGAAAAAATATTACATCTCTTTTATGTATATCCGATATACGATCTATGATCAAAATAATACTTGCTTAACGGCCTATATTATCAAATAAATGGTGTCATTTAAGGTTTATTGTTTATTTTTTGGAAAAAAACGTCTTTTTAGCATTTTATATGGGCGAGTAAATGCTGAATCCAGCAATCTCTTATGTTGTCATAAGCAATGAGATGCTAAGATTTGCCTAGAATATTATGGTGACCATTGTCGCCTCAACATAAGAAAGAATAGAGAGAGTTTTGTATGCCTATTTATCGCTCAAAAACGACAACTGCTGGCCGTAATATGGCTGGAGCGCGCGCATTATGGCGTGCGACAGGAATGAAGGATGAAGACTTTAAAAAGCCGATTATCGCTGTCGTTAACTCATTTACTCAGTTTGTGCCAGGACATGTGCACTTAAAAGATATGGGTCAGTTAGTGGCAAGGGAAATTGAAAAAGCAGGTGGTGTGGCAAAAGAGTTTAATACTATTGCCGTAGATGATGGCATCGCGATGGGGCATGATGGCATGCTGTACAGTTTGCCATCAAGGGATATTATTGCTGATTCCGTCGAGTATATGGTAAACGCTCATTGTGCTGATGCGATGGTGTGCATTTCGAATTGTGACAAAATTACTCCCGGGATGTTGATGGCAGCAATGCGGATTAATATTCCTGTGATTTTTGTATCTGGCGGTCCTATGGAGGCCGGTAAGACAAAGCTAGCCGATAAAAAGTTGGATTTAGTGGATGCAATGGTGATTGCAGTTGATGATAAAGCCAGTGATGACGAGGTTGCTGAATATGAGCGGAGTGCTTGCCCAACATGTGGTTCTTGCTCTGGAATGTTCACGGCGAACTCAATGAATTGCCTAACAGAAGCGTTGGGCTTGAGTTTGCCCGGAAACGGAACTACGTTGGCAACTCATTCAGATAGGCGACGTTTGTTTGAAGAGGCTGGTCAAAGAATTGTCGACATTACTCGTCGTTACTATGAGAATGATGAATCGCATTTGTTGCCAAGAAGTATCGCGTCGTTTGAGGCTTTCGAAAATGCCATGAGCCTTGATATTGCGATGGGGGGATCAACAAACACTATCTTGCATTTGCTGGCTGCAGCCCAAGAAGCGGGCGTGGATTTTACTATGAAGCATATTGATAGCCTTAGTCATCGTATTCCTCAGTTATGTAAAGTTGCGCCCAATGGTTCAGATTATCATGTAGAGGATGTTCATCGTGCTGGTGGAATATTGTCACTGTTAGGTGAGTTAGAAAAAGCAGGTTTGTTACATGCTGGTGTTCCAACGGTTCATAGTGAAACAATGCATGAGGCGATTGAGGAATGGGATATTACACGGAATAAATCGGACGATGTAAGTACGTTTTTTAGAGCGGGCCCTGCAGGGATTCCAACACAAACGGCGTTTAGTCAGTCAACAAGGTGGGATACACTGGATGATGACCGAAAAGAAGGTTGCATTCGTTCAATAGATAATGCTTATAGTCAAGAAGGTGGCTTAGCCGTTTTATATGGCAATATCGCCGAAGACGGTTGTGTTGTTAAGACGGCGGGCGTGGATGAGGAAATTTTGACCTTTGAGGGCACAGCACATGTCGTTGAGTCTCAAGATGAAGCGGTTGAAAATATCTTAGCGAATAAAGTCAAAGAAGGCGATGTTGTGATTGTGCGTTATGAAGGGCCTCAAGGTGGACCAGGTATGCAAGAAATGTTATACCCAACGTCTTATATTAAAAGTAAAGGTCTTGGTAAGGCGTGTGCCTTGTTAACGGATGGGCGCTTTTCTGGAGGTACATCAGGTTTGTCAATTGGGCATGTTTCTCCTGAGGCGGCGGCAGGTGGTGCAATTGGTTTAGTTCGTGATGGCGATAAAATCAAAATAGATATTCCAAATCGCCAAGTGAACTTACTGATCGATGATGATGAGATGAGTGCTCGTAGAATTGAGCAAGATAAAAAAGGTTGGAAGCCGGTGAAAGAACGCCCTAGAAAGGTCAGTGCAGCGTTAAAAGCCTATGCTTTTTTTGCAACAAGTGCCGATAAAGGTGCGGTGAGAGATTTGAGTAAATTAGAGAAGTGATTTGCCTCATGTGAATCATGAGTTTGCATGTATTTTAAAAAATAATAGGAGATAAGTATGGATTTTGGTTTTGGTTTCTTGCCCGCGCTAGTCGTCGGCATTTTCTTGTTGGTGTTTTTTGTCAAATCAGTTGTTGTGAAGGTTCCACAAGGCTATGAATATACAGTGTTACGCTGGGGTCGTTATACTTCAACTTTTCAGCCTGGACTGAAATTTATTTGGCCATTCTGGGAGACGGTTGGTACAAAAATTAATATGATGGAGCAAGTGCTGGATGTGCCTTCACAAGATGTGATCACGAAAGATAATGCCGTGGTTCGAGTTGATGGGGTTGTGTTCTTTCAAGTCATGGATGCGGCGAAAGCTTCCTATGAGGTCAATCATTTAGATCGTGCAATTTTGAACTTAACAATGACAAATATTCGTACGGTACTTGGCTCAATGGATTTGGATGAATCATTATCTAAGCGTGATCAAATTAACTCAGAGCTCTTAAGTGTTGTTGATCAAGCAACTAACCCATGGGGCGTTAAAGTGACGCGTATCGAGATTAAAGATATTTCTCCACCTGCTGACTTGGTAGAGTCCATGGCGCGTCAGATGAAGGCCGAGCGTGAAAAGCGTGCGAATATTTTGGATGCTGAAGGTTTTAGGCAGGCTGAAATTTTAAAAGCTGAAGGTGAAAAACAAGCCGTTATTTTAGAGGCGGAAGCACGAAAAGAAGCGGCATATCGAGATGCAGAGGCGCGTGAGCGTGAGGCGGAAGCTGAAGCGAAGGCAACGCATATGGTATCTCAAGCGATTGCCCAAGGTGATATTCAGGCAGTGAATTACTTTGTCGCTCAAAAATACGTTGATGCGTTACACTCAATTGGAGCGGCTGAGAATCAAAAAGTGATTTTTATGCCGATGGAGGCCACCAATGTGATGGGTTCAATTGGAGGTATTGCCGAATTAGCTAAAGAGGCAATGAAAAAATAAGTGGAGGTGAGTATGTTGGAAGCATTAACTGTTTGGCACTGGCTCAGTATTGCAGGTGTTTTGCTAATTGCAGAGCTATTGCTAGGAGCGGAATTTTTGTTGTGGTTGGCTTTTCCTGCGGTAATGTCTGCAGGCGTTGCTTATATTGCACCTGGAATGGATTGGAGGCTTCAAGTGCTCCTTTATATTGTTTTTTCAATTGTGTCATTGCTTGTTTGGAATAAGTACTATCGTGGTCGAATGCTTAAAAAAACGGATCAGCCACATTTAAATCAGCGCCAAAACCAATTTGTTGGTAGAAGCTTTACCTTGGTCGATATCTTGGATAATGCGGAAGGGAAAATTGTTGTAGATGATTCACAGTGGCGAGTGCGGATTTCAGGCGAATTCCAAAAGGCTAAAAAAGGCGATCAAGTCAAAGTTGTTGATGTCGACGGAATGATTTTGTTGGTGGAGCTTGTTTGATGATTTTTTCTTGCTAGATCTCTTCTTTGCTAGAGGAGTTAGGTTATCAATAAAAAACGCTGGCATTGCTGGCGTTTTTTTTATGCTTTTGTCCACGTGAGCACAGAAATTTGATAATATTCGGCCAAATTAATCTATCTAGGACTGTCGCGTTTTTCTTGAAAGGTTCGCGAAGTTATATGAGGTAATCATGGGCCGTAAAGTTAGTCAGCAACATCTTAATGAATGGAACGATCTGCAAACATTAGCAGAAAAAATGATCCCGCTAGTGGGTGAGTTGTACCGTAAAAAGGAAGTCGTTTTAAAAGTGTTTGGTCGGAAACTGATGACATCATCAACGACAGATATTATTAAGGCGCATCGCTTTGGGCGATTGTTGAAAGGCTCTGCATTGGATATGCATCAAAGCTTTGAGATGATGGAACTTATCTCGAAAATGCAGTTGACTCCATGCCGAGTTGATTTAGGGGCTTTGTGCCATGATTATCTTGAAAATCATAAAAGTCTCTCCATGGAAGAGTTTTTGAACAAGGAGCTTGCGCCAAGTATTACGCTGGAGAAAATTGCTCAACAAGATTCTCGTGATATTGTTTTGTATGGCTTTGGGCGTATTGGCCGTATCATGACGCGTTTGCTGATTGATCGAACGGGCTCTGGTATGAAAATGCGTCTACGTGGCGTTGTCGTCAGAGCCAAGGGCGATTTTGAGGCGGATTTAGAAAAGCGTGCCAGTTTGTTGCGACGTGATTCAGTGCATGGCGAGTTTAAAGGGTCCATTAAAATTGATCGTGAGAATTTGGCCTTAATTGTCAATGGCGCATATATTCAATTTATTTACGCGAATTCACCGGATAGTATTGATTATACGCAATATGGCATTAAAGACGCTTTAGTCGTAGATAATACCGGGATATGGACAGATGAGCAGTCACTAGGTCAACACTTGAAATCCAGAGGGGTTGCAAAGGTGCTGTTGACAGCTCCAGCGAAAGGCGATATTCCAAATATTGTATACGGTGTGAACTGTGACAAAATTGACACTGACGATAAAATTATTTGTGCGGCATCCTGTACAACTAATGCGATTGTGCCTGTGTTAAAAGTGATGGATGACAATTTTGGTATTGTGAGTGGCCATATCGAAACCATCCATTCATACACGAATGATCAAAACTTGATTGATAATTATCATGGGAAGGATCGTCGTGGTCGAAGTGCTCCGCTAAATATGGTGTTGACTTCTACTGGGGCCGCTAAAGCAGTTGCCAAGGTGCTTGGTTCTGAGTTGGGTTCCAAATTGACTGGTAATGCAATTCGAGTGCCAACGCCAAATGTTTCAATGGCGGTAATGAATTTGAATTTAGACAAGGAAACGACGAAAGAGCAGCTTCAGGAAATGTTTCGTGATATCTCTTATGAGTCGCCTTTGAGAGATCAAATTGGCTATACATGGTCAACTGAAGTGGTTTCAAGCGATTTGGTTGGTTCCTCTCAGGCTGGCGTGGTAGATGGCGAGGCAATTATTGCTGACGGTAAACGCGTTGTTTTGTATGTTTGGTATGATAACGAGGCGGGTTATAGTAATCAGGTGGTTCGAGTAATGCAGGATTATGTTGGGCTTAAGTGGAAGAAATATCCAGCTTAAGTAGTAAAAGGCAGTACATTACTAAGCGCTCAGAGTGGTACTCTGGGCGTTTTTTTGTTTATTTGGTATGTAGTTGATTACAGTTTTTTTAACGCAGATTCCGTTTTTTGTTGTTCGTCTTTGTATTGAGCTTTGAGTGCTTTGATTTTCTTTTTCTCTAGATTGTTAGGTGCTAGAGAGAGTGCGTTATCAAGTTGCTTAATTGAGAAGCTTAAATTCCCACGCAAGTAATGATAGTACGCCCTTTCTTGGTAAGACTTGAATAGCAAGCCAAGCTCTCCGTATGCGCGCGCCATTAATATTCTAGCAAGCGGGTCTTCAGGGTGAGTATTAATAACTTCTGCTAAAACAGGAATAGCAAGCTCGTTGCTCTTGGCGGTGATTAGAGTGTTGGCGTGATAAATAGCCACTTTATTATAAGAGGTTGGATCGCTTTTTTTGAGTTGTTCGTATCTTCCAGCGGCTGAAGAGTAATTTCGTCTAGCGACATCTAATTCATTTAAGGCAATAAAGTAATTTAGGTTTTTAGGGTCTGCGTCAATAGCGAGTAATAGTTGCTGTTCTGCGTCTTGATAGCGATCTAGTTTTGCCAGTGCTAACCCGTACTTGAAATGGTCACTTGAATCATTAAATGCGCCTTTATTGATGCGATAGTAATTGGCTATTTTTGAAGGTTTTTCATGAAATTCAACGGCTAAGAATGCTTTGAAATCTTTAAAGGCTTGTGTGTTTGAGCGTGAAGTTTTTGCTGGATATGACTTTGCCCTCAATTCAGTTTCGCTAATCCGTTCGGAGGTGAGTGGGTGAGTGAGTAGGAATGCTGGAGGGTTTGCGCCAGATAAGTTTTGTCTCCTATCTAAGATTCTTAGGAAATTAGATAGTGCTGTTGGATGATAGCCTGCCTTATTGAGTGTGATAATCGCTTTGTTGTCGGCTTCACGCTCAAATCCTCTGGTGTAATTCAGTCTTTTTTGAATAAGTCCGCCTTGGCTGGCAGCAATTGCGGCTTGAGCTGCTTTGGGATCGCCGCTTGCTACAGCGACTAAGATACTAGCAATGGCAATTGCGCTATCATATTTGCTGTTTTCAATACCGCGACCACTATGATTTTCAGTGATGTGTGCTATTTCGTGTGCGAGGGTCGCTGCGAGTTGTGGTTCATTTTTGCTGTCGATAATTAAGCCCGTGTGTACGACAATATGTCCGCCTGGTACGGCAAATGCGTTGAGACTTTGATCTTCCACAAGATGGAACGTAAACTTTTGGTTCTCATTTTTAGTTCCGCTTGTAGCAGCGATGACAAGCTTGTTGCCGAGCGTGTTTAGGTAATCTAAAAGGATAGGGTCTTCAACAAACTTCATTTGGGATCGAGCTTGCCGTATAAAGGCTGCACCAATTTTATCCGCTAACTTGGGAGATAAAATGTTTTCAGCCGTTGAGCCAAGGTCTGGTAGATTGCTGACGGCATTGTTAGCGACTGTAAAGGTAGGCGCTATAGTCAGGATTAGGCTTAACACCAAAACCTTGAAGGATTTTTTGAAGATATTCTTGTTTTTTAATGTGCTGTATTTCAAGGTCAAGTTTCTGGTATGTGGGTCGATTGTTTTTGGAAAGGAATTTATATAGTGCTTATAACAGAAGAACGTTTGTTTAGATAATTTATCACAGTCATTTATTCGAGTTAGCCGAATGTTAAAATCGAAATAAACACACTGAAGTTTATTGAAGGTTTGGTAAAATGTGCTCATGAGTGAAGAAAAACTAATATTTGACATTAATGAAGATGTTAGAGGAGGACGTTGCCCCCTTCCAATGTTGCGCGCAAAGCGGGCGTTGAGCCAGCTTGATCTAGGGCAAGTTGTTCGTGTGATATCGACGGATCCCAACTCGCATGATGATTTTATTGCAATGTTAAAGCATGTTCCTCATGAATTGGTGCTTGCCGAAGAGGTGAAATCTTCAATTGAGCATTATGAGAAAGAGTTTCACTTTTATATTCGTAAGGGGTAAAAGTATGCAAAGTTATATTTATCGATCTGAAAAAAAAATAGATTGTTACCTTTTCTTGCGAAAACAGGAGAAGGATTTTGAGCTACCAGATGTCGTGAAGAAAGTCGTTGGCGCATTGCATTTTGTTATGGAGATCGATATTACCCCAGATACTAAACTGGCCTTATCTGAACCTGATAAAGTATTGACTGCTATGGAGGAGCAAGGTTTTTATATTCAAATGCCGCCATCAAAACCGCATCCCGTTGATGAGTTATTTGAGCGCTTGTTTGATGAAGAAAGTAGCTAACGTTCGCGTATTGCTAATTGGTGGATTGTGATTTATACAATTTTGATCACTGCTCATCCAGATGCGTCTGATATAAGCCACCAGGCCCTTTCATATTGTGAAGCGTTGGTTGCTAGAGGGGATAGGATTAAACAAGTGTTTTTTATGCATGAGGCCAACTATATTGCTGTCCACCCTTCTGCACAGCAATGGTCAGCATTTGCCGTGAATCATATGATTGATTTGCAAACGTGTGTCTCGACGGCAGAGCAACAATCTATTCGGGCAAGAGACTATGCGGCAGGTTTTCAACAAGGAGGATTAAGTGCATTGGCGGATAGTATTCTAAGTACGGATGAAGTGGCTCAGTTTGGTGTGGGTAGCGATGCATTAGCAGTGGCTCTAAAGTGTGAGCCCGGTATTGAAAAAAAACAGACCATGTTTATTTTTCAATCTTTGCCTGAGGAGTCTTCCGTGAGTGCCGAAGGTGTTGATTTGTTATTAGTGCTCAGTGCATTTGAGGCCAATGTTAAGGTGGTTTTTAAGGGAGACGGTATCAATAATATACTTTCTTGTGGTCAACGAAATAAGCCTCGATACACAAAGCGCTTTAAAGCGCTTAAAGATTTTGACGTCAACGACATTTATGTGATTTCCGACAATGATATTGATGCAGAAATTTCATATGATTTATTATCCGAAGTTCAGTTCAAGCAAATGATGTCGCAATCGCATGTTTTGAGGTTTTGATGGATAAAAAATTCGGGTTTCAATGGCAGGGCCAAAACATACGGACAGATAAAGAAGGTTTTTTGTTGAATCAGTTTCAATGGGATGAGGATTTAGCGCGTGAGCTTGCGTGTAAAGAGGGTGTTGAACTCAGTGCTATGCATTGGACGTTGATGCATTATTTGAGGGAATATTATGAGGATTACGACATAGCGCCTCCCATGCGTATTATGGTAAAGATAATGGTTGCGGAACATGGTAAAGACACTATTAATAGCCGAGTTTTACACCAACTGTTTCCTGGAGGGCCAGCAAAGCAAGGAAGTCGATTTGCTGGTTTGCCTAAGCCTAAAAACTGTTTATAGGTTTTGAGTTGAAGATGAAGCATTTAAGCGACGAAGACTTATTGAGATATAGTCGACAAATATTTTTGCCCAATGTTGATATAGAGGGGCAGGAAAAGTTGTTGAATTCGCATGTGTTGATTATGGGAGTTGGCGGCTTGGGCTCTCTGAGTGCTTCGTATTTAGTGGGTGCGGGTGTTGGGCAACTGACTTTGGTTGATGATGATGAAGTTGACGTCAGTAACTTGCATAGGCAATTGCTTTTTACCCAGGATGATATTGGTGAATTAAAAGTTGATGTGGCGAAACGCCGTTTATTGGCAATGAACGATAATTGTCAAATTCACACGATCAATCGCCGCTTGGATCTTTCAGGGTTGCAGTCAATGCTTGGGAGTGTTGACTTATTGCTTGATGGTACCGATAACTTTGCGACGCGTTTATTGGTTAATCAAGCGTGTTTCAATGAAAAGAAACCACTGTTAAGTGCCGCGGTTACCCAGTTTTCGGGGCAATTGTCATTGTTTGATTATCAGTTGAAAACGCCTTGCTACCAATGCCTCTATCCTAATGTAGATGATGTTGAGAATAATTGTGCAGAAAATGGAATTCTTGGGCCTAGTGCAGGCTTGATGGCGTCAATGCAGGCATTGCATGCGCTGAAGTTTTTATTAGGCTTTTCAGTGGAAAGTTTGCATAGATTGACGCTGATAGATATGCTTAGTGGCAGAAACCGAAATATTATGATTCAGGCAGATGAAAATTGTAGTGTCTGTAGTCATTAGAGCTGTTATATCATTTCTTTAGCCTAGATAAGTGATAAAGTAGTTGAGCGAATAAAAAATATAAAAACTGAGTTTAGATATGGAAGAAAGTGTATCAAATCATATTAAAGCAAGTGCCTTGCTTTCAAAAATCATTAAAGCGGCTGAGTCGATGGGGGCTTCTGATATCCACCTTCGCTCAGGCAGTGTTATTCGGGTTCGTGTTGATGGCACCATTTGTGATTTATCAGGCTCGCCAGTGATGCAGTCAAACCAGTTAATGCCTTTAATGAAAGGTGTGATGGCGCCAGATAAGTTCCAGGAGTTTTTGGATCATAATCAGGTGGATGTGGCTTTTTCATCCATTGATGGGCCAAGGGTTCGTATTAATATGTTTCGCCAATTGGGTAGAACAGCGGTTGTTATGCGGATAATTGGGAAAGAAATTCTAAATATTGAGCAGTTAGGGTTGCCGTCTGAGTTATCTACGATAGCTAGTTTAAGGCGAGGCTTGGTTGTTTTTTCTGGAGCAACGGGTTCAGGTAAATCTACGAGTATGGCGGCTATTTTAAATGATATTAATAAAAGCCGAGCGGAACATATTTTGACTATTGAAGACCCTGTTGAATATGAATTTACCGAAGATAAATGTATTGTTTCTCAGCGCGAAGTTGGTACGGATGTGCCTGATTTTAAGTTTGCGATTAAAGCGGCGCTTCGTGAAGATCCGGATGTTATTTTAATGGGTGAGATGCGAGATTATGAAAGTATCGAGTTCGCTTTAGAGTTGGCTGAGACTGGGCATTTGGTCTTTTCGACATTGCATGCTCCGACAGCTGTGGAGTCAATTTCTCGCATGGTGTCCAGCTTTCCTCCGGCAGGGCAATCGGCAATGCGTAATAAGTTGGCAAATAATTTGCAAGTCGTCGTTGCTCAGCGTTTAGTGAAAAGAAAAGATAAAGGGCGTGCAGCCGCATGCGAAGTGATGACGGTTAATGAGCTTGTCAGTGAGATGATTATGGATGCCGACAAAACTCATGAAATCGAAGAGTTGTTGAAAGGTGAAGATACTATCCAAGGCATGCTGCATTTTGATGAGCACTTACGTCAATTGGTTGATAAGGGAGCTATTTCTTCTGAAGTGGCGCTGGAAAATGCATCGAGTCGAACTGATCTGGAGTTAAAGTTACAGGGGTTCTAAGGTGTTTGGTTTGTCTTGGTCTCACCAAAAAGGATGGCACTGCCATCCTTTTTGGTGAGAGTGTCGGTTGTAAGAGATTTAGCTATTCAACGCATCGAGGACTGCGTCAATATGTCCTTTCACACGAACTTTGCGAAACTCATGGGTTAGCGTGCCATTTTCATCGAAAATAAAAGTGCTGCGTTCGATGCCCATGTATTTTTTGCCATACATGTTTTTCTCTTTGATTACATCTAATGCATTGCATAATGTTTCCTCGGGGTCTGAAATCAGGTCAAAAGCGAAACCGTATTTTTCAATAAAGTTGCTATGTTTTTTTATACTATCTTTAGATACGCCAACAATTTCAGTATTTAATTTTTGGAATTTGGCGTAGTGTTCCGTAAAGTCTTTTCCTTCTTGAGTGCAGCCAGGAGTGTTGTCTTTGGGGTAAAAGTACATGACGAGTTTCTTGCCTTGATAGCTACTTAGTTGTAGTGCCTCGTTTTGGGTTGTAGCCACAGTTAGGTTGGGTAGTTTATCTCCAATTGAAAAGCTCATAATAATGTTTCTCGTTAGTGGTTAAATGAAATGTGGGTGTTACGCCTTCAGTCAATAATTTTCCATTGTTGTTGCTGCGCGTATTCTCTGAGTGATTGGTCGGGTGTGACGGCGACAGGGCGAGTTACTTTCTTTAAGAGCGGTAAGTCATTATGTGAGTCGCTATAAAACCAGCTTTCATAGTCTTTGATGTTTGAGTTTGAGGAGTAATTCTCTGATAGGAAGTGGTTGAGTTTTTCTATTTTTCCCTCTTGGAAGCAAGGTGTGCCAAATAGTTTTCCGGTAAAGCCTTTATTATTTTGTTCTGGCTCTGATGCAATGAGGTGTTCTATACCAAAAATATCAGCAATGGGACGAGTGATGAAGCTATTGCTGGCGGTGATGATAATTACCTCATGTTCAAGATCTTGGTGGAGTTTGACTAAGTCTAATCTGGCTTGTGTGATCATGGGTTGAATATAGTGTTCAACGTATTGTTCGCGCCACTCCTCTAGTGTTTCAATCGTATTTTCTTTGAGTGGCGTAAATTGAAATGCCAGAAATTCATGGATGTCTAGCTTGCCTTGTTGGTACTGCTGGTAAAATTTGTCCTGTGCTTCAGTTTGTTCTTTTGCATTGACAGCATTAATTGATGCAAGGAATAGTCCCCATGCATGATCACTGTCTCCAGTTAATAAAGTGTTATCAAGATCGAAAAGGGCAAGTTTTTGCATTGGTGGCGTTTATTAAGTTAGAGTTAAAAATAAAAAGCATAAATTAATTAGCAATATTATATCTGCAATTGCAGCAGTAAGTTTATTAAGAGACAATTGTCTGATGAGTTTTATTAATCACAAAGAGCCTCCATTTGTTGATGATGGATATCGCCCGAATGTGGGTATTGTCATTATTAATGATGACGATAAAGTGTTTTGGGCGAGAAGAGTTTCTGGCGATGGCTGGCAATTTCCTCAGGGAGGTATAGATGATGGTGAATCTATCTTGGACGCAATGTATCGTGAGCTTGAAGAGGAAACCGGCTTTTTAGCAACGGATGTTGAGTTGGTTGCTCGTACTCAAAGTTGGTTGAGATATGATTTGCCTGATCGGTTTTTAAATGGAAGCAGGGCCGCAGAGCATCCATTAAAGAAGCGCTTTAGAGGGCAAAAACAGGTGTGGTTTTTATTGCGTTTGTTGAACGATGGAATTGAGCCAAATTTTGAATTAAATGAGACTCCTGAATTTGATGATTGGTGTTGGATTGGATATTGGAAGGCTGCGGATAGAGTTGTTGATTTTAAAAGAGAGGTTTATATGCAGGCTTTGACAGAGCTTGCTGATCAAATCCCTGATAATCCATTTTCTTGATCATTTGAATATAACCATTTTTTCTGAAATAAAAAGAAGTACTCCCTATTATGATATTTAAATCGCGATTTCGCGTTAGCTTTTATGCCGTTCTGTGTTTGATGCTTTTTGTTGAGGGAGCTTTTGCTCAAAGCACATCCGTCCTCACCAATAAGATGTTTAATGGTTTGTTATCTGAGCATGCTTTACGCAATGAGTTCCCTGAATATTTGACGGCACCCAACCAAGGAAGTGTCGCTGTTGAGTATACGTTTGATGAAGACTTGCATAATCATATTGCTTCAATTTACCGTGCTTATAAACCTGACTATGCAACCTTTGTGGCCATTGATCCGGCGACGGGGAAGGTGTTGAGTTTGACGTCGTACGTTAAAGATGAGGATTATGTTGGAAACTTTGCTTTGGGTGCTAGTTACCCTGCAGCTTCCTTGTTTAAGATGGTGAGTGCGGCGGCAGCAATTGATTCAAAGCTGGTGTCATCTAAAACAGTGATTCCTTTTAATGGCAAATCAACGACGTTGTATAAGTCTCAAGTTTTGAGGCATAAAGATAATAAATACACAAGGCGAATGACATTTTCCGAAGCCTTTGCCCGATCAAGCAACCCTGTTTTTGGTCGGTTAGGTATTGAATATTTAAATGATGAGTTATTGTTTAAGTATGCCGAAAAAATGGGTTTTGGTGTGCAATTGGCTCAAGATCTGCCTGTACCACCTAGCCGCTTTAATATGGGATTAACTGAGGAGTGGGAGAGGGCTGAGGCGTCCAGTGGCTTCACAAAAGATATTAATATGAGCCCAGTGCACGCGGCATCGATTGCTGCTGCAATAGTGAATGACGGTGAGCTGTTAGAACCTTATGCTATTGCTAGTGTTAGGGATCAGCAAGGTAATGTCGTTTTTGAAGGAAAAAAAGTGGTTTCTCGTCAAATGTTTTCAAAATCTACGGCGCAGACAATGAAAAAAATGATGCGAGAAACCGCTCGAATTGGTTCTGCTCGAAAATCATTTTCATCTCATAGGCGTTACAAAGCCTATAAGGAAGCAGAATTTGGCGGTAAAACGGGGTCTTTATCTGGCTTGAACCCCGAAGGGAGGTACGGATGGTTTGTTGGGTATGGAGAGCGAAATGGTCAGCAAATAGCCTACGCTTCATTGGTTGTGTATAAGGATAAATGGGTGGTGCGAGCTGCGCGGGTAGCGTTTGAAGTATTGAATCATGTGTTTAAGCAGTCCTCGTCAAAGTCAGGTTAAAGAAAAATGTTAAGCTGACTTTTTTGCCATAATCCTCAGGGGTGAGAGGTGTTAAGTTAGCGGCGGATTTTTTGAATCAACTGCGTGGTTGAGCGGTCAAATTCAAATTCAATAGAATGCACTTCTCCTTGGTTGCTGATGACGTGATCCGCGCCAACAATATCGTTGGCTTTCCAGTCACCACCTTTGACTAAAATATCTGGCGTGATGGCTGTGATAAGGTTTATCGGTGTATCCTCGTCGAAAGCAATAACGGCATCAACGCACTCCAGTGCAGCGAGTAATGCTTGTCGGTCTTCTAGTGGATTAATGGGTCTATCTTCCGCTTTGCCTTGTCTTTTGACAGAGTAGTCAGTATTGACTCCGACAATTAATGAGCCGCCTAAATTCCTGGCGCTTTCAAGATAGGTGACGTGCCCGCGATGTAAAATGTCGAAGCAACCGTTTGTGAAAACAATAGGTGTTTTTAATGGCTTGAGTTTTTCTTGGAGTGCCTGGGGTTTTATTCCTTTTGGGAAAATTTTTTTTGCCGCATTCAGCATAAATGGTGTGTAGGTAAGTGTGTTGAATTTCATGGCAAATGCATTTGGATGCATTTGCCATGATGAGTAAGGCTTTGAGTATTTTTATGATGATTAGGTGTTAAATACACGAATTTCAAAAACTCTCACTACGCGAACGACTCCGCCAATAGAGCGAGCAATTTCAGTGGCGCGGTTGGCTTCCTCTTCAGTCACAATGCCCATAAGGTATACAGTGCCATATTCGGTCACTACCTTCATTTGGTTTGCTTTGGTTTTCATTTTTGCAAGTAATGCGGTTTTAACTTTGGATGTAATCCACGTGTCGCTTGTTCTGCTAAGGAAAGCTGTTTTCCCTGCAATTCGAACTTCATCAACGACTTGTCTCACGCCATAGACGCGATTTGCGTAATCAGCGACTTCCTGTTTTAGTGCTTCAGAGTTCACTTCGCCAGTTAATAATAAAATACCGTTATAACTGATGGTGTTGATATGGGTTTGGCTGCGTAATCGCTTGCTGGATAGAAGAAATTTTTTCATTTCTAATTCGATGCCGCTGTCGTCAAAGTATTCACCCGTTGTGCGGCGATCGTGAATGATGTCAACAGTGGTGATGGCGACGGTTGCAATTGCTAATTCTGCACAAGCGGAAATTAAGGCCATACTGCCAGCAATAGTCAGCGTATGAAGAATTCTTTTAAGCTGTATTTTCATCATGGTTTTATAGTTTTGTTAAAAAGTGTTGTTATTGTATGTCTGGATTATCAAAGCTTATGGCCTGTTTATTTGTCAATAATGTGATGATCAATGAGTTCACAGATGCAGTGGATAATCAGGCCATGTACTTCTTGGATTCGAGCAGTGATGCTGCCATTCACTCTAATTTCTGAGTCTGAAGGCTTTAATAAGCGTGCTATTTTTCCACCATCTTTGCCATTTAAGATGATGCATTTAGCGCCTTTTTGGTGGCTTGCTTTTAGTGCAGCAACTAAATTGTCTGAATTTCCTGACGTGGTGATCATTAAGGTGATGTCTTGTGGACTTGCCAGCGCACGAATTTGTTTGGCAAAAATTTCATCGTAAGAAAAGTCATTGGCGATTGAGGTGAGTGTTGAGCCGTCTGTGCATAAGGATATGCCTGGCAGTTCTTTACGGTCGCGATCATACCTGTTTAATAGCTCTGACGATAAGTGTTGGGCATCGGCTGCAGAGCCGCCATTTCCACAGATTAATACTTTGCCGCCTTTATCAAAGCATTGGATGATGTCATTGGCGGCATTTTCAATTGCACTTGCCAAGTGTTGATTGTCTAAAACGCTATTAGCGCTTGCTTGAAAAATGTTTTGAATATCTGGAGACTGCATGTTGTTTTATATAGTGTAAGTTGTCAGCAAATGCAATGAATGGCTGTTTTGTGTGATGTGGTAAAGATTGAGCTTAATCGATCACAATGTTTTTAACCCAGTTTATGTCAGGCTGTTGCAAATTACCATGCAAGCCTATCACGTCAATTCTACAGGGGATATAGCCTAAATTGTTTGTCATTATGTAGTGTTCTATGGTTGATTTTATTTTTTGGAGCTTGTGGTAATGAATTGCTTCAATGGGAGTGCCGTGCCGATTGTTTGCGCGATACTTAACCTCGATGAATACTAGGGTGTCCTTGTCGCGCATAATAATATCTATTTCACCGCGTTGGCAATGATAGTTTTGTATAACAAGTGTTAGTTTTTGTTGTTGAAGGTACTGGCAGGCAATCTCTTCTGCGATGCTGCCAGTGCTTTTATATTTGAGGCTTTGTGTTAGCTTTTTACGAAAGAGTGTGTTGAATTTCATAATCACGTCCTTGTGAACTGGTGTTGAGCTTAAGGTATTTTTACAAGCTTTCCTGATGAGAATTTTGCCCACGTTGGCAGGCGTACCGTATTTCCGTAGCTATCAAGCACTAGCTTACCAGTCATGCCTTGATAGCTGTTGCTTTGTAGTTGTGTGATGATCGGTATCAGTTGATAGGCATCATGGCCCAGGGCTTGTAGTCGGCTAGGTTTTGTTGTCGTTGTTGTTGTGGTTGTTGTGTCATCGTTTGGCACCAGTGCTGTCATTTCAGGGATGATTAATCCATCTAGGTCAGCTTTTTCACCATCTGGCGCAGATAGTCGGTTTAGGCTTGATGCTCCATAGGTGGGTACTGAGAAGGCGTCGTAAAAGTTTAATTGAGGCTTGATGTTTTTCGCATCTGAGAAGTTGCTGGCTAACAGTATTAAGTCAATGTCTTCTTTTCGGCTAACGTTAAACTTTGGTTTCGAGCCGATCACTGAGCTGAGCTCGGTAAAGCGTTGCTCGCTTCCGTAGATGCCGAGTGCGATTTTCACTACGGTGCTTTGATCAAATTCGCCAGGAGTAAACTCATGGGTTTGTGAGGTGCCACCCAGTGATTGCCATGTGTTCTGAAAAGCATTTGTGAGTCGTTCGCTTTGGGGGGAGTTGGGCGTTAAAATGATAGCGTTGACTAGACCTTGAGCTCTGGCATGTTGAGCAATTGCATTACCTTCAGATTCAGGTGTTAAGGAGAATGTATATTGATTGCTTTGATTGTCGTAGGATTGTCCGCCAATGGTTAGAATTGGAATCGGGTTATTGAGGTTTAGCGCTGTTTCCGAGGCATTTTTTCCTAAAGGCCCTATGATGAAATCCGCGCCATTTTGGATGGCGATATTCATTTTTTCTTGAATATCCCCGGCGCCGACATCGTAGAAGCGCAATTGGGGTTTATTGAAGTTGTTGGTATTGTGTGCTTGATTGATGCCTTTTTCAAACTCTTTAGCGGCGGTGGCAAAGTTTGAGTTATAGGGTAATAAAACGGCAACTTGGCGTGGAGATGTCGTTTGCCAGCTTGAATCGATGGAGTCAATATTTGGGTTGAAAATTTGCGGTGAATTGATTCCTAGTGATAGGTTGTTGGGGTTTGATTGAAAGTATTGGTGCTCTCCTAGCCAGTAAAGCAGGTTCGGGTTTTCAGTTGATTGTGCTAATTGTTGTTTTTCTTCTTCAGTGAGTTCAGACATGATGTTTTGCATCATGCTTTGGTTGGCGGGTATTTCACTTTGTTCGATATAGTTTTCTCGATTTGCAAGTGATTCTAGGGCGCCTCTCGAATCTCCTGTTTGGTATTGAGTTCGGGCTTTTAACCAAAAAAAGCGACTGTTATCAGCGAGTGATAATAGTGACGGTTGAATATTGTTTAAGGCTTGTAGTGCTGCGTCATTTTGGTTGTTTGCTGCAAAGATGGTTCCTTCAGCTAGGCTGAGTCGCGCTTGGTCTTTGAGTGATAGACGGCTTTTGTCAATTCGTGCTGCAATGCTTTGTGCATCTGCATAGTTTTGATTTTGAACGAGTTCTTCGACTTTATCTAAAGGAGGTTGGTTGGGGTCAGATAAGATATCGCTTGTCGATTGGGAAGGTGTGCTTGCAAAGGGGGTAATGTTGTCAAATAGTGGTTCTTGAGTTGCGGTACTGTCTTGGTAGGGGGTTGAAGATAGTCCGCCGCTTTGTGTGTTGGTGGCAGGTTGTTGGTTAGGTTGGGTGCTTTGTTGATTGTTGTTGCTCAAAACATCGGTGGTGGGGGCTTTGGTAGATGAAGAGCAGCCAGCTAAGAAGATGATGCAGAGTAGAGAAAAAATCCTTATATGATGTGGCATTTTGGCACTTTTTGTTAAGGTGTGTTTTGCGCGTGCTGGTATAATCATGTGCGTTTTCTTGTTCTGTTTAATGTAAGTCTTAGGTTTATCTATCGTTATATTAATGCGATGTCTTGTGTCACTCAGGATGATTTTTTAATTAATGGTTTAGGTATGAGTTCATGAATGTAAACGCTGTATCTCAAGGCGAACAATCTGGTGTATTGTACGTGGTCGCAACGCCAATTGGTAATTTTGGTGATATATCAGAGCGAGCAATTTCCGTCTTAAGGAGTGTGGATTTAATTTTAGCGGAAGATACTCGTCGGACAAGACCCATGTTGCAGAAATTTGCGATTGGGAAGCCTAAGATCCATTCTTTTCATGAGCATAACGAAGAGCATGCTTCTAAGAAAGTGGTGGAGAGATTGATTGCGGGCGAAAATATTGCCTTGGTGAGTGATGCGGGTACGCCATTAATTAGTGATCCAGGTTTTGGTTTGGTCGCTGCAGCTCATCAAGCACAAGTTCAAGTTGTGCCCATTCCAGGTTCTTGTGCGGCAATTGCAGCATTGTCAGTCAGTGGTATGCCGACGGATCAGTTTTTCTTTGCTGGGTTTCTGCCTGCAAAGAGTGGTCAACGCCAAAAAACGCTGAATGCTTTGTTGGGGCAACAAGGTACGCTGGTGTTTTATGAGTCGTCTCACCGCATTGTGGCAAGTCTTCATGATTTGTTGGCCGTTTTTGGTGCGAGAAAAGCGGTATTGGCTAGAGAGTTGACTAAGATGTATGAAACAATTCGCTCGGACGATATTTCTGGTTTGTTGGAATTTGTTTCGGGTGATGCTAATCAGCAAAAAGGGGAGTTTGTATTGCTGGTAGAAGGTGCTGAAAAGGTAAGTGTTGATATCAATCAAGAGGAGGTGGACCGCATGTTACGAGTTATGCTTGAAGAGCTGCCATTGAAGCAGGCGGCGAGTTTGACGGCTAAAATTCTTGGTTTGAAAAAAAATACTGTATATCAGCGTGCTTTGCAGCTTAAATAAAGGGTAAAATAGAAGAGCGAGTTAACTGGGCAATCGCTTTATCTATTTCTTTGGAGGTAGGTGCAGAGGAAAGTCCGGGCTCCATAGAGCAGAGTGCCAGATAACGTCTGGGCGGTGTAAACCGACGGCAAGTGCAGCAGAGAGAAGACCGCCTTGGCTGTTTCAGTTGAGGTAAGGGTGAAAGGGTGCGGTAAGAGCGCACCGCATGGCTGGTAACAGTAATGGCAAGGTAAACCCCACTCGGAGCAAAACTAAATAGGAATTCGTATGGCGCGGCTCGTGTTGAATTCGGGTAAGTTGCTTGAGGTTAATGGCGATGTTAACCCTAGATGAATGATTGTCCTCGACAGAACCCGGCTTATAGGTTGGCTTGCACTTCTTTTTCGTTTTAGTAACGAAATTTTAATGACGGCTTGATTGCAGATGACTAAAAATTAAAGTCAAACGCAATCAAGCCGTTGTTTTTTTAAGTTAAAGTAGATTCTCAAAAGTTGGCCTTAAAAATGGATTAAGTTGCTGATTCAAAAGTGAAAAATCACACTCTAATAACTTGACTCATACTGAGTTCTGACGGATAGTGTCGAAATGTGGTGAAATGTGGGAAATTTCTACTTTTTGCCTTTTTAGCTAAAAAAATAAAATCGGGCACTAACAATTGCTATTAATAGGCAACAATAATATTAACCTTGATACCAAGGGTCGTCTGGCGGTACCTACTAAATACCGCCCTGACCTTGCGCTTGCCTGCGCAGGTAAAATGGTGCTTGCTCGAAGCCCTCGAGAGCGCTGCTTGTGGCTATACCCGTTGCCTGTTTGGGAAGAGATCCAAGCAAAAATTGTTGCAATGCCCGCTGGTAATAAGGGCGCTGAGCGTTATCGTCATGTGTTGTTAGGTACCGCAGAAGTGTTGGAAATGGATGGTAGTGGGCGTATTTTGATTAAGGAAAATTTGCGGAATATGGTGGGGCTTAAAAAGGAAACTTGCTTGGTAGGTCAGGGCAATAAATTTGAAATTTGGGATCATGAAGAATGGGGGGCTCGTTTTGATGAATGGTTGACAGAGTCTCAAGATGACTCAATAGAGATGTCTCTCTAAAGGTCGCGAGAAGAGATACGATGCAGCATTCACCAACTCTTCATACATCAGTATTACTTAAAGAATCTCTAGAGGCTTTGAGTATTCAAGGTGAGGGTGTCTATCTTGATGGCACGTTTGGTCGTGGAGGTCATAGCGGAGCCATATTGACAGCTCTGACTTCAAATGGGCGGCTGATTGGCTTGGATCGTGATCCTAGTGCCATTGAATATGGGCGCGAACATTTTTCTGATGATAAGCGCTTACAATTAGTGCATACAGATTTTGCTAATGCCCAAGCTAAATTGCTTGAACTGGGTTTGCCTGACAAGTTTGATGGAATTTTGTTTGATTTGGGTGTTTCTTCTCCTCAGCTTGATGAGGCAGGTCGTGGATTTAGCTTTATGCGTGATGGTCCATTGGATATGCGAATGGATACGAGTAAAGGCCTAACAGCAGCACAATGGCTAGCTGAAGTCGAAGAGACTGAATTAGCCAATGTCATTTTCCATTTGGGAGAGGAGAAATTTTCTAGAAGAATAGCAAAAGCTATTGTTGAAAAGCGTCGAGAAGAGCCTTTGACTCAAACATCGCAATTAGTGGCGCTAATAGATGATGCGATTACGCGTAAAGAGAAGCATAAGCATCCTGCAACGAGAACATTTTTAGCGTTGCGGATGTATATCAATGATGAGTTAGGGCAAGTTGAAAAAATTTTGCCACAGGCAATTAAAATGCTTAAGCCGGGCGGAAGGTTGGCAGTGATTAGCTTTCACTCGAGAGAAGATAGAATTGTAAAGCGCTTTTTTCGTGAATTATCTAAAGGCCCTCAATTGCCTAAGCGATTGCCAATACAAGAAGCATTTCAGTCTCCATTGAAGCTTGTTGGGAAAGCCATTAAGCCAGGGAAAGATGAATTAAAAGTGAACCCAAGGTCGCGCAGCGCTGTATTGCGCGTTGTTGAACGAACTGAGGTCGCTTATGCCTAGAACTTTCATCTTTGTATTGTCGTTGTGTTTGTTTGTTAGCTCATTGGCTGTTGTGTATGTGAGGCATCAACATCGTTTGGAGTATACGCGTTTAACGTTAATCAATGCAGAGCGCGATGATTTGTTTATTGAATGGAATACGCTCATGGTGGCCATGGGTACTTGGTCTTCATTAAACCGTATTGAAAACTCAGCGAATTCGACATTGCAAATGCGTGTGCCAAATGCAGATGAAATGATTAGTGTTGGAGGGCAATGATGTTTAAGTTGCGCAAAAATACTGAAAATAAACGTTCTCATCGAATTAGCGAGCAGGAAAAAAAAGTGGGAGGCGTTCGCGCAAAAGTGAAGCCTCGTTCTCAAGTGGTAAAGAAGAAGGAGTTTAAAATTTCACGCTGGCGAGAATTAGCTGTATTGGCGGGTTGTACGTTGGTGGCTTCGATTTTGGTTGCTCGAGCGGGGGTGTTGCAAATTTTGGAAAAAGATTATTTGCAGTCTCAGGGTGATGCACGATATCAACGTATTAAAGCGCAAAATCCTCAACGAGGAATGATAGTGGATCGTAATGATGTGCCACTAGCCATTAGTACACCTGTTGATTCAATATGGGCTCATCCTCCGACTATTTTGAAAAATTCTCAAGCGTATAGTTATAAGCAATTAACAAAGTCATTAGGCATGAAGCGGGAAAGCTTTTTGGCATTGATGAAGAAAAATGAAAAGCGCCAATTTGTTTATTTACGTCGCCATATGAAACCGCATGAGGCAGATAGAATTATTGCCCTTGAAGTGCCAGGTATTCATACTCGTCGTGAATATCGTCGTTATTATCCGACGAGTCCCGATGCAAGTCATTTGTTGGGTTTTACGAATATTGATAATGTCGGGCAAGAAGGTGTCGAGCTTATCGCTAATAAGCGTTTGAAAGGTTCTGCTGGCGAAGTACGTGTTATGCAAAACAGGTTTGGTCAGGTGGTTGAAAAGCTTGAACAGATCAAATCTGTTGAACATGGAGAAACCGTTCGTTTAAGTATTGATGCAAGAATCCAACATCTTGCTGATCAATATTTGAGTGCTGCGGTAAAACAGCACCGTGCTAAAAGTGGGTCTTTGGTTGCCTTAGATGCAAAGACGGGTGAAGTTTTAGCATTGTCCAATGTTCCTTACTTTAACCCTAATGACCGCGCAGATTTGAAAAGTGCGAAATTTAAAAATCGAGCAATCACTGATGTGTTTGAGCCGGGCTCAACGATGAAGCCTTTTGCGGTAGCGATGGCGATTGACGAAGGTGTTGTGAGCCCTGAAAGCATCATAGAGACAAAAGGGTCATATCAAATTGGTAGGTCTCGCATTAGTGATACGAAAAACTATGGAGATATTACTGTTTCTCAAGTCATTGTGAAGTCAAGTAATATAGGGTCTGCTAAAGTGGCCATGTTGCTGCCAGCCAAAAAATTGGCCAGTAAATTAAGCCAATTAGGTTTTGGTGAAAAAACAGCGATCCCGTTGAGGGGTCAGCAATCAGGCTCATTGCCAAAAAGAAAGCGTTGGAGGCCCATTGAGCATGCAACACTTTCTTATGGGTATGGTGTATCTTCAACCGTGTTGCAGTTAGCAAAATCATATACGGTTTTTGCGAACAAAGGGTCAGTAGTGCCTATTTCATTATGGGCTTTGGAGGAGGGAGATACGCCTAAAAAACGTCAAGTTTTTTCAGAAGAAACAGTGGTGCAACTGAATGATATGTTGCATAAGGTGGTGACCGAAGGAACGGCAAAGAAAGCAAAATTACCTAGACATTCCAGTGCGGGCAAAACAGGAACGGTACATTTGGTTAGCCCAACAGGTGGGTATGAATCTGATCATTATGCTTCCATTTTTGCTGGTTTTGCACCTGTCGATAATCCTGAGATTGTAATGGCAGTGGTGGTTTCTGATCCTCGAGGTGAAGTCTATTATGGCGGTCAAGTTGCAGGTCCAGTTTTTGCTAAAGTCATGGATGGTGCGCTTCGATATCGTAATGTTCCACCTGATTTACCCATGAAAGACCCATTGGCTCCAGAAGAACTACTACCTGAAAAAGAGGCGTCAGAGGCCTCACCAGAAACCGTGTTCGATGCTAAGGGTGTGGAGGATAGTCTTGGCGTGTTGGGAGCGAGGGTGGATGGTTAGTATGAATTTAAATCATTTGTTGTCATTGCTGCCTCAGAGGTTGCGAGAAAATTGTTTAGTGTCATTTAAAGGAGTTTCTCAAAACTCTCGATTAGGGCATGAAATGCTAGATATTGATTGCTCGGGTATGACTCTAGATAGTCGTGAGGTCGTTGAGAACGATATCTTTTTAGCGGTCAATGGGCATCAATTGGATGGGCGAGACTATATGAAATCGGCCATTGATAATGGTGCTAGTGTCGTTATATATGAGCTGCATTCATTGAGTGCTCAACAAGGAGCCAGCGTTAATAAAGCAGAATGTCTGTGTATTGGCGTCACCAATTTAAATGAGCATGCAAGTTTAATAGCATCATGCTTCTATGGAAATCCTACGGAAGAAATACAAGTTTACGGCATTACCGGCACTAATGGGAAAACCTCTTGTTGTTATTTGCTAGCACAAGCGTTTAACCATTTAGGGTATAAAACGGCTTTTATGGGAACAATAGGTGTCGGACACCCTGATGACCTAGAGTTGAGCACTCATACAACGTTGGATGCTGTGTCATTGCAGCGGTATTTGGCTCATTTGCGGGCAACTGGCTTCACTCATGCGTGTATTGAAGTGTCATCACATGCGTTAGAGCAGTTTCGTGTAGCATCTGTTAACTTTTATGCCGTACTTTATACGAATTTAAGTCAAGACCACCTTGATTACCATCAAACGATGGAAGCCTATGCTCAAGCCAAAAAACGCTTGTTTGTAGACTTTGATTCAACCTTGGCTATTATCAATATTAACGATGCTTTTGGTAAGGCTGTACTGGCTGAGGTCAACGCAGAATTTATTGTCAGTTATGGCAATGAAGAAAGTGGGGCAGATGTGGTGGCCGAAGATGTGAAAGCAACCCAAGATGGCTTGGCGATGTTGATGGTGACTGAGTCTCTAGAGTTCGGGATTGAATCCCCTTTGCTAGGTTTAGTGAATGTGCCAAATATCACGTTAGTTGTTTCCACTTTACTGGCGTTGGGTGTTGATGCTTCAAAAATTGAATCAGTCGTTAGGCAGTGTTCGGCTGCTCCTGGGCGCATGGAGTTGTATGATGCGCTGAAGCTGCCTATGGTTGTTGTTGACTATGCGCACAGTCCAGATGCGCTGAAATTAGCGTTACTTTCGTGTAGAGCGCATTGTGAGCAGCAGTTATGGGTCGTTTTTGGCTGTGGAGGTGACAGAGATAAAGAAAAGCGTCCTCTGATGGGGCAAGTTGCCGAGAAACATGCAGATCGCCTTGTTGTTTGCAGTGATAACCCTCGTTCGGAAAGCCCGGATGACATTATTGCGGAAATATTACTAGGCATAAAGACCTGTGATCGGTGTACGGTTATTGAGAACCGTTCAACCGCAATTGCTTATGCAATTAAGCACGCGTCTGAAAACGACTTAATACTGGTTGCTGGCAAGGGGCATGAAACAGGTCAAATTATTGGTGATCACACTTTTCCATATTCCGATAGGGATTGGGTTAAAGAGTGCTTGGAGGTCGCTGCATGATGGATTTAGCACGCATTAGTTCTTTGACGTCTGGAAAACATCTTGGAGACAATGTCATGGTTTCTGGGTTGGTCAATGATACGCGAAAGGAATGTGGGCATAAGCTGTATGTGGCAATCAAAGGGCCAAATTTTGATGGGCATCAGTATGTCGATGCTGCCAAAGAAAACGGTGCGGTAGCAGCATTAATCGAAAAAAATGTTCACGTGACGGTACCTTGTGTTCAAGTGGATAACTCAGTCCTTGCTATGGCTAGCATTGCCTCAGCATGGCGACGTGATTTTGATATTCCTATTTTAGGTATTACCGGGAGTGCTGGGAAAACAACGCTAAAAGAACTAGCCGGTTCGGTGTTGTCGCAGTCACGCGTTGGCTTGGTCACCGAAGGAAATTTAAATAACGAAATTGGAGTCCCTTTAACATTAACCCGTTTAGGCGATATGCATGAATTTGCCGTGATTGAGATGGGTATGAATCATGCTGGTGAAATTCAAAGACTGTCTAAAATGACAGCTCCGACAGTTGCGATCATTAATAATGCGGCCCCAGCTCATTTGGATGATCTTGGTTCTATAGAAGCCGTCGCTCAAGCTAAAGGCGAGATCATAGAAGGTTTAGATGATAATGGCGTTATCGTGTTAAATGCCGATGATGACTTTTTTGATTTATGGCAAAGAATGGCGGGTTCAAAAGAAGTGGTGAGTTTTGGATTGACAGATACCGCGGATGTCTTTGCGAGCTATACATCAACTGTGAATGGCTCGACGATGGCCGTCAAAGGTCGCTTTGGCGAGTTTATTGTAGAACTGCCTATTCAGGGTGAGCATAATGTTCGTAATGCGTTAGCGGTGATTGCCGCAACGATGCACATGGGGTGCTCCATTAAGGATGTTCAGCAAGGCTTAAAACAGTATCAGCCGCTCGCGAACCGAGGAGGCGTGCATTGTTTTGATAATTTTCTGCTGATTGACGATACCTACAATGCAAACCCTGTTTCTATGCAGGCTGCTTTTGATGTGTTAAAAATTAAAGCGGCTCAAGCAAGTCAAGATGCTAAATCCGTTCATGTTTCTGTCGTATTGGGCGATATGGCAGAGCTTGGAGATCAAGTTATTAGACTTCATGAGCAGGTAGGTATTGAGGCGGCGTTAGTCGCAGATTCATTTTATTGTTGTGGTAAAAATCAACAATATTACTTACAAGGAGTTGGAAAAATTGAAACCCTCAATAACGAAATGAAGCTAGGGAGTAAAGTGGCCCTAGGTTTTTCGGATACTGGTGATTTAATCGAAAAATTAAAGCAAAGGTTGTTATTGCAGGATGAAAATATCTTTAATCTAGTGCTCGTTAAAGGTTCTCGTTCGGCGGGTATGGAGAAAGTGGTAAAAAAACTGATTCAATATGTGTCTTCAGGTGTTAGCCAACAACCAATTGATGAGACGGAGGGTTCTTAATCATGTTTTATGCCTTATTTTTAGAGCTTTCTGATCAATTTAGTGCATTGAATGTATTTCAATATCTAACGTTTCGTTCAATCTGTGCTGTTTTGACGGGTTTGGTGGTTAGTTTAGCGGTTGGTCCCTATATGATTCGTAAGTTGCAGATTAAGCAAATTGATCAAACTATTCGTGAAGATGGTCCTCCGACGCACTTTGATAAAGTAGGCACTCCAACAATGGGGGGGCTTCTGATTCTTGCCGCGGTATCAGCTTCTACATTATTTTGGTCTGATTTAAGTAACCGTTATGTATGGATCGCTCTTTTTGTATTCTTGTCATTTGGGCTCGTAGGCTTTTGGGATGACTATAAAAAGCTAATAGATAAAAATCCTCGTGGAATGGGGTCTTTGAATAAAATTGCCGGCCAAAGCTTGGCGGCTATCATTGCTGCAGTTTGGCTTTTTACTAGTCGGGAAACGGCGGTTGAAACTACGTTGATTTTTCCATTTTTTAAAGATGTTGCGATTCCTCTTGGCGGTTGGTTTCTGATTACAACGTATTTCGTTGTGGTGGGTTCAAGTAATGCTGTTAATCTGACTGATGGTCTTGATGGTTTGGCAATTTTACCCACGGTGTTGGTGGCAGGTGCTCTCGGCGTCTTTTGTTATTTGAGTGGTAATGTCGTCTTTTCGGGTTATTTAGGGATTCCTAGTTTGCCGGGCACAGGTGAATTATTGATTTTTTGCGCAGCATTAGTTGGGGCAGGCTTAGGTTTTCTTTGGTTCAATACCTACCCAGCACAAGTTTTTATGGGAGATATTGGTTCACTATCTCTTGGCGCAGCTTTAGGGATTGTTGCGGTGATGGTGAGGCAGGAATTTGTCCTGTTCATCATGGGAGGAATCTTTGTTTTAGAGACGGTTTCGGTCATTTTGCAAGTTGCCTCATTTAAGTTGACCGGTAAGCGTATTTTCAGAATGGCTCCTATTCATCATCATTTTGAATTGAAGGGTTGGCCTGAGCCTAAAGTAATCGTTCGTTTTTGGCTCATTTCGGTGGTGCTAGTGTTAATTGGCTTAGCAACTTTGAAAGTGAGATAGGCCCGAGGGTGCACGTGATTATGACTTCAGTACAAACACCGCAAGCCAATAAGGTCGATTTGACTTGGCTTAAGCAGTATCGCCATATTACGGTGATAGGGCTTGGCATGAGTGGTGTGGGTGTTGTAAAGGCGTTAACAGCACGTGGTATTGAACTACATATCCAAGACTCACGTAAAAATGTTGAGGGTCTTGAAGATTTGAAGTTATTGCCTGGCGTCAAATCAGTTCATACAGGGAGTTTCGATAAAGAAGCGTTGCTGAAAACAGAGCTGATTATTCTCAGTCCGGGTGTGAGCATGCGAACGCCTGAAATTGATGAAGCTATTCGTGCAGGAGTATGTGTTACAGGAGATATCGATATTGTTGCCCGCTCTACATCTGTGCCGATTATTGCGATTACAGGCTCGAATGGGAAGTCAACCGTCACGAAACTTGCTGGAGATATCTGCGAAGTAGCGGGTTATCAAACATTTGTTGGCGGTAATATTGGGCGATCTGCAATGGAATTGCTAGATAGCAATCAACGTTATGAGGTGGCGATACTAGAATTATCTAGTTTTCAGTTGGAGACAACGCCTGAGTTAAATGCATTAAGTGCCGTGGTGTTGAACCTTAGTCCAGACCATCTGGATCGCTATGATAGTTACCAAGAGTATGCAGAATCAAAGCTTGCGATATTTAATGGTGCTCAAGCGTGTGTCTTGAATCGTGATGACTCATGGTTGAGTGGCATCGAATTATTTTCATCACGAAAGCAAGACTCAGGGAGCCAATGTAAAAAACGTGTAGTAAGTTTTGGGGTGGATGAGCCAAAGAATGATAATGAATATGGATTAGCGACTGATGAGAAGGGTACGCATTGGCTGATGAAGGGGGACCAGAGAATATGTTCTACTGATCAAAGCTCATTGCTTGGTGTGCATAATCATATGAATATCTTAGCGGCCTTGGCGTTGCTAGATTCTTTTGGTATCGGTACGCGCAGCATTGAAAAAGCGTTGTCATCTTTTATTGGTTTACCTCATCGAATGCAGGTTGTTCGTGAGCATAAAGGTGTTGTGTGGATTAATGACTCGAAAGCGACAAATGTTGGTGCAACTATGGCGGCCATAGCGGGTCTGAATCGCCAAATAATACTATTAGCAGGAGGTCAGGGTAAAGGTGCTGATTTTGACGAGTTGGTGCCGTTAATTGGCCAATATGTTCGAAAGGTTTATCTCTTTGGCGAAGATGCGAAGCAAATGAAAGCGTCGTGGTGTAAAGCGACTGACTGTTATTTAGTTGATTCTCTTTCTGTCGCTGTTGTTCATGCTGAAGAGGTCGCGCTATCTGGTGAGTGTGTCTTGTTTGCTCCCGCATGTGCAAGTTTTGATATGTTTCCGAGCTTTGTTGCGCGTGGAGAGTATTTTATTGAACTGGTGGATGCGTTATGAATACGATTATTTCATCCAGACTTCATGCAAGACCTAAAATGGAAGATAGTCGCGTTTTTGGCGTCGACGCAAGTTTGCTTTTTGTGTCGATGAGCATCGTCTTGTTAGGCCTTGTTATGGTGTTTTCGGCGACTATTGGTATGCAGGGGAAGAGTTTAACAACAAACTTTGGGCATTTTCATAAGCAGCTAATCTTTGTGGTGGCAGGTAGTGTTTTTGCGTTTATTGCCGCATGGATTCCTATTCAGTTTTGGGAGAGGTATAGCTTTACTATTCTCTGTGGCTGTGCGGCCATCATGTCTTTGTTGTTAGTTGTAGGGCAGGAAGTGAATGGCTCGGCAAGATGGATTCGTGTAGGCCCCGTTAACGTTCAGCCAGCTGAAGTGGTTAAATTGATGTGTGTTGCTTATGTCGCGAGTTACTTGGCGAGGCGACGTGAAGTGTTAGATGAGTTTGCTCGGGGCATAGTGATCATCGGTGGTGTAGTGGCCGTGTTGGGTGGCTTGCTTTTATTGCAACCAGATTTTGGTAGTTTGATGGTCATTTTAGGGACGGTTGCTGTGATGATGTTTCTCGGTGGTGTCAAGCTTTCACATATGCTGTTTTGCTTGGCGGGATTGCTGGTCTTGGTGCCTATCTTAATTATTACTCAGCCGTATCGTATGCAGCGAGTTTTAAGTTTTAGCGACCCATTCGCAGATAGTTACGGTTCAGGTTATCAGTTATCGCATGCGTTGATAGCCATTGGTAGAGGGGAGTTTTTTGGCGTTGGTATCGGAGGAAGTATTCAGAAGTTGAGCTATTTGCCACACGCTCATAATGACTTTATTTTTGCGGTGATTGGTGAAGAGCTGGGGTTGTTTGGCATCATCTTAGTTGTAGGTTTATTTGCCGTGCTCCTATGGCGTACGTTTATGATTGCGCGACAAGCCGAAGATGCAGGAATGTTTTATGGGGCACGTTTAGCTCAAGGTATTGGCATGCTGATTATTATTCAAGCAATGGTGAATATGGGAGTTAATTTGGGAGTTTTCCCGACTAAAGGGTTGAATTTGCCTTTTATTAGTTATGGGGGCAGTAGTGCTTTAGTTAATTTTGTGGCGTTAGGTATTTTATTTGCAGTAGATAGGCAATCTAGGGCGCGCTCGTTCAGGCCAGCTAAAATTAAATCTTCCACACTTGATCCTTTGTTGAAGCCAAATATGGCTGTGAATGAATTTCATGCTGAGGAAGTGGATGATGAATGAAATGAGCAATGCGAATAGAAAAGTCTCGCAAAAAACAATGTTTGCAAAAGTGAAACAAACAAGCAAAACAGTTGTCATTATGGCTGGTGGCACAGGTGGGCATGTGTTTCCTGCTTTGGCGGTTGCAAAAGAATTGCAACAAGACGGTGTCAAGGTTGTTTGGTTAGGCACTCGAGCAGGTATTGAAAGCCGGTTGGTTCCTGATGCCGGTTACCCCATACACTATTTAAGTGTGAGTGGGTTGGTTGGCTCAGGTTGGAAACGAAAGTTGAAAGCGCCGTTTATGTTGATGGTGGCCGTGATGCAATCGATTAATATTCTGAGAAAGGAAAAGCCTCAATGCGTTCTTGGTATGGGTGGTTTTGCTTCCGGCCCAGGTGGGCTTGCTGCCAAGCTGCTAGGTAAGCGTATTATTATTCATGAGCAAAATGCCTATGCAGGCTTTACGAACCAAAAACTGTCCAGTTTTGCCGACAGTATTTTAACCGGATTTCGCTCGTGCGAAGGTTTGCCTGAGACGAGTATTTGGGTGGGTAATCCAGTGCGCCCAGAAATAGCCCAACAAGCAAAACAAGCCTCGAAGAAAACCGATAAGGCTATGAATCTATTGATCTTGGGTGGTAGCCAAGGAGCAAAGTCATTAAATGATGCTTTGCCTGATTGTTTGGCAAGTATTGCGAAAGACAAAGAAATTCGAGTTTGGCATCAAACGGGTGCAGAAAAGTCTGAAAGTGTGAATGCGCGTTATCAAAAACTGTCGAACTTTAAATCGGTATTAGTGGAAGAATTTATTCATGATATTAATGTCGCTTATGCTTGGGCTGACTTGGTAGTCTGTCGAGCCGGAGCAATGACAATTTCAGAATTGATGGCGGCAGGTAAGCCGGCAATTTTAGTACCATTTCCACATGCGGCGGGAGATCATCAAACGAAAAATGCTCGGTTTATGGTTAACTCTGATGCTGCGGTTTTAGCTGCAGATGACAGTTTAACGAGCAACCAATTTGTTCAGCAATTGAAGTCTTTATTAATTTCTCCTGAGCGCCTACAGCAAATGTCTCAGAACTCTGCTGACTTGCATAGGAGTACAGCCGCTAGACAAGTGGCTGATTTTTGTATGGTGTATTTGAATGCGTAATGTCATAAAAAAAATTCATTTCGTTGGGGTTGGTGGTTCTGGAATGTCGGGAATTGCTGAAGTGTTATCGAATTTAGACTTCGAGGTCAGTGGTTCAGATATTCAAGAAAATAAAGTGGTTGATAGATTGCGGCTTGCTGGAATTACTGTGCATATCGGGCACCATCAACAGAATATTGCGAATGCAGATGTCGTAGTCGTGTCTTCGGCTATTGACGAGCAGAACCCCGAAGTTTGCGCCGCGATGAGCAATGATGTTCCTGTCATTCCTCGTGCCGAGATGTTGGGAGAGTTAATGCGTTTTCAAAAAGGTATTGCGATTGCTGGCACCCATGGGAAGACAACAACAACTAGCTTGGTGGCAACCATTTTGATGGCTGGTGGTTTAGATCCTACCTTTGTGGTGGGAGGGTTAGTGAATAGTGCGAATGCAAACGCAAAGTTAGGAAGAGGTGAATATCTCGTTGCTGAAGCAGATGAAAGTGACGCATCTTTTTTGAATTTGCAGCCGGATATTGTTGCGGTCACTAATATTGATGCTGATCACATGACCACGTACGATAATGACTTTAATAAGTTAACAGATACGTTTGTAGCGTTTATTAAAAACATCCCTTTTTATGGAAGGGCTGTCCTCTGTTGGGATGATGAAAACGTTAGAAAGATTAGGCCGTTAATTCACAAGCCAATTTTGACTTATGGATTTCATGAGGCCGCGGATATTCGAGGTGATAATGTTCGTGCGCAAGGCGGCACAATGCTGTTTGATGTATCCATTAAGAGTAAACGCATGATTCGAGATATCGAATTAAATATGCCAGGTCAGCATAATGTGCAAAATGCCTTAGCGGCTATTGCAATAGCTGATCATCTTGAGGTTGATATCAGTGATATTAAAGCGGCTTTGAGCGGTTTTTCAGGCGTTGGTAGGCGGTTTCAGCGCTTGGGTGATTTATTGATTTCAGGAAAGCGCGTGTCTTTGGTTGATGATTATGCTCATCACCCTAGAGAGTTGGCGGCAACACTCAAGGCGGCTCATGGTTGTTGGCCAGATAGGCGAATAATTGCGGTCTTTCAACCACACCGATACTCGCGAACTCATGATTTATTTGATGACTTTGTCGTTGAATTAGCGGATTGCGAAAAACTTGTGATATGTGATGTGTACCCTGCCGGTGAAGAGCCTATTTCTGGTGCAGATGGACGGGCTTTGTGTAAGGCAATTCGTGGTCGAGGAAAAACTGATCCTGTATTTGTTCCTGTTATTGAAGAGCTTGCGTCTACTTTGGAGTCAATAGTGGCAGATGGTGATGTGGTGTTGACATTGGGAGCTGGCAGCATTGGTAAAGCATCAAATGATTTGGCTGGTTTTTATCAGCAAAGTGAAAGTGACGCTTCTAACTTTCAAGGGGTGGGTAATGCCTGATCGTTTTGGCAAAGTCGCTGTTTTGATGGGTGGGCATTCTGCAGAAAGAAGTGTGTCCTTGCAAAGCGGGCAGGCGGTATTAGATGCCTTATTACGTCAAGGTGTTCATGCTGTTGGTATCGACGCGGGCAAAAAAACATTATTACGCTTGCAGGCTGAAAGCTTTGATCGCGTTTTTATTGCTTTGCATGGGCGATGGGGTGAAGACGGTGTTATCCAAGGTGGTTTAGAAGCAATTGGTATGCCTTATACGGGTGCAGGCGTAACGGCTTGTGCTATTGCCATGGATAAAGTCATTACTAAGCACCTATGGCGTGCAAATAATTTGCCGACGGCTAACTTTAAAGAGGTTCGTAAGCAAAGTGATCTTTATGGTTTGCCTGAGGAGCTAGGTTTGCCTTTGTATGTTAAAGCAGCATGCGAAGGATCTAGTGTTGGTGTGATTAAAGTCTCTACAAGAGATGAGTTGGTTCCTGCGTGGGAGCAAGCTCGGCAGTACGATAATTCAGTCTTAGTAGAAAGCTTTAATAGCGGTCAAGAGCTAACGATAGGTATTCTTGCAGGGAAAGCATTGCCTGTTGTGAGGATAGTCACGGCAAATGAATTTTATGATTTTGAGGCGAAATACCAGTCTGATCAAACGAAATATATGTGCCCAGCGGGTTTAAGTAGTGGGATGGAAGCGACTATAAAAGAGCTGGCAGAAAAAGCATTTATTGCTATTGGTGGTTCTGGTTGGGGGCGTGTTGATGTCATGTTGGATGACTCAGGCAAGCCTCAGTTATTGGAAGTGAATATGGTGCCAGGAATGACGAGTCATAGCTTGGTGCCAATGGCTGCTAAAGCGATGGGTATGAGTTTTGATGAGTTGGTGATAGCTATCTTGAAAGATACGTTGCTAGTTCGAGATAAAGGTTGCTTGATTGTCGATGCTGAGGAGGAGCTATGAATGCGTTAATGCCTCGTGTCGAAAAGCGTGCATGGCACTACAAACAAGAGAAAGTGAAAAATGTGCGTTTAGCAAAAACACGTAATCAAATCATGAAACTGCTTGCAATCATTTTGCCAGTTGTTGCAGTTTCTTTGTTCGTTGCTGATCGTTTAGGGCGCTCAGATATTTTTTTGATTGATGAAATCGAATATAGGGGTGTTTTTAAATATGTTAATCAAGTTGAGATAGATCAGATTACTAAAGAGGCATTGAACGGTAATTTTTTTACGATTGACCTGCTGTCAGTTCAGAAGTCTATTATGGATGTTCCATGGGTGAAGTCGGTGCATTTAGGGAGGGAGTGGCCAAATAAAATTACTGTGTTAATAGACGAGTATGAGCCATTGATGCGTTGGGCTGAAGGTGGTTTGGTGATGCAGAATGGCGTGTTGGTTAAAACGCCGATTGATTCACTTGAGGATGCTGATGAGTTATTGCTATTACCTAGTTTGGCTGGCAGGGCGAGCGATTTGCCGAAAATGATGTCGAAAATTAATCTCTGGCAAAGAGATTTTGATGTGATGGGAATGACAATCCAAGAATTAAGTCTTAGTGAATCTCATGCGTGGACGTTGCGAGTAAAAAACGTAGATGCTGATATTTTTACAGTGCGTTTGGGTTCAATGAATGTCGATGCTCGGTTTAATCGTTTTGTGCGTTTGTTTGGTAAAGGGGAAACCTATTTTGAACAATTAGAATATGTCGATGCGAGATACCCAAATGGTGTAGTCGTTAAGCGTAAGCCAGAAATACAACATGAGTTGCAAGCAACTGAAGGTGAGACCGATGCTTAATCGCAGAGGAGTACAAAATGACTAATAAGAAAGAAAATAAGTTGATCGTTGGTTTAGATATTGGCACATCCAAGGTGTTAACGATTGTTGGTCAGGTGAATGCGGACAACCAGATAGAGGTTGTTGGTTATGGTCATCACCCTTCCGTTGGTATGCGGAAAGGGGTTGTTGCGAATATTGATGCAACCGTGAATGCAATTCAACGCTCTGTTGAAGATGCTGAGTTAATGACAGGGTGTCAATTGATTTCTGTTTATGCAGGTATTGCAGGTGCGCATATACGAAGTGTTAATTCGAGTGGTGCTGTCCGTATAGCGGGAGGGGAGGTGACTCAGACAGATGTCGATCGTGTTATTGAGGCAGCCCAAGCGTTAAACGTACCAAAAAACGAAAAGATTCTTCACGTTATTCCTCAGGAATACGTTATCGATGATCAGGATGGCGTGCGTCACCCAATCGGCATGACAGGCGTTCGGTTGGAAGTTAATTTGCATATCGTCATGGGCTCGGTGAGTTCCGAGCAAAATATCATTAAATGCATTCGACGTTGTGGTTTAGAGGTCGATGAGATCATTTTAGAGCAATTGGCTTCAAGTGCTTCGGTATTAAGCGAAGATGAGAAGGAACTTGGTGTGTGTCTCGTTGATATTGGTGGCGGCACAACAGATATTGCTGTTTATATTGACGGGGCTATTCGTCATACCGCTGTAATACCTGTTGCAGGTGATCAGATTACGAATGATATAGCGGTTGTGTTGCGAACACCAAAGCAGTCAGCTCATGACATCAAGCATAAGTATGGTGTTGCTTTGACACAAATGGCGGATTCTGGTCAAAGCGTGGATGTGCCAACAGCAGGTGATAGGGAAACACGCAAACTTTCTCAGCAAACATTGTCAGAAATCATTGAGCCTAGGATAGAAGAACTGTACGGGCTCATTCGAGAAGAATTAGTCAATCACAATTTAGCACCATTGATACGATCTGGAATCGTATTAACTGGAGGGAGTTCAAAAATGCCTGGCATGGTTGAGTTGGCAGAAGAGGTGTTTCATATGCCAGTGCGATTGGGTATGCCTGAGTCTGTCGGTGGACTGAGTGAGGTGGTGAAAAACCCTATTTACGCGACGGGTGTTGGGCTGGTCCAGTTTGGTCATCAAGAACTTGAAAGTAATGAGCATAGAACTTCAGAAGAAGTTTCTGAATCAATATTAAGCCGCTTATCAGCGTGGTTTAAAAATAATTTTTAATTTAATTTTTTATATATAACTCTTGGGAGAGAATAATGAAATTTGAAATCATAGATGCTGAAGATCAGCAAGCCGTGATCAAAGTTATCGGTGTCGGCGGCGGCGGCGGTAATGCGGTTAATTATATGCAGCAATGCAGTATTGAAGGCGTTGAGTTTATTAGCGCCAATACCGATGCTCAAGCTTTGCAGCAATCAACGGCAACGAAAGTCCTTCAATTAGGCCGTAATCAAACGAAAGGTTTGGGGGCTGGAGCAAACCCTGATATAGGGCGTCAAGCCGCGTTAGAAGATCGTGAAATGATTGCGGAAGCACTGCACGGTGCTGACATGATTTTTATTACGGCTGGTATGGGAGGGGGTACTGGTACTGGCGCTGCTCCTATATTTGCAGAAATAGCCAAAGATGTTGGTGCCTTAACGGTGGCGGTTGTAACTCGGCCTTTTGGGTTTGAAAAGCGCTGTAAAGTGGCTGATGAGGGGATTAGGCAGTTAAAAGAATCGGTAGATTCGTTGATTACGATTCCTAATGAGCGATTGCTGCAAGTGATGGGTAAAGATGCAAGCTTAAAAGATACATTTGCTGAAGCGAATAATGTGCTTGCTGGTGCTGTACAAGGCATATCAGAATTGATTACACGTCCAGGCACGATTAATGTGGATTTTGCAGATGTCAGAACTGTGATGTCAGAAATGGGTGATGCCATGATGGGTGCTGCTGTTGCTGAAGGTGCTAATCGTGCCGAAGAGGCGACTAAAGAAGCGTTGTCAAGTCCGTTGCTTGAGGATATTAATTTCTCTGGTGCCAGAGGTGTGTTGGTTAATGTAACCGCTGGAGATATTACTATTGGTGAGTTCGCGACTGTGGGTGAGCTGGTTAATGAGATGGCCTCAGGTGATGCAAAAGTGGTGATCGGAACGACGATTGATGAAACTATTGGCGATGAGTTGAGAGTGACAATGGTGGCAACAGGTTTGGATGCAAAGAGCAAAAAACCAGAAGCGGTTATTCCTCATCAAGAACAAGAGGTGGTTAGACCCATCGGTCGCGCAGTGGGCGGTTATGAAGATGTTCAGGCAGAAGAGGACTTGTTAGTCAGGCCTCGAAGCGGTTTATCAATAGATTCTTTGCCGGATGCGGACTACGAAAATAAATACGATTTACCCACTATTCTTCGTGAGCAATACGATTGATTGTTGAGAAAATTGTGATGTTTTTGAGGCAAAGCTGTTCTTTAGATGGTGACTTAAGAGTTGTTACTTCATAAGAGAGTGACAGCGTAATGACAACAATCAACAAAAAAGTGGCGAATGATATATAATCTCTCCCAAATGGTGTATCATTCGCACCCTTTTTTGTTGACAACACTGTGATCGCATATGATTAATCAACGTACACTGAAAAATGTTATCCGAGCTACTGGGGTAGGCTTACATACAGGTAAGAAAATTTGTTTAACTTTGCGACCAGCGCCAGTTGATACGGGGATTATCTTTCGACGTATAGATTTAGATCCTGTTGTTGAATTACCTGCTCGCCCAGAAATGGTTGGTGATACTCGTTTATCTACAGCGCTTTGTGAAGGAGATGTCAGTGTTTCTACGATTGAACATTTAATGTCCGCTTTTGCGGGTTTAGGTGTTGATAATGCATATGTTGAATTGAACGCATCTGAAGTACCTATCATGGATGGTAGTGCAGGGCCATTTGTATTTTTGGTTCAATCGGCAGGGCTAACAGAACAAGCTAAGCCAAAAAAGTTCATTCGCATTAAAGACGTTATTCGTGTTGAAGAAGATGATAAGTCGGCTCAATTTGAACCTTTTGATGGTTTTAAGGTCTCATTTTCTATTGATTTTGACCATCCTATTTTTAATAAATCTCCCCAAAAAGCGGAGATTGACTTTTCAAGCACGTCTTTTGTTAAGGAAATAAGCCGAGCAAGAACATTCGGTTTTATGCATGAAGTTGAGGCTATGCGAGAACGGGGCCTTGCTTTGGGAGGAAGTCATAATAATGCTATTGTGATGGACTCTTATAGCATACTCAATAAGGACGGATTGCGTTATGAAGATGAATTTGTAAAGCATAAAATTTTAGATGCTATTGGGGATTTGTATCTATTAGGGTATCCATTGATTGGTTTATTTAGTGCTCATAAATCCGGTCATGCTCTCAATAATAAATTATTAAGAGAGCTGATGAAAAACGAAGAGGCATGGGAGATTGTGACGTTTGAGGACGTCGAGAAAGCTCCAATTGCATTTAGTCAACTCGCTACTGCGTAAAAATAGTTTATATTTTCAATACGCTATTTTCTGCTCATTAATTTAATGTTTGCTGGCTTTTTTTAGCTGATTTAATAGTCTTTGTATTGAATTACGTAATGTTTCTGATTTACAGGACTGTTTGAACTGCTCAAGTGTTGTGATGCATTCTGGGTCAATAGTTCTTTCAACTTTCTTCTGATAGTTTTCCTCTGCTAGAGCTTCCTGATGCTTTAGCATATCTGTTGCTATGAAAATATTCAGCGTTGTAATTCCTTCAATGTTATTCAACCTTAATTCTTGAAGTAATTGTTGTTGAAGGAAGCGTAAATGATTGGCAACTAACGAAGATTCGCAGGCAATAGACAGTGTGTGGGATTTTATACTTACCGGAAGGCACTTTTGTATAAAGGAGTGAGGCTTTTTTTCAGTGTGTTGGAACCCCGAGTCAGCGAGTGCTTGCCAAAAAGCTTGAATGGTTTTTAAGCGTTGAATATCTTTGCCAATTGTTGCAAATAAGCGCTGAGTGTTAAAGATGTCGGAAATGTTGTGCATGATGGTGTACTAAAAGATTGCAAAAAATTAAGGTTTTTGCAAATAAATCATCTAAATAATGAGGTTTTTCTGAGCATATTTGTCAATTAATCTCCCAAGCAATTGATTTTTATGGTTTTTTTATAATTTTCAAAATTTTACAAACCTAGCGCTAATCGTTATAATTCATCGCTAGTTTATCCTACCTGTGGCCAGTTTTAATACGTGAAAATAATTTTTTTAAAAGATCATGCGTCTAAGCCGAAAACGCTTAGTGTAAGCAAAGCATTTCTGGCTTTTGTGGCTGCTATGTTTATGGCGTTTGGAGGTGTGATGGTTTTTGCGGGTATGCAGTTGGCTCAAACTGACGATAGGGTTATTGAGCATTATTCGCGTTTAGCTCCGTACAAGCTTGACCAACAAATCGCTAATGAGCAAGAAAAGCTTGATGACTTGAAGGTTTATTTAGCGAACAACCTTTCAGCACTGAGTGCTAGGCTTGGTGGGTTGCAAGCGCAGGTGTCAAGAATTAATGCGGTTGAAAAGCGCCTTGCAGCAGCAGCGAAAATAGACATGTCTACTTTCAATTTCGAACAAGAGCCTGCGCAAGGTGGCGAGGAATCTTTAGCCTTAGATGTTAGCGCTGTCAGCCTTTCTGACGATATTTTATCAATGGAAGCTAAGTTAGCCGAACGCGAAGTCGCTATTAAATCATTGGGCGTTTCTTTGTCTGAAATTGTATTGAAAGAAGGACAGACTCCAGAGGGAATGCCTGTGAAAAGAGGTTGGATTTCTTCTAATTATGGTTGGCGCTCTAGCCCGGTTTCTGGGAAAAGGCAATTCCATAAAGGTGTTGATATTCCAGCTAGAACAGGTGAACCAGTTATTGCTGTTGCTGACGGTGTCGTAATAAAGTCTGAAAAACAAGCGGCGTTTGGGAATGTGATAGAAATTAACCATGGCGATGGTGTTAAAACTTTGTACGCACATAACTCTAAAAATTTAGTATCTGTTGGTGCATCAGTTTCTAAAGGCGATAAAATTGCAGAAGTGGGATCAACGGGAAGATCAACTGGGCCTCATGTGCATTTTCAAGTCTCTAAAAATGGAAGAATTGTAGACCCTAAGCCGTTTTTGCGTTAACACCAAAGATTACTGATTATTTAGTAGTGTTTTTTTATTTTGGCAATGACCAAAATGATTTCTTTGCTAGACTTGCATAGTGATTTTTCGTCACTAAATAAGTATTTACGATTGCAAACCACAGATTGATTTAGGTTACTTAAGTGTTACAAAAAATATTCGGAAGTCGCAATGACCGGCAGGTCAAGCGCATGGGCAAAAAGGTTAAGGCGATTAATGCGCTTGAAACAGAGATGCAATCATTGAGCGATGATGAGCTCAAAGCAAAGACGGCGTATTTTCGCGATCGATTATCGGCGGGTGAAAACGTTGATGATTTTTTGGTTGAAGCATTTGCTGTTGTCCGTGAAGCATCTGTCAGAACGATAGGTTTAAGGCATTATGATGAGCAATTGATTGGTGGTATCGTGCTTCATCAAGGGCAGATTGCGGAAATGCGTACTGGTGAAGGTAAAACGCTGGTTGCTACATTGCCTAGTTATTTAAATGCTTTGGCTGGCTGTGTGCATGTTATTACGGTGAATGATTACTTGGCTAGTCGCGATGCCGCTTGGATGGGGCAAGTCTTTTCTTTTCTGGGGATTAGTGTCGGCGTTGTTGTATCAGGGCAAGATTCAGAGTCGAAGCAATCATCTTATAGTTGTGACATTGTCTATGGAACGAATAATGAGTTTGGCTTTGATTATTTGCGAGACAATATGGTTTTTGAGACGTCTCAAAAAGCGCAGCGAGAATTGAATTTTGCCGTAGTCGATGAAGTAGATTCAATCCTTATTGACGAGGCAAGGACACCGCTCATTATTTCTGGTCCAGCTGAAAGTTCAGCTGAAGTTTGTCAAAAAATAGATGTCGTTGTCAAAAAATTAATTGTTCAAAAAGAAGAGGATGGACCAGGTGATTTTTCGTTAGATGAAAAATCAAAACAAGCTCACTTAACTGAAGACGGGCATGAGAATGCGGAGACGTTGTTAGCTGAGGCAGGTATGTTGACCGAGGGCAGTAGCCTGTACGATCTGTCGAACATTAGCTTATTGCAGCATATTAGTTCAGCAATTCGAGCAAACCATTTGTTTCATAAGGATGTAGATTATGTCGTGAATGATGAGCAAATTGTGATAATTGATGAGTTTACAGGCCGTATGATGGAAGGAAGACGATGGTCTGACGGTTTGCATCAAGCAATTGAAGCGAAAGAAGGTGTTAATATTCAGAACGAAAACCAAACACTTGCATCAATTACTTTTCAAAACTATTTTCGCATATACGATAAGCTGTCAGGCATGACAGGTACGGCTGATACTGAGGCGACAGAGTTTCAGCAAATTTATGGTTTAGAGGTGGTTGTTGTTCCAACACATATGGATGTTAAGCGAATTGATCAACCCGATGTGATTTATCGCACCATGCAGGAAAAATTCCTTGCGATTATTGAGGATGTTCAAGAACGTCATGTTAAGGGCCAGCCTATTTTAATAGGAACGTCCTCTATTGAGGACTCAGAGTTATTGTCAGATGCTTTTGATAAGGCAAAGTTAAAACATAGTGTATTAAATGCCAAGAACCATGCTAACGAAGCACAAATTATTGCTGAAGCGGGCAGACCTGGCTCGGTAACTATTGCAACTAATATGGCAGGGCGTGGTACAGATATTGTTCTAGGTGGAAGCTTGGAAAGTGACCTAAGTCAACTTGAAGATGATTCAGAAAAAGAAGCGATTACATTAGATTGGCAAAATCGTAATCAGTCAGTATTAAATGCAGGTGGGTTGTATGTGATAGGTACTGAACGCCATGAATCACGCCGTGTTGATAATCAATTGCGTGGCCGTTCTGGTCGACAAGGGGATCCTGGGGAAACGCGTTTTTTCCTCTCTTTAGAAGATAATCTAATGCGTATTTTTGGTTCGGAAAAAATTTCGACAATGATGCAGCGCATTGGTATGGAGGAAGGAGAAGCGATTGAAAGTAAGCTTGTCTCTCGTGTGATTGAAAATGCTCAGCGAAAGGTAGAGGGGCATAACTTCGATATCCGTAAACAATTACTTGAATACGATGATGTATCAAACGAGCAGCGTAAGATTGTTTACGATGAGCGTAATAATCTGATGAGTGAGGATGACGTCGAAGCTAATTTAGAGCAAATGCGTGTTGATGTTGTCAATGAAGTGATTAGTCGCAGTATCCCGCCTGAAAGCATTGATGAGCAGTGGGATATAGAAGGTCTAGAAGACGATTTGAGGACAGACTTTGCTGTTGATTTACCTGTGCAACAATGGCTAGATGATGAAAAGACCCTTCACGAAGAGTCTATTCGTGAAAAAGTTTATGCCGAAATCATGAAGGCATATCAAGCCAAGGAAGAGATGCACGGACCTGAAGTTATGCGCCACCTTGAGAAAGCTGTGATGTTGCAAATTCTTGATACTCAGTGGAAAGAGCACTTGGCTGAGATGGATTACTTGCGTAAAGGTATTGGTTTGCGAGGTTACGCGCAAAAGAATCCTAAGCAAGAATATAAACGTGAAGCATTTAATATGTTTACGAATATGTTGGAGCGTATTAAATTTGAAGTCGTGAGTGTGCTTTCAAAAGTCCAGATACAACAAGAATCTGATTTGGAAGATATGGAGAGACAGCAGCAGAGAAATGATGCTGAGTTACAGTTTAATCATGCTGATGTGAATGAAGACGCCCAACAAAGCCATGACCCTTCCGCAGAAAATACCGTTCAAACGATGCGCCGAGAAGGTCCTAAAGTTGGTCGAAATGAGCCTTGCCCATGCGGTTCAGGTAAAAAATATAAACATTGTCATGGTAAATTGAGTTAGTCTGTTGGTTCTGTATTGCTGTTTGGGCAAAACGTCACTAATAACTTTATGATTAAGGGTTTTATATGGCTGTTAACTTGATGGAGCCATCGCAATTACTCAATGTTGATGGGGTAGAGCTAGGTGTTGCTCAAGCGGGTATTCGCTATGCTGAACGCGATGATGTGTTATTGATGCGCTTCGTAGAAGGTGCATTAACGAGCGCTGTTTTTACTCAAAATGTATTTTGCGCCGCACCTGTGCATGTGGCGAAGTCCCACATTGCTTCTATGAGTCCGCGCGCGCTGTTAATTAACTCTGGAAACGCAAATGCTGTGACTGGAGATCAAGGTATGAGGGCGGCACAAGATAGTTGTTCTATGGTTGCGAAGGTGCTTGGGTGCGAGGTTAACGAAGTATTGCCTTTTTCTACAGGTGTTATTGGGGAGCAATTGCCAATGGCCGCAATGCAGTCAGGCATAGACCTTGCTGTGAAAAATCTTCAGCCAACAAACTGGTTAAATGCAGCGAAAGCCATCATGACAACTGATACCTTGCCGAAGGCATTCAGCGAGAAAGTTGTTATTGGTGGAGAAAAAATCACGATCACTGGCATTTCTAAAGGTTCAGGTATGATTTGCCCGAACATGGCAACCATGTTGGCATATATTGTTACGGATGCAAAAGTTAACCAGTCAACTCTCGATAAAATTACCACAAATGCGGCGAACGAGAGTTTTAATTCAATCAGCGTTGATGGAGATACTTCAACGAATGATGCTTTTGTTGTGACGGCAACGCAGTGCGCTAATAATATGATGATTAGTGAAGCATCTTCTTTAGAAAAAAAGCAGTTGCAGAGTGTTGTAACACGCGTTGCTCAAAAATTAGCTCAAGCGATTGTTCGAGATGGGGAAGGAGCTACTAAGTTTGTGGAAGTGAATGTTAGGGGTGGAGACAGTCTTGAAGATTGTGCATCTGTCGCGTACACGTTGGCTCATTCACCCTTAGTGAAGACGGCTTTATTTGCGAGTGATCCAAATTGGGGGCGTTTACTGATGGCTATTGGAAGAGCGCCAGTCTCTAAGATGGACCCTGATAAAGTGAATGTTAGGGTGAATGGTTTAGCAATTGTTTCCTTTGGTCAGCCTGATACTTTGTACTCTGAGGAAAAAGGACAAGCGGTATTTAATGAATCGGAGTTAGTCATTGACGTCGAGCTGGGCGATTCATTATTTCAAAAGACGGTCTGGACAACTGATTTGTCACATGAATATGTCACCATCAATGCGGAATATCGAAGCTAATAAAGCTTAAAATGATGCTGGTTAATTGGTTGTTAACTATTTAAATGTCTCAAGGCTCTATTGAACTGAAGAAACGAATTGATGTTGCTGTTGGTGTTATCAGGCAAGGAGAAAACGTTTTAGTAGGACAACGCCTAGTTCAGGATCGATATTTTCGAAAGTGGGAGTTTCCTGGGGGTAAGTTAGATGCCAATGAAGATCCTTTCAGTGCGTTAAAGCGAGAGTTAAGTGAAGAACTCAATGTGATTGTTTTGGCAGCAAGACCTTTGATAACGCTTGAACATGACTATCCAGATAGGCATGTTCGCTTATTTGTCTATGTTGTCAATGATTTTGCAGGCGAGCCTGTTGGCGCAGAAGGTCAATCATTGAAATGGGTGAAGCCATCTGAGTGCTTTGACTTAGATTTTTTGGACGCTAATCTACCTATTACAAATGCAGTTCAACTTCCGGAACAGATGTTTATCACTGATATACAGCGATATGGATTTAAAAAGACGCTGTCTGTTGTTGAAAAGTTTTGTCGTGAAGAAGAGCCTAGCTTTGCTCTTCAACTCAGGGAAGACTTTGATTCTAGGATGAAGTTAGAGGAGTGTTTGAGAGCGCTTCGTGAGGTGATGGGAAAACGTGCGATTTTTCTTAATGGTGATCCTCAAGTTGCGTTTGATCTAGGCTTTGATGGCGTTCAGTTGAATCGTCACCGGGCTAAAAAAGTTATGGGAAGAAGTGAATTGCCTGATTTTTGGGTGGGCGTTTCATGTCATGGGCAAAGTGAGTTATCGCATGCGGAAAAAGTAGCTGATTTTGCATTGCTTAGCCCTGTACAACGAACGTCAAGTCATCCTGATGAATTAGGAATGGGTTGGTCTAGGTTTGGCGTTTTGGTGCGGCAAGCGAAACTGCCTTGTTATGCGCTAGGAGGTGTGGTTACCGAAGATATCGAAACGGCTTGGAGTTTCGGTGCACAAGGGATTGCAGCAATCTCAAGTGTTTGGTCAATTAGTGATTGATGAATAGTATGTATGAAGTGCTTTTACGCGAGCTGTAATATTGTCTAGGTCCAGATCATTGTGTATATGCTCATTGGCAATGGCTAGTTTTTCAGCATCTGAGCTTTGTGATGACATGATTTTCTCTGCAGTAACTTGATCTAATTCACTGCGTTTTTTTAGCCAATTGAGTTTTCGGTTATGAGGAGCTGTGACAACTAATACGCGGTCTACAAGTTTCTTGAAGCCTGTTTCAATGAGCAATGGGACTACAATAATGCAGTACTTATTCTCCTTCCTTTCAGCCAGTTTAATTTGGTGAAGTGTCTCCTGCCGGATAACTGGGTGCATGATGTTATCCAGTTTTGTTTTGTTTTCAGGTGTTTGAAATGCAATTTCACGGAGTTTTGGGCGAATTAGTTGCTGATTTTGATCCAGGATTTGCTTGCCAAAAGCCTGGGTCAGTGTATCTAGTAATGTTTGATTATCGATAAGGACATCTCGTGCGATAATGTCTGTATCTATTATTGTCACGCCAAGTGCAGAAAATGCATCAGAAACAGCGGTTTTTCCTGAGCCAATGCCTCCTGTAAGCCCGATCTTAAGCATAAATAATGTTTAAGAAATTATTTTAAAATAGCTGGCATTGATCTGTTCACCCCAAATCAATGCAATAAACCCAGCTCCAGCAATGTAAGGGCCGAAAGGAATTGTTTTTTCACTGTTTAATCGTTTAGTGATCAGTAGTAATATGCCTACGATACTGCCTATGAATGTTGAAAGTAAAATGATTTGAGGGATATATTGCCAGCCTAGCCAAGCACCTAAAAGTGCTAATAATTTGAAGTCGCCATAACCCATGCCTTCTTTTCCTGTGGCAATTTTAAATGCTTGGTAGACAACCCACAGGCTTAAATAACCCATGGCTGCGCCAATAATAGCGTCTGTAGGTGAAGAGAAAGCAGGAACTAAACTAATTAGCAGTCCCAGCCATAATATGGGAAAGGTTATTTCATCCAGTAAAAGTTGGTGATCTAAGTCAATGCCTGTTTGAACAATTAATGACCACGTTAAAATGATGGCGAAAAAACTTTCAATCGTGATGCCGAACTGCCAAACAACAATGCCTGTCAGGCAAGCTGTTAAGGCTTCGAATATGGGGTAGCGAATTGATATTGGTTGTTTGCAAGCAGCGCATTTGCCTCGAATGAGTAAATACCCTATTAATGGTATGTTGTGCCAAGGTTTGATTTTTACAAGGCATTTGGGGCAGTGTGACGACTTGTGAACAATGCTAGCAGGTCTTTCTGAGTCGTCTTTAGGTGCGATTTTTAGCCATTCTGTACTTTGTTCTGTCCAATCCCATTTCATGCGTTTTGGAATACGAAGGATAGCAACGTTCAAGAAGCTGCCCACCATAAGCCCCAATAGTGCAAATAGCATTATTTGCACGCTGGGTGGCAGGGCTGTTAGCGACTGCATAACAATATCCATGATAAGGCTAATTGGAGCGTTTAAATAACCGATCCAAGCTTAAAGATAGGCATATACATTGCAAGAATCATCGTGCCGATAATTCCGCCTAAAATGACAATCATGATTGGCTCAATTAGGCTGGCAAGGTTTTCTACTGCTTCGTCAACTTCTGACTCATAGAAGTCAGCAACCTTACCGAGCATTACCTCTAACTCACCTGATTCTTCACCGCTAGAAACCATTTGAAGCATCATGTTAGGGAATAGGCCCGTTTCTTCCATGGATTTTGCTAGTGTTTGGCCAGTTGACACTTGATTTTTAATTTCTAATACGGCTTGTTCATAAACACGGTTACCAGTCGAGGATGCTACCGTATTCATGCCTTCTACTAAGGGAACACCTGCGCCAAATACAATGCCAAGTGTTCGTGAATAACGTGCTAATGCGGATTTTTTTAATACGACCCCAAATATTGGAGCTCTTAATAAGGCTCTATCTACAGCAAATTTAAAACTGTCTGATCGCCTGTGAAACGCTCGAATGCCAAAAATTGCAGCAATAATGCAGCCAATAAACTTCCACCAATGTTCTTGCATCCATCGTGATAAATCTACGACTGTTCTTGTTAATGCCGGTAAATCAGCGCCAAAATCTTGGAATAGTTCTTCGAATTGAGGAATAACAAATATGAGCAGAACAATCGTGACAGCGATGGCAATGACTAACACTGAGATTGGGTATGTCATTGCAGATTTTATTTTTTTACGAATGTATTCCATTTTTTCTTGATAGGTAGCCACTCTGTCAAGAAGTGTATCTAACTTTCCTGATTCTTCGCCCGCAGCCACTAGGCTCGTATATAAGCGATTAAAATGCAATGGATGTTTTGCTAGTGCTGAACTTAAAGATGTGCCGCTTTCAACATCGCTTGTTATACCGCCCAGTAAATTTTCAACACTTTTCTTTTCATGGCCTTTTCCAATTGCTTGCAATGATTGTGCTATGGGCATGCCCGAGCCAATCATTGTTGCCATTTGGCGAGAGGCGAAAGTGATATCTTCCGCAGCGACAGGCTTTCCTTGAGAAAAGAGGGGTTTAGATTTTTTCTTGAGGGATGTGGTGCGAATATTCTTGATTCGAAGTTTCTTTTTTGCATCGCTAATGGAGCTTGCGATAATTTCGCCTTTTACATCTTTTCTTCCAGCGCTAATCCCTTTCCATACATAGGTAGTGGTTTTGGGGGCTCTATTTTTTGTTTTTTTATCTCTTTCAGCCATGGTCCTAACTTATCAGACAGTATGTTTCAGTGTAAATAAATTTTTTAACTATTAGTGACTCGTTCTACTTCTTCGAGTGTGGTCACCCCTTCTTTGACTTTGAGCAAGCCAGCCTTTCTCAAATCAAGAATACCTTGTTTTTCAGCAATTCTTTCAATATCTAGTTGAGTGCAACCATTCATGATTAACTCTTTTATGTCTTCATTAATGGGCATCACTTGGAAAATGCCCACTCGGCCTTTATATCCAGCAACACACCGTGAACATCCTACAGCCTTATAAGGTTTAAAGTTCTTCAACTCAGATTTTTCTATACCTAATTCAATCAGTGCTTTATCAGGAATTTCTGTTGGCTCTTTGCAGTTTGAACATAGTCTGCGACCAAGTCGTTGAGCAACAATGAGAGTAACAGCCGAGGCGATATTAAATGCCGGAACGCCCATATTCATTAATCGTGTCAATGTTGCTGGCGCATCATTTGTGTGGAGTGTTGATAAAACTAAGTGGCCTGTTTGTGACGCTTTGATAGCAATTTCAGCTGTTTCCAAGTCACGAATTTCACCCACCATGATAATGTCAGGGTCTTGTCGTAAAAATGCACGCAGCGCCGATGCAAAGTCCAAGCCAGCCTTATCGTTAATGTTGACTTGATTAATGCCTTCAACGTTGATTTCAACAGGGTCTTCAGCGGTTGAGATATTAATATCATCATTATTTAACATCGCTAGAGCTGTGTATAAGGAGACTGTTTTACCGCTGCCTGTAGGTCCAGTAATTAGCACCATTCCATAAGGTCTTTTGACAGCCTCTTCATAGTGTTTGAGTTGGGTGTCTGTAAATCCAAGCATGTCAAGAGTCAGGCCTTCGTTGCCCATCGCTAAAACACGGATAACAATTTTTTCTCCATACATTGTAGGCAATGTATTAACACGAAAATCGATATCTTTCGTTTTAGAAATTTTGATTTTCATTCGCCCGTCTTGAGGGATTCGTCGCTCAGCAATGTCCATTTTGGAAAGAATTTTTAGTCGAGCGGCCATTTTTTGAGCAAGAGCAATCGGTTGATTGGCTATTGTTCGAAGTACTCCATCTGTTCGAAAACGAATGCGTAATTTCTTCTCGAAAGGTTCAATATGAATGTCTGAAGCTTCCTGTCGAATGGCATCTAGCAATATTTTATTGACATATTTGACGATTGGCGCTTCATCAATATCGGCAGATTCAGCCTGTTCAGCATCCTCATCAACGACGTCAAGGTCGCCAAACTCGTCAAGATCGCCATCTTGATCAAGCCCATCTAGTGCGTTTTCCTCTAATGATGCTTCGACTTCAGCAATTTTTATTAAGAGGTCGTTAGGCGCGGCTTGAAGTGGGGTAACTGGCAGTTTAGTTTTAAACTGTATTTCTTCAAGTGACGTTGTATTTACGGGGTCTAAAATGGCAACAAATAGATGTTTGTTGTGCATATAGACTGGTAAAACACGATGCTTTTTGGCGAGTTCAATATTGATGTGCTCTACAGGAATAAAATCTAGATCAATCGATGATAAATCTATCTCGGGTAAACCAAAACGCTCTGAGAATGTTTGGCGAATCTTTTCGTCTGTAGTAATATTTTTGCTAACGACATAGTCAGCAACTTGAGAAGGTGTTAAGTCTTCATCAACGCTTTTCAAGTCGTCGACAATATTCTTGGGAATTAAGTCAAACTGAGCTAATGTTTTTGCAAAATTTTCTGCTTGAGTCATGCACGTATGGTTTTTATTGATTTATGCTTATAAATTCGTTTAATGCATACATTGTACGCTTTCTTATTATGAATACTCAAATCAATTGTTAAATCAATTGTTAAATAGTCTATATTTAAGAATAAAAGTTATATTTTAGAAAGAAAATGATGATTTTGATGCATTTTTTAAGTTAACCATAAATTAAAAACGAATGAACTATTCAATTGTCATACCAGCGAAAAACGAACAAGAGGGTTTGAAAGAGTTATTGCCGAGTCTTTTAAAGCTCCATCCAAATGAAATTATTATTGTTAATGATGGCTCTACTGACAATACTGAATTAGTTTGTCAGGATTTTGGAGTTACTGTGATCAATCATGCTTATTCAAAAGGAAATGGCGCTGCGATAAAAACAGGTGCTCGATCAGCCAAAAGTGATTTTATTGTTTTCATGGATGCCGATGGACAACACAAAGCGAGTGATGTACCTATGTTGCTTGATGAGCTTGAAAATGGCTATGATTTAGTGGTTGGAGCTAGAGGTCAAGACTCTCAAGCAGGTTTGTTAAGAGGCGTAGGGAACCGGTTTTATAATTGGTTTTCATCTTTAATTGTAGGGCATAAAATTCATGACTTAACGTCAGGTTTTCGAGCGGTTAAACGAGAAAAATTTCTTGAATTTTTATATTTGTTGCCGAATGGTTTTTCCTATCCAACGACGAGTACTATGGCATTTTTCAGAGCTGGTTATAGTGTCAAATATATTGCTATTGATATGCCAAAACGGCTAGGATCAAGCCACTTGAGTGTGTTTAAAGATGGTATTAAGTTTTTGCTGATCATTTTTAAAATTGGTACTTTATATTCTCCATTAAAAATATTTTTCCCCATCGCGGTATTGCATATTTTTTTAGGCCTTAGTTATTATGGATATACTTTTTTGACTGAAGGTCGCTT
>JBOEGT010000016.1:0-15560 GCA_050633585.1 Arenicella sp.
GGGAAACTATGTGGCAAATTTAGAGGAAATGAGTAAGTTCTCTTTGGGTTCTTTTTGTAATCCGGTCAAGTCAAGAGGCCTTTCTGGGCAAAGAGAATATCTAAGTCGATTAATATGTAAATCTGGACAGCCTCCAATAGAATTTCGCAGATTAGGTAGTTTTGGGCCAGGTCCGTATGGAAACACAGTAGATGGATATATTATTCACTGTAAGCATAAATTTCATATCGAAGAATATACGATATATATGGATTTATATCATGATCATAGAGAGTTAAAACCAATTGAAGCATTTACAATTCGTAAAGATGATATATAACAAACTGCTTAAAAATGGGCAGAAGAATTTACACTGTAGGGTTTAATATGGAGATCGAATCGAGCACTGATGAATAAAATCAATCCAAAGAAATTACTCAATAGTAAATGGACTGCGGTCAATCCCCAGAAAAAGGAAAAACACTTTTTAATTTCTGAAATAGAGTTTGATGAAGAGGGTATTGTTGTTTTCTGTTGCATCGAGGCGGTGATGTCAAAACGTTCCATCTCGATAGATTGGCGTGATCTGAAAGATGATAGCCACTGGGTTCAGGGTTGGAAATAAATTTGCGAATGCAAGAAATTGTTCCTAACAAATCAAAGTCAAAAACGGGCGACTAAAGTGCTTCTGGAGTCAATATGATAAATAAAAAGCATCGGGCAATTACATTTTTCATCAGTACTTTTCTTGTGGGAAGCCCAGCTTTTTCGGCTAAGTTGAAGAAAAAAGACTATATCCAAAGCCAAGCTGAAAAAGCAGTTGTTTTATTTGATGTTAGCTGGGGTAGAAAATGGGCTTGTGGCCAATTTCATAATGCCCAGCTCACACATTTAGCTTTTGAAAAAACAGGTGTGAAAGAAACCGATCACACTAAATATTCAAAAATAAATATAGAAACGCCATCTAAAGCTTTTGCGAAACCAAAGTTTATAAATTATGGCTTTCTTGTTGAGCCTGGGGAGTATATTTTTAGTGGTTGGTCAGTCAAAGCAGCGAAATCAACGACTGATGTTGGTTATTTTAAGGCAGATAAAAATGATTTAACGAGTGAAGACGGGGTTTTTGCAGGGTCGTTTAATGTCAAAAAAGGTGAAACCATATTTATAGGTCTCTTCTTCTTAGACTGCTATGAAAGCCCGATACCGTGGAGGTATTACCCTGATGGCAAAGAAAGTTTTGAGATAATGAAAAATAAATATAGTAAAAAATATAAATTTCTGAATAAAGACGATATTCAATTTCGCTTATTAAAAACCACAAGCTTTGGCCAACCTTATGAACTACCAAAATAAAATAACGGGCAGAGCTTAAGGAGAGCCTTCTAATAACAAAGTGAATGGGATTTTCAGTTAAAAAGTATCTACTTCCAAAGTTTCAGGCTCTTGATTTCTTATTCAATTACTTAGGCTGATTTCTCAGAACTATCATTCAACTAAGGCAAAAAGTTGCGCTGTTTTTGGCTTTTTCACGAAGCTAGATGTTTCAAAAAAAGGGAAATCACGGGCTATTCTCAGAGATAAGGCGTATAGTGTCATTGTTAAAATCTCTTCCGATTCTCTCTCGGGCTTTATCTCTCGCCAGTTCTTCGGCAATTTTCCAGATGCTTTGATATTGATCTGACGATCATTAGTGTAGTAGTAATTTTTCATCTAGCTTAGACATTAAGCGATATCAGAACCAGCGCGCATGCTCGTCTGTATCTGCTTTTATTACGGTCTATGGAGTGATTGAAGGGTTAGTTATGGAGAAAGAGCGACCTTTGATTTTCAAGATTACCTAATATCAAGATTAACGGGTGTGTTTTGTGTATTTCCAGTTCAATTGGTGTCATGACATCTATAGTGAGTGATGTAAAAAATGAACAACTTAAATGCGTTACAGTCTAAAAAAACTATTAAGTCGCAACCTAAGATTCTTTCTTATATTGTAGATCTTCCAAACCTGTGCTCCCTCGCCGGCTTGGCATGCACATTAATTGCCATCTACTGTTGTATCTTAGGCATTTATTACGGTGCGATGATTGGCATGGTTTGGGCGGTTGCTTTTGATTGGGCGGATGGGCTTGTAGCCCGGAAGATGAAGGGCCGGACAGGAATTGATAGCACTTTTGGTGGCCAATTGGATGTATTGATCGATATTGTGAGTTATGGAGTCACTCCGGCGATTCTCTTACTGAGTTATGGTGAGTTTGAACCCATATTCTTGTTTGGCGCCTTTGTCATGCTAGTGACTGCGGCATTAAGGCTGAGTTACTTTTCGACCTTTGGACTTTCAGGCGATTCTAAATATACGGGCTTAGCAATCGACAATAATAGCCTCGTGCTTGTTTTTTTGTTTCTTTTTGAAAGTGCTTTTAGTCAGTTTTCTTTTTCTATTCTTCTTTATTCAGCTTGCCTTGCGCTTGCGGCGCTTAATGTGTCTCAAATTAAAACACCCAAACTGTCGGGTAACCCCGTTAATGTCTACCTTCTCGCCGTTTACACTCTTGGGTTAACCCTATTTTATGGTTGGAAGCTTTTGTGAAAACAATTGCCGAATGAGTAGATGTGATGAAACAAAAACTTAATACAGGAAATAAATAACATAATGCTTGTTTACACAGTAGGAACATTTGATCTTTTGCATGTAGGGCATATTGCTTTGCTTGAACAATGTAGGGCTTTGGGCGATGTGGTGGCCGTTGGTGTTGCGTCAGACAGTGTCGTTAATTCTTATAAACCCAATGTCCCTGTTATTCCGTTACAAGAACGAATTGAGATGCTTGAGTCGCTACGTTGTGTGGATATTGTTCGCCCATATTATGAGCTTGAGTATGTTTCAGCGTGTAAAGAATTGGATGTTGATATCTTTGTGATTGGAGAGGATTGGGGCAATAAGGCACATAATATCGATGTAGAATCTTATCTGGAATCTCAAGGGAAAAAAGTTACTCAAGTTGTTTATAATTTGCGAACATCCTCTAGTGCAATTAAACAGAATGTTCTGAATCAAAATCATAACTAAGATTGCTGTTGAGTAGTTTTCTGAAAATTCATTTAAGTTAGGTGCTCATCTAGTGTAGTAGCATGATGTTACCCATTGGTATTCCTTGTTTGTTTTAATGGTTTTTTAATAAAAACAAATGAGGAGAAACATGAAACACATTTTAATGGTGACAGGTGACTATACAGAAGACTATGAAACAATGGTGCCGTTTCAAACGTTGATGGCTTGCGGGCATTCGGTGACGGCCGTGTGTCCAGAAAAAATAGCAGGAGATACCGTTCCAACGGCGGTGCATGATTTTGTTGGAGATCAAACCTATATCGAAAAGTCTGGCCATAATTTTACGCTGAATGGCACATTCGATGAGATCACTGTGGATGAGTATGATGCGTTGGTGATCCCCGGTGGTAGAGCGCCAGAATATCTGCGATTAAATCCTCAAGTCATTGCGATGGTCCAGCATTTCTTTACTGAAAATAAGCCCGTTGCGGCAGTGTGCCATGGTGCTCAGCTGTTAGCGGCCGCGGGTGTTTTAACGGATCGCAAGTGTTCGGCTTATCCAGCTTGTGCGCCTGAAGTGACACTCGCTGGTGGTGAGTTTTGTGATATAGAAGTGACGCAGGCAATCACAGATGGTAATTTAGTGACAGCGCCAGCATGGCCAGCTCATCCAGAATGGTTGAAACAGTTTATGGCTTTGCTTGCGGCATAAAGAGATAACGAGATTTTAAGCTGGAGGTAGAGCGATGTGTCAACTTTTTATTGGAGCTGATAGCCAATTGTGGCAAAGCTACACGCGATCATTGCGAATTGATGGCGTGGTCTCTAGTGTGAGGTTGGAGCAATTCTTTTGGAACAGTTTGGAAGAAATTGCTTTTCGTGATGATATGACTGTAAACAGTTTGATTACGAAGCTGTACTTTGAATCCATTGATGAGGGGCATGACCTCGGTAACTTCACCTCTTTTTTGAGAGTGTGTTGCGGCAGGTATCATGCCTTAATAGCTTCAGGTGAGTTGCCTGATCAACTAACAGGATCGCTTCAAGATGTGCAATCTGATGTGATTTTAGAACGTGAACGCCAAACTCAACAAAAGAAAAAGCTAGCAATGGCTAGCTTTGTCTCAGAAAAACAAGCTTTTAGAAGGAATTAGTCAGTCAATAAATTTTTTAGTATTTGGCTATAGCAACGAGATAGGTCATCAAGAGCTTTGATGCTAACGTTCTCATTGGTTTGGTGGATAGTGGCGTTGATGGGCCCAAACTCAACGACTTGAGCACCCGTTGGCGCGATGAACCTTCCGTCCGACGTGCCGCCAGAGGTGGATAGTTCTGTATCTATGCCAAGCTCACTTTTGATGGCGGCGGTGCATGCGTCCACCAATGCCCCTTTTTCAGTGATGAATGGGTTGCCAGATAATCGCCATGTGATCTCATATGTCGCATCACTGTCGGCCAGTACTTCGTTAACGACGGCTTCTACACGCTCGCGAATGTCATGTTCATTGGTTTCGGTTGAAAATCGTAGATTGAAGACAAGATGCGCAGACTCTGGAATGACATTGGTTGCGCCCGTGCCGGAGTTGACGTTTGAAATTTGAAAACTTGTAGGCGGGAAGTATTCATTGCCTTGATCCCATTCAATGCGTTTAAGCTGGTCAATGATGGTGCCCGCATAATGAATTGGATTGATTGCTAGATGGGGGTAGGCAACATGGCCTTGCTTTCCAATAATCGTGAGTTCACAACCGATTGATCCACGGCGTCCATTTTTAATGATATCTCCCAGTGTCTTGGTTGAGCTGGGTTCACCCACGATGCAATAGTCAATTTTTTCGTTACGTGCTTCGAGTGTTTCAATAACTTTGACGGTGCCATATTTCGCGATGCCTTCTTCATCGGAGGTGATGAGTAGTGCAATAGAGCCCTGATGGTCAGGGTTCTCTGCAACGAAGGTTTCGAGGCTGGTGATGAAAGCGGCCAGAGAGCCTTTCATGTCCGCTGCACCACGACCATATAGCAAGCCATCTTTTTCAGTGGGTTGGTATGGGTCGGTGTCCCATTTGTCGAGATCGCCTGCCGGCACAACATCGGTGTGGCCCGCAAACACAACTAACGGTTCGCTGGTACCACGCCTAGCCCAAAGGTTTTCTACTCGTTCCTCACCTTTTTCATCTGAATCACCACCAAAAGGCATGTGTTCAATGTGAAAGCCGATTTTTTCTAAACGTTCTGCCATTAAGCCTTGGCAGTTGAGATCTGCAGGCGTGACTGAAGGCTGAGCAATCAGCTGTTTAGCGAGTTCAAGTGTTGGGCTAGTCATAGAGTGTTGACGCTTCAATGTTAAATGGATTGTTGTTCAAGGTTTTTTTTAGTCAACACGAAGTAGTTCGTTTAAGCCGGTTTTTGAACGTGTTTTCGCATCAACTTTTTTCACGATAACCGCACAATATAAGCTGTGTGAACCGTCTTTAGAAGGCATTGAGCCAGAAACAACCACTGAGCCAGCTGGTACGCGACCATAGCTGACTTCGCCAGTTTCTCTATCAAGGATCTTAGTACTTTGACCAATGAAAACGCCCATTGAAATAACCGCGCCTTCTTCGACTACGACACCTTCAACGATCTCACTACGAGCGCCAATGAAGCAATTATCTTCGATGATGACAGGGCCCGCTTGAATAGGCTCTAAAACACCGCCAATACCGACGCCACCAGAAAGGTGTACATTCTTACCAATTTGCGCACATGAGCCAACGGTTGCCCATGTGTCAACCATCGAACCAGAATCGACGAACGCGCCAATATTGACATAGCTCGGCATTAAAATTGCACCAGGTGCAATGTATGAGCCTTTACGAACAGCTGCCGGAGGAACAACGCGGAAGCCGTCTTTTTGAAAGCGTGCATCGTCATAATCAGCAAACTTTGATGGGACTTTATCGAAGTAGTTAGTTTCGCCACCCGGCATAAGACTGTTGTCACGAATAGCGAAAGACAAAAGAACAGCTTTCTTTAGCCATTGGTTGACAACCCACTCACCATCTACTTTTTCAGCGACACGTGCTTCGCCACGATCTAATAGTTCAATCGCTTCTAAGATAGCGCTTTTGATTTCTGGTTCAACGTTGCTTGGGCTAATTTCGCTACGGTTGTCGAAGGCTGTTTCGATGATGTTTTGTAGTGACATAATAATCTTTGTTAAAAGTGTTAATTAAAAATAGGGCCTGATTATCATACAGAAGCGAGAGTTTCTCCACTGCTTTACGAAAGGTCAGACAAATTGTTTATGTGTTCTTGTCGCTTACGTTATCAAGAGACTCACAAATAGCACGGCTGAGTTTGACGAGTGTTGATTTGTCGCTAATTAACGAGCCATCACGCAGCGTGATAAAAAATGTATCTTCAGCGCGTTCACCAAATGTCGCAATGCGCGCATTCACTAAGCGAATGTTGTTTTCTAGCAAGCATAAAGCGACTTTGTGTAACAAGCCGGGTTGGTTGTGCGCAACGACTTCCATGATGGTGTGATTTTCATTGTTGTTAATGAATTCCACACTAGTTTTGATGGGGAAGTGCTTGAGCGCGCGTGATACAAATGCGCGTTTTGTTGTGGGCTTAATTTTATGAATGTGTCTGTCAAACCGTACGTTCATCATGGCATGACGAATTTTCCCAGCTATGTGTTCTAAGTAATCGGTTTGTTGTGTGTGTTCAATGTCGGGTGGCGTGCAGATGAAATTATAAAATCCATAACCAGCAATTGAGCGATTCATGCGAGCATCCATGATATCTATGTCACACTTGTCTAAGGCTCCGGTGACTTCGCTGAGTAAAAATTTCGTTTCAGCGGCAAAAACAAAAATTTGTAAGGCCTCGAATGTTTCGGAGTAGCGAACGGAAACGATAGGCGTATCAATAGCGGTGGAGTTGACTAATGACTGAATGTGCCACGCAATGTGCTTAGGGTGGAAGTGAGTAAAATAGTCTTCATCAAGCGTATCCCAAACATTGTCAATGCGTTCTTGAGAGAACCCAACCAAGTCACTGTCTTCAGATAAAGTTTTTAGGGCTATTCGTTTCACTTCATCAATCGCTTCTTGCGTATTGATGCGTTTCACGCCTTGGCGCAACATTCGGCTCGCGCTGTGGTAAAGGCTTTCAAGTAATTGGCCTTTCCAGGCATTCCATACTTTTGGGCTAGTTGCACGAACATCTGCGATGGTGAGCAAGTATAAATTGTCTAAATGCTCTTGGTCGCCAACGACATCTAAAAACTCACGAATGACTTCTGGGTCACTGATGTCGCGCCGCTGGGCAAAGTGAGACATAAATAAGTGATACTGAACTAACCAAGCGACTAGTTTTGCGTCGTAATCACTCATTTGGTGGTTGAGGCAAAAATTATACGCATCCACTTTGCCTAATTCAGAGTGATCTCCTCCACGGCCTTTGGCGATATCATGGAATATGCCGGCGATAAATAAACGTTCCGGTTTGTAGAGTTTGCTTAAAATTTCACTCGCTAACGGGAATTCATCTGGGTGTGTATCCAAGCGACGTAAATTCCGAATGAGCATGAGTGTGTGTGCATCCACGGTATAAACATGAAATAAATCATGTTGCATTTGGCCAACAATTTTACCCCACGCGGGAATATAAGCGCCAAGAACACCGTAATCATTCATGCGGCGCAGGTTATGAGTGAGTCCTGTGCGATGTTTGAAGATTTCAATGAAAAGCGAGATGCAACGAATGTCTTTACGAAACTTGGAGTTAATCAGGTTTAAGTTGTAACGAATCGCGCGAATGGTATCTGGATGAATCGTATCAATATTGTTTTGCTGCATCACCAAGAAAATTTCCAACAATGCAAAAGGCGTTCTGGAGAAAACATCTTTATCGCTCATCTCTATTGAGCCGTTTCTGGATTGAAAGCGGTTATTGAGTTGAGTGGCTTTCGCTTTTTTCTTCTTGGGGTAGAGCACTTCTAAGCGATAACGCTCAATCAGTAGTTCGTTTTGCAGGCTAATATCTTTGACTGTTCGATAATAGCGTTGCATTAATTGCTCAACCGCAAGGTTGTTATCAGTGTCAGAATAGCCGTGAGCATCAGCAACCGCGCGCTGTTGGTCGAACAGTAACCGGTCTTCGCGTCGGCCATTGATGAAATGTAAGCTGATACGTAGTTTCCATAAAATATTACGATTACGGATGAAATTGGTGAGGCCTTGTTCTTTTAAGAAGCCTAGGTTACGCATCTCTTCGTAAGTTCGACAGCCAAAGCTTCGGTTGTAAACCCATAAAATGGTTTGTAAGTCACGGAGGCCGCCAGGACCTTCTTTTAGATTGGGTTCTAAGTTATAGGCAGTGTCATGGAATGCGGCATGGCGTTCATTTTGCTCAGCAAGTTTTCCGGCATAAAACGTTTCCGCAGAAAAAACACGTGAGCCACGTATTTTTTTATCCATCATGGGTAATAAACTGTTGTCACCCAATAAATAGCGAGCTTCCATGAGGTTGGTCATGGTAGTGATGTCTTGTTTGCATTCTTTCACGCAATCCTTGATTGAGCGAACACTGTGGCCAACTTCGAGGCCAATATCCCATAAAAATCGTAAAAAGACTTCAGCAAATTCATTGAATAGTTTTGAAGAGTCTTTTTCAAGTAGAATCATCAAGTCAATGTCTGAATAAGGGTGAAGCTCGCCGCGGCCATAGCCACCGACTGCCACCAAGGTAACTTTGGTTTTGTCAGGAATGAGATCGGCATGCTGTTGCCAAGCATAGGCCAAAATTTGGTCCATAAACCATGTTAAGGCCGTCACTGTGTCAGTGGAGCTAGCGCCCGCAAAGTGCCGTTCTTTGAGTGTCGCTTTAGCTTGTGTGATCGTTTGTTTGAAAACGCTTAACGGCGCTTCATTGCTTAAACGTTGTTCAAATGACGATGCTTTAAAAAGGGTCGACTTAGGAATGCTCATTGGATGATGAAAAACAAGCCAACGCTATTTGATAGAGTTCTTTGAGGCCGTCAAGATTTCATAACCATCTTTCGTGACTAATATCGTGTGTTCCCACTGAGCTGACAGCGATCGATCTTGAGTGACAACTGTCCAATCGTCTGCAAGCAGTCGTGTTTCTTTACGGCCAACATTGACCATGGGTTCTATGGTAAATGTCATGCCTTCTTTGAGTGTGACGCCTGTGTTTGGCTTGCCGTAATGCAGCACTTGCGGTTCTTCATGGAATACTTTTCCAATGCCGTGACCACAATATTCACGTACCACAGAGAACTTGTTGCCTTCCGCATGCTGTTGAATGGCATGACCTATATCTCCAAGTTTGACGCCAGGTTTGACCATTTCGATACCAATTAACATGCACTCTCGTGCAATGTCGCAAACACGTTGAGCAATTTGAGACACTTCTCCGACATAGAACATGCGGCTTGTGTCACCGTGATATTCATCTTTGATGACGGTGATATCGACATTGATAATGTCACCTTTTTTTAGGCGCTTGTCGTTTGGAATGCCATGGCAAATGACATGATTAATGGATGTACAGATAGATTTTGGAAAGCCATGGTAGTTCAACGGCGCAGGGATCGCTTTTTGTTCATTGACAATATAATCATGGCAAATGGTGTTTAACTCATCAGTTGTGATGCCTGGTTTGATGTGTGCTTCAATCATATCTAGCACTTCAGATGCAAGTCGCCCAGCGACACGCATTTTTTCAATTTCAGTAGTGGTTTTGATTGAAATAGCCATGGAAAGTTTCTGTAGTCATTTGAAAGGAGGTATTTTACGTGTTCATGCTGTTTGTCTCTACCTAATTTACGCAATTTACATGCGAGGTTGCTGCATTAGGAGGTGAATTGCTAGGAAACCTTAAGTTTTGGTTGCCGTGTTTAGCGAATATAGGAAAAAGAGGTTCTTTATGGGCCGCTATTCAGAAGAGAATAGTTATGAATGAATTCAGTTAGTAATTTGTTGATTTTGTGGTTTTTAATTTTTGTGGTTAGGAAGGATTTGATAGCTTGCATCAGCATAAAAAAAGGCGATGCTAAGAGCATCGCCTTTTGTTTGAATAGAGCCATTAATTGGTGATGACTTCGGGGCCCATCATTAAGGTTGGTAACCATGTTGAAATTGAAGGTATATAGGTGACTAGTACCAAAAATACTAATAAAACCAGCACAAATGGCATAGCCGCTTTAATGACTCTGACCATACTCATGCCGGTGATTCCAGATGTCACAAACAAGTTCAAACCAATCGGTGGCGTGATCATGCCAATTTCCATATTCACAACCATCATGATGCCAAGATGGATTGGGTCAATTCCCAATTGCATGGCGATAGGGAAAACCACTGGAGCAACGATTAATAACAAACCTGACGGTTCCATGAATTGCCCGCCGATTAACAAGATAATGTTAACAACGATCAAGAAGGTGACCCAATTAAAACCCGCATCTAGCATCAGGCTAGTGATGAGGTCTGGGATTCTTTCTGAGACTAAAACATGGGAAAATACTAATGCATTCACGATGATGAACATCAACATGATCGTTGTTTTAGCGCCTTCTAACACAACTTTGCGAGTGTCTTTATGGAAGAATACAATCGGCAAGTTTTTCAGAATTTGTAAACTGTTCCGCGTTGCAGCAGAACCGACAGATTCATTTTCGTTGCGCCATGCTGTATTTTGTAATGGTCCCATGTCTCGATAAACGAAATTGGCAATTAAAAATGCATACATAGCTGCCACTGCAGCTGCTTCAGTCGGCGTAAATGCACCTGAATAGATGCCGCCAAGAATGATAACGATTAACAAAAGCCCCCAGGATGCGGCTGCGGCTGAAGCGGTAATTTCTTTCATGCCAGCAAATGGGCGTTTTTCCATGCCCCGCATTCTTGCATTGATGTAGATAACTGTCATGAGCATGAGCCCAGCCATGATGCCTGGGATAACGCCGCCTAAGAACATTCTGCCAACGGAAACATCTGTTGCCGCAGCATAGACCACCATCACAATAGAAGGAGGTATCAAAATGCCGAGCGTTCCAGCGTTTGCAATGATGCCCGCTGAAAAGTCTTTGCTGTAACCCACTTCACGCATGGCAGCAATTGCGATAGTGCCGATAGCGACAACTGTGGCCGGTGACGAGCCTGATAGTGCCGCGAAAAGCATACAAGCAAAAACACTGGCTATTGCAAGTCCACCGCGTAAGTGTCCGACCGTAGCAATCGAGAATCGAATGATGCGGCTTGCAACGCCACCCGTTGACATGAATGATGATGCCAAAATAAAGAAGGGAATTGCGAGTAAGGTATATTTCTGTGAGGCGGTAAATAGTTGTAACGCGACTGATGATACTGAGTCATGGGATAAAAAAGCAATGACCAGTACGCTTGATAAGCCTAAGGAAACTGCAACAGGAACGCCTAAAAATAGGAATAAAAATAATAAAATAAATAGAGTAATAGTAATCATGATTAGTCCTTAAGTACGTCGCGATTTTCTTCAAGAAGCTCTTCAGCTTCATGTGCTGCAATGATCATTTCGCGGTCACCTTTGATAACGGCAATGGTTGCTTGAATGCAACGAAAAACGAAAAGTGCCAAGCCAATAGGCAATATCAGATAGGCAATCCAGCGGGGCAGTCTTTCATCGGCACCAAATAAGAACTCAGGAAGCACGATGCTTTCCATGCCGATACCTATTTTCTTGATTTTGCTCCAGTAATAAAAAGCGCCGCCTTTATTTTCCGGTCCACCGACCCAGCTGACCCATTCGGCTGAAAAGAAGGTGACGCCATAAACGATACAAGCGACGCAACCAAAGATGGCAAAGAATTTGAATACAGGTTGAGAAAATTTGCGTACGAGAATGTCGACGCCAAGGTGTGTATGGACTTTGATGCCGTAGCTCATACCAAATAAAATTAACCACGCAAATAATACTTGTGTGATTTCGAGGGCGCTGCCCCATCCTGAATTGAAAATATATCGTGCGATCACTTGTGAAAAGGTAATAAGTACCATCGAGCCAAGTAATAATACGATGAAATTTTCTTCTAGGGAGTCGATAAACTTTCCAATTTTAGACATGACTTTTAAAAGAATGAATAAGGGTTTTGAGGGTTGACTGAAAGTGGCTCAGTCAAAAGAGTGCTATGTGTTTCTATCAAGCTGAAAGTGTAAAAAGGTGCCGAACTTGGTCAACAAGTTCGGCACAATTGCGGAGCTTATTTGCCTTCGACAGCTGCTGCGATGACATCAGTACCAATGTCAGCTTCAAACTTCTTCCAAACAGGTTTCATGACATCAACCCAAGCTTGACGTTGCTCAGGCGTTAATGTGCGAACTACACCACCTGCAGCGATGATTTTTTGCTTATTATCTTCGTTGATTTGAGCCGCGCGATTATTCGCGTTCACTGTTTCTTCTTTGAAGATTTTCACAAATTGATCACGGACGTCAGGCTTCAAGCTGTTTAACCATTCGCTTGATGTGACAGCTAGGTAAGTCAGTAATTGGTGATTCGTCTCGGTGACACCGTCTTGTACTTCGAAAAACTTCTTCGTAAAAATGTTAGACCATGTGTTTTCTTGACCATCCACTACACCAGTTTGTAATGCACCGTAGACTTCTTTAAAAGCCAATTTTTGTGCATTGGCACCAATGGCTTCAATCATTGCAACAGCAACGTCAGAGGTTTGTGTGCGGAACTTTAGTCCAGCTGCATCTGTTGGTTTTACTAATGGTTTTTTTGCTGAAAAGTGCTTTAAGCCATTGTAAATGTAAGACAAGCCAACATAGCCTTTGTCATCAATGGCATTTAGAAGTCCTTGTCCAGTCGGGCCGTTTGTGAAGCCATTCACTTGTTCCATGTCGTTGAATAGAAACGGCAGGTCAAAAACACGATATTTTTTTGTGAACGACTCAAACTTAGATAATGAAGGAGCAGCAACTTGTACGTCACCTAACAGTAAGGCTTCCATGACTTTGTTGTCATCAAATAATTGTGAGCTTGGGAATAGTTGCATGCATGCTTTGCCATTCATTTCACTATTAATGCGTTTTGCAATTGCAGTCGCTGCTTCACCTTTAGGGTGGCCTGTTGCAGCAGTAACAAAGCTAAACTTAATGACTTCTTCACCCGGATCACAGTTTGCAAATGCAGGTGCGCTGACCGCGGTACTGATTAATAGAGCCGAAGCAATTAGTTTTTTCATTTTATCCTCCAAAGGATTATTTTTATCGTTTTAAAAAAAGTATGTTGCGCAAAATTATGGAATTGCGCCAAACCAATGGTACTGATGTACTTCCTTTATACCCAGCAAGGGGTGTGCCAAATTGTTTCTAAATACGCAAGTTATTGATTTTATTTAAACTTGCTTGAGTGTGAGTTTTTTTATTATTTTTCCTTGTATCAAAATATACACACCCTTGGGGAGTGGGTGTGTAATTTCTTACACATTTGTATTGTTTGCTTATGAGCTTTTATTGGGCTTTTCAATGCCGTATTTTTGAATTTTGTCATAGAGGCTTTTTCTTGAAATGCCTAATGATTCATAGGTTTTTTTCATGTTTCCAGCATTTTTTTGTAATTCAGCTGAAATGAGTTGTGCTTCATACTCGATGACTTTTTGATGTAAATCGGATGAATTGTTCTCGATTTCTTGTGCCTGGAGGTTTGTTGAATTAAAACCTGCCCACATGCCTAAGCTTATGCGATCGATGATGTTTCGTAGTTCGCGGACATTGCCTGGCCAGTGATGGCTTGAAAAGCTATGCAGGTCTTCGGCTGAAATCGGGGGGATTTGTTGGCGGTATCGAGATTGTGATTGTTGTATGAAGTGCTTGCAGAGCTCAGGAATATCATCCAGTCTTTCCCTCAAGGGAGGAATAAATATAGTCACCACATTTAAGCGGTAGTATAAATCTGAACGAAACTCATTACGTTCACTAGCTGCTTCTAAGTCTACTTTGCTGGCGGCAATAAACCGAACGTCAATATCAATGTTTTCGTTAGAGCCGAGAGGTTCTAAGCTGCGCGTTTCGATGATGCGCAACAGTTTGATTTGTAGTTCCATCGGCATCGACTCGATCTCATCTAAAAACACGGTGCCACCGTCAGCATATTGTAGTTTACCTATGCGCTTTTTGTTGGCACTGGTGAAAGCACCAGCTACATGGCCAAACAATTCTGATTCCATCATTTCCGATGGTATGGCTCCACAGTTGATGGCCACAAACGGTTTGCCAGCTCTGTCACCTTCGTCGTGAAGTGCTCTCGCAATGACTTCTTTGCCAGAACCTGTTTCACCTCTGAGCATGACATCGACGGGGGCATTAGATAATGCCCTCACTTGGGCCCGCACTTTTTCCATTTTTGCGGAACTGCCGACAATATTGCTTTTGATGTTGTCTTGCCCAACGAGTTCATTGCGCAATAGGCGATTTTCAAGCACTAGGCGACGTTTATCCAACGCGCGATCAATGATGCTAGTTAGTCGTTCAATTGGAAAGGGTTTTTCAATGAAGTCATAGGCCCCCGCGCGCATGGCTTCTACCGCGTTAGAGATATTGCCGTGGCCGGTAATTAAAACAACGGGAAAGCTGGGGTCAATTTCTAAGACGTGGTTCAAAAAAGCCATGCCATCCATGTTAGGCATGCGGATATCAGTGATAACGACAGTATGATCGTCTTTCGATAATTCTGATAACGCCTTTTCAGCTTGGTTGAAATCATCAACGTCATACTTGGCAAGTGTTAAGCTCTGTGTGAGTGCATGACGAAAGTCATTATCATCGTCAATTAATATAATGCGAGGAGGTTTGACGAGTGTTTTTTGTGCATTATGTTCTGTCATTGTTTGTCTCTTCTTGATCGTGACGTTCTAATTCAATCCGAAAAACTGCGCCGTAGTCTTTTTCATCAATGATATCGAGTTTTCCACCGAGTTCATTAAGTAAATTATAGACAATGAAAAGTCCTAACCCTAAGCCATCCTGGTTGCTTTTTGTTGTGTAAAAAGCTTCATATAACTTTTCTCTTTGGTCGACGGGAATGCCTGGGCCGTTATCTTTTATATAAATTTCAACAGTCTCTGTATTGTTAGCGAGGTATTCAAGCGTGATAGTTTTTTGCGATTGACCTTTGAGCGCATCGATACTATTAGCAATGAGGTTACTCAATATTTGCGTTAGGCGTGTGCTTCCGGCCATGACTGTCAGATCATGTTTGGAATGATTGATGATCAGCTCAACGTTTTCGGTTTTTAAGCGCGGTTGCATCAAAATGACTAATTGGTCAATGACGGTTGAAATCTGGATTTTTTTTCTTTTTTGCTCCGGTTTGTGTGCAAAATTTCTCAGGCTGTTGGTAAGGCTTGCCATGCGTTTGGTGAGTTCTTCAATGCGACTCATATTATCAAGTGCATCAATGTCTGATGATTCTTTAATGAGTGTTTGCGCGTTAATGGCATAAAACTGTATTGCTGAAATAGGTTGATTGTACT
>JBOEGT010000017.1:0-24098 GCA_050633585.1 Arenicella sp.
GTTCAAATTTTTCTTTAGACATTTTCTAGCCCTTCTCAGTTAATTTCAGCTTATTAAGCTTTATGCTCTGTTCACGATTGCCTCAACAACCATATTCGGCGCAGAAGCATATTTCTTAAATTGCATTGAATATGCAGCACGACCTTGCGTTGCAGAACGCAATGATGTGGCATAACCAAACATCTCTGCCAATGGCACTTCCGCTTTTATCACCTTACCCGAAGGTGAATCGTCCATCCCCAGAATCACGCCACGACGAGAGTTTAAATCCCCTGTCACACCGCCCATATATTCTTCAGGACTGACTACTTCAACTGCCATAATTGGCTCTAACAGAACCAACCCAGAACTTTTCGCGCCTTCTCTGAAGGCCATACTTGCGGCAGCTTTAAACGAGAACTCCGAGGAGTCAACGTCGTGAAAAGAACCATCAAACAAGGTTACTTTCACATCCACTACTGGGTAGCCCGCCAAAATACCGCTGCGTGTTGCATCTTCAACACCTTTCTGCACAGCTGGTATAAATTCTTTAGGAACTACGCCGCCTTTAATTTCATCGACAAACTCAAAACCTTTGCCACGTTCCTGCGGTTCTATACGCAAGAAAACGTGACCAAATTGGCCACGCCCACCAGATTGTTTCGCATATTTATATTCTTGCTCAACAGTCTTTAATAATGTTTCTCGGTAAGACACTTGTGGCTTACCAATATTTGCTTCTACATTGAATTCACGCTTCATTCGATCAATGATGATATCGAGGTGCAATTCACCCATACCAGAAATAATCGTTTGAGCAGATTCATCATCTGTATGTACTTTAAAAGATGGATCCTCTTGAGCTAACTTACTCAAAGCTGTCGCCATCTTATCCTGATCCGCTTGCGTCTTAGGCTCTACAGCCTGAGAAATAACCGGCTCAGGAAACTCCATGCGCTCCAAAGTCACAACTGAATTCGCTGCGCACAATGTATCGCCTGTCGTAATTGTCTTAATACCAACCGCTGCTGCAATATCGCCAGCACGTACTTCTTTCACTTCTTCACGGTTATTAGAATGCATCTGTAAAATACGGCCGATGCGCTCTTTTTTACCTTTAATTGGGTTATACACCGTATCACCCGTCTTTAGGATGCCGGAATATACACGAAAAAAGACCAATTGGCCAACAAAAGGATCAGTTGCTATTTTAAACGCCAATGCTGCGAAAGGTTCTTTATCATCTGCATGCCGCTCAACCTCGGTTTCATCCTTGTCATCGGCCACCCCTTGAATAGCCGGAACATCTAAAGGAGACGGCATAAAATCCACAATGCCATCCAGCATTGCCTGGACGCCTTTATTCTTAAAGGCAGAACCACACATGACGCCAACCAACTCATTTGATAATGTGCGCTGACGAATACCTTGCTTAATCTGCTCTTCGCTCAAATCACCTGATTCCAGATAAACTTCCATCAACTCATCAGATGATTCAGCAGCCGCCTCGACCAAAGCTTCTCGGTATTTATTCGCCTGCTCAAGCATACCTGAAGGAATATCCGCTTCTGTAAACTTTACACCCTTCGAAGCATCATCCCAATATATTGCCTTCATCTTAACAAGATCAACAACACCTTCGAACTCTTCTTCAGCTCCAATCGGTAACTGTAAGGCTACAGCATTCGCACCAAGACGCTCTTCAAGCTGCCCAACAACACGTAAGAAATCCGCACCAGCTCTGTCCATTTTATTGACAAAAGCTAAGCGAGGAACTGCATATTTATCCGCCTGACGCCATACGGTTTCTGATTGAGGCTCTACACCACCAACCGCACAAAATACAGCGATAGCGCCATCTAGAACACGCAACGATCTCTCCACTTCAATTGTGAAATCTACGTGTCCAGGAGTATCAATAATATTAATGCGGTGCTCATCATAGTTGCCCGCCATGCCACGCCAGAAGGTAGTCGTAGCTGCAGAGGTAATAGTAATTCCTCTTTCTTGCTCTTGCTCCATCCAGTCCATAGTGGCAGCGCCATCATGAACTTCGCCAATTTTATGCAAGATTCCAGTATAAAAAAGCACGCGCTCAGTAGTCGTCGTCTTACCCGCGTCTATATGCGCCATAATTCCGACATTACGGTAACGATCAATTGCTGTTGAACGAGCCACTACGATATACCTATTTATCTAATCTCTAGACGCACCTATTACAGTACGCCGCATAAAATTGTAAAAGAACGAAAACTTATAAAATAAAACGCGCTTTAAAATAATTAAACCGCGCTTTGAAACTTTTTAACTACTAGAAACGAAAATGAGAGAACGCTTTATTTGCTTCTGCCATACGGTGCACATCTTCAGTCTTACGCATTGCACCACCTTTCTTTTCTGCCGCATCAAGCACTTCACCTGCCAAACGCTGCATCATTGATTTTTCACTACGCTGACGTGAATACTCAACCAACCAACGCATAGCTAAAGCACCACGACGTGAAGCTCGCACTTCAACTGGCACTTGGTATGTAGCACCACCTACACGACGACTTTTCACTTCAACGACAGGCTTAATATTCTCAAGCGCTTGCTCAAAAACAACCAACGGGTCTTCAGTTTGACGTTCGCCGATTAAATCTAAAGCGTCATAGATAATTTTTTCAGCAACTGACTTCTTACCATCAACCATCAAAATATTGACAAATTTCGCCAGTGTTAAACTACCGAACTTCGGATCAGGTAAAATTTCGCGTTTTGGAACTTCTCTTCTTCTAGGCATGACTATGTCTCTTAATCTATCTTAGATAGCAATTTACTTAGGGCGCTTAGCACCGTATTTAGAACGGCCTTGACGACGATCAGAAACACCTGATGTATCCAATGCACCACGAACAGTGTGATAACGCACACCTGGTAAATCTTTCACACGACCACCACGAATCAAAACGACCGAGTGCTCTTGCAAGTTATGCCCTTCACCACCAATATAGCTAGTCACTTCAAAACCATTGGTTAAACGAACACGAGCAACCTTACGCAAAGCAGAGTTTGGCTTCTTTGGTGTTGTTGTATAAACACGCGTACAAACACCACGTTTCTGAGGGCATGCTTCAAGAGCAGGAACGTTAGACTTTTGCACCTGTTTCTTACGTGGCTTTCTAACTAACTGGTTAATAGTTGGCATAAACTTATTTTAAATTCATTTATCAATTCATTTTCTTTCGGCAAAAAACCACTCAAAAGTGATTAGTAAGCCTCAAAACACTGCTTAGTCAAAAAACATCTTCGAATAAACAGTTAGGAGCGCGGGATTCTAGGCCCACTCGCACTGACTGTCAAGCAAATATCGCATCGAATTTAAAGGTATTTTCTATGAGAGTAATCACAACGATGCGGGCAACAAATAGATTCACTTATCGACAATCCCTGGAACAAATCAAACTCAAGCAAACACTTAATATTCCAACTTAAAACTATCTGCCCCTAACAACTGCTTTAAACTTGCAAGCATTTCTGCTGTAGGTTTAACCCGCCAATCAAAATCAGCCACCAAATTAACACTAACTTCAGCGGTATTCATAAAAATATTAACTGCACACTGCGCACTCTGATTGGGTGACAACATTTTTTTCAGCTCATCAAGAAACACCTGATCAATTTGCCCCACATCTAAATTGATGGTCAAACAACTTGCAAGCTCCGAGCGCACAGTATCCAAGCTATAAAAAGACTCTGCGGCAACCCGCAAAACATCCGTATGCGGATTTCTAGAAACCATGGCTTTTACAATCACGATTTCATCGGTACGAATAAGCTCCGAATACTCATCCAACTGCTCCTGATAAGCAACGACTTCGATTCGGGCAGACTGATCATCCAGTGTAATAAAACCCATTTTAGCGCCTCGTTTGGTCATCTTAATACGACTCTCAACGATCAACCCAGCAATGGTGACTGACTTTTTGCCAAACTCTACATTCACATCCAGTAATGGCGTCCCCGCTACTTTACGCAATTCACTTAAATGCACATCAATAGGATGCCCACTTAAATACAGACCAAGGTTTTCCTTCTCATAGCTTAATAGCTCATTCTCCTCCCAAGGATCAGCGTGCTTCAGGCTTTGAACGCTTTGCTCAGGAGCAACAACCGCAAACAACTCATTCTGGCCTGCCTCTTGTGACTTCGCTCGCTGTGAAGCCGCCTCTAAAGCCAAATCAATACTTTCAAAAATACTCGCCCTATGATCACCAAACGCATCAAAAGCCCCCGCCTTTGTTAAGGCTTGCAATGCTCGTCTATTGACCTTTTTTATATCCACACGGTAACAAAGATCAAACAAACTCTCATACAAACCATTTTGCTCTCGCTCTTCAACCAAGTGCTCTAATACAGCCTGCCCCACACCTTTGACCGCACCCAAACCATAAACAATTTCACCGGAATCCCTAGAACGAAATCGATAATTACATTCATTAATATTCGGAGGCGTCACCTTAATTGATAACTCATTAGCCTCATTTAAATAAATCACGATTCTGTCAGTTGAATCCATATCCTCTGACATTGAGGCCGCTAAAAACTCACTAGGATAATGTGTTTTCAACCATGCCGTTTGATATGAAATCACCGCATAAGCGGCAGAGTGAGCCTTATTAAAACCATAGGCCGCAAATTTTTCCATCAGATCGAAAACAGAGCCTGAAATATCCGGATCAATGTTTTTTTCCGCTGCGCCTTTGAGAAAAATTTCTCTTTGCTTTGCCATCTCTTCAGGCTTTTTCTTACCCATGGCTCGGCGCAACATATCCGCGCCACCCAAGGTATAACCTGCCATGTCTTGAGCAACCTGCATAACCTGCTCTTGATACACAATGACCCCATACGTTGATCTTAAAATTGGCTCTAATATTTCATGGTCATAAACAATAGGCTCACGACCATGCTTTCGATTCACAAAAGTTTGATCCATCTGCGCCCCAAGCGGGCCAGGACGATACAATGACAACAGTGCAACAATTTCATCAAAATTTTCAATTTCTAACGCCTGAACTAACTTTTTCATGCCTGGAGATTCCAGCTGAAAAATAGCAGTCGTCAAACCTGTGCGCAAAAATTTATACACCTCGGGGTCATCCAAAGGCAACATCGCGATATCAACAGCCTCCTGACCTCGATGAACACGCTTAGCATTTAAATCTTTAACCGCAGCATCAATAATTGTTAAGTTTTTCAGCCCCAAAAAGTCAAACTTAACCAGACCAACATCCTCAAGATCGTCTTTATCATACTGACTAACAATCGGGGCACCATTTGACTCACAATACAATGGTGTAAAGTCAGTCAAATCAGTTGGCGCAATAACAACTCCCCCAGCATGCTTGCCAACATTTCGTGACGTCCCTTCTAACGACAAAGCCATATCAATTAATTCAGCGACCTCATCTTCGCTTTGATAGCGTTTTTGCAGCTCCTCTTCCTGCTCAAGTGCTGTGCGCAATTTAATACCCACATCAAATGGTATCAATTTTGCAATCCTATCAACAAAACCATACGGCATCCCCATGACACGACCCACGTCACGCACCACCGCTTTCGCAGCCATGGTGCCGTATGTAATGATCTGGGACACCTTATCCACACCATAATGCTGGGTCACATACTGAATGACACGCTCACGACCTTTGACGCAAAAATCCACATCAAAGTCTGGCATAGAAACTCGTTCAGGATTCAAAAAACGTTCGAAAAGAAGTTCATATTTAATGGGATCAAGATCCGTAATCCCTAAAGACGCAGCCACAATAGACGCCGCACCCGAACCTCGCCCAGGGCCAACTGGCACATCATTCTCCTTAGACCATCGAATAAAGTCAGCAACAATCAAAAAATAGCCTGGATAACCCATTTGATTAATAATGCCTAACTCGAACTCCATACGATCTTTATAAACGGGGCGTTGCTGTTCAGCTGCGTCACCCAACCGAGCCAAAATCCTCTCTAAGCCCGCATAACTTTCATTGCGTAAATGCGATTCGATTGTCTCACCTTCCGGCACAGGAAATTCCGGCAAATGATAATCACCGATCTCAAGAGAAAATGTACACCGCTTAGCAATCTCTAATGTATTTTCAATCGCTGAAGGTATATCCGAAAAAAGCGCACACATTTCCTCAGGGGATTTCAAATATTGCTCTTCCGTGAACTCCTGAGCACGTCGCTTATCATTAATTGTATACCCTTCATGAATACACACTCTCACTTCATGCGAGTCATAGTCCTCTTTATCGATAAAATGCACTTCATTTGTAGCGACCACTGGCAACTGGTGGTCATGAGCACACTGCACAGCAAGCGCGAGATACTCTTCTTGCCGAGGCTTAGCAGTGCGATGCAATTCAATATAAAACCGACCTGGAAACAGCAACTTTATATCATGAACGATATCACTTATTTTTTTTGAATCTGCCAATAAGGCCTGCCCAAGCTCGCCTCTCATTCCACCCGAAAGAGCAATTAACCCACCACTATTTTGCTTCAACCACTCACGCTTTGTAATTGCCTTATTAAAGTCTTGCCCTTGTTGATAAGATTTAGAAATAAGCACACAGGCATTCTTATAGCCTTCAGCATTCTGCACCAGCAAACACAAGGGAAAAGGTTCGGCTGGCTTCTCAAGGTTTTCAATCCATAAATCAACACCAAAAACAGGCTTTAAACCCTGCACTTTAGTCTTCTTAAAGAATTTCACCAAGCCATAAAAGTTTGTTAAGTCTGTCAGCGCGACCGATGGCATACCCATTTCGGCGCAGCGATCAATCAGCGCAGGAATTCGAACAATACCATTCGCTAAAGAGTATTCACTATGCAGTCTTAGATGGACAAAATTTTCAGGCATGCTCGGCTGCTCTTATTTTTTTAACTGAATTGAAGGCATTGCTATTTTTTACAATGCACAAAATTATAAACCAAGAAGCTTTTTAACTGGACCAAAACTTCTTCGATGCTCATCAAGGACACCAAAGGCCTGAATTGCCTCTATATGCTGCTTAGTTGGGTACCCTTTATGCTTTTCAAATCCATAATCAGGATATTGCTGCCCTAAAGAAATCATTTGCTGATCTCTAAAGACTTTTGCCAATATAGACGCCGCCGAGATAGCCGGCTCTACACCATCACCGCCAACAATTGCTTTAGAGGGATAATGCCATTCAGGCAACTTATTGCCATCAACCAAAACAAATTCAGGTGCCATTGCCAATCCATCAACCGCCCGCTTCATTGCCAGCAAACTTGCTTGCAATACATTTAATTCATCCACCTCTGCCGCCGATGCTTCCGCAATACACCACGCCAATGACTGCTGACGAATCTCTTGATCCAAGATAATTCTCTTTTTTTCAGATATTTTTTTCGAATCCGTTAAACCTGCTAATTGAAAGCCAGCAGGCAGAATACAAGCAGCCGCAACCACTGAACCAATCAAAGGACCTCGACCAACTTCATCAACCCCTGCCACTAATTCAGTCATTTTTTTCCACCCTTTTATCAATAAATTTTAAAACAGACTGAGCAGCAAGCTTATCCGAATCTCGGTTTAGCAGTGGATGTATAGTCGCTAATTGTTGGCATGTGTCCTGATATAAAGCTTGATCACTCAAATAACGCAAAACCGCCGATGATAAGTTATCAACGGTCGCATCACCCTGCAAAAATTCAGGAACTATTGGCTTTTCAAGCAAATGATTTGGCATGGCCACATACTTCACTCTAGAGGTGAGGCGAGCGAACCAATAAGTAAGGCTAGACACTTTATATGCCACAATAGTTGGCTTAGCTAACAGCGAAGATTCTAACGCCGCCGTTCCCGAAGCCAACAAAACTACATCACTCTCTCTCATGACATTCGTTGACTCATTGCCATCGACAAAATAAACACTTTCTTTCAACAAATCTTTATGAACAGACTGCTCTACCAAAGCCTTAAATTGTTGGCTCACACGCTGATTAGCCAAAGGAACAATAAACGTTACATTTTCAAACTGTTGATAAATTTCAACTATCGAATCAATAAACAACTGCCCCAGCGCATCAACTTCACTACGACGGCTGCCAGGCAAAGCAGCGACAAGTCTATTTCCTTTTTCTCTCGCATCTTTAACAATCTGCTGTAAACCTAAATCCTTAGACTGTACAAAATCATCTGGACTGAGCTTTTTAGCGAGAGGGTGGCCAACAAAAGTAACTGGCACGCCTCGCTCTTCATAATACGACTTTTCAAACGGAAACAATGTCAGCATCAAAGAAACTGCTTTACGAATTTTAAAAATCCGATAACTTCTCCATGCCCAAACTGTCGGACTGACATAGTGGATAGTAGGAATACCTTGTTGCCGAAGTTTTTTTTCTAAGGTTAAATTAAAATCAGGCACATCAATGCCAATAAAAACATCAGGCGGCCTTTTAATCAGGTTCTGCAGAAGCGTTTTACGAATTGACAGTATCTCTCGAAGATTTTCCCATAAACCTTCAAAACCCATAATGGAAAGCTTTTCCATTTCCGCATCACTAGCAAAACCTTGCTCAGCCATCTGAGAGCCACCGATACCCACAAATTCAATATCAACGTCGCTTTGTTTTTTCAGCTCATTAATTAAGCCTGAACCAAGAATATCACCTGAAGTCTCACCTGCAACAATAGCGATTCGTAACGTTCTTTTTTCCACCTGAATAAATTTATGACTAAATCATTTTAGCGTTGATTGACTAATAATACTGATAACAGGCAACGCAATACTTAACGTATAACGCCACGCTTACTATCATCAAAAAATGTCACTAATTGAGCAATATGATCACTTGACCACTCAAGTTTCCGTATCTCTTCTATGGCTGATTTTCTAGTCAAACCTGTTCGGTAAATAATTTTATAGGCTTTTTTAAGCTGATTAATATCATCACCGCCAAAATCACGCCTACGCAGGCCCTTAACGTTTATGCCATGCGTAATCGCCTTATTCCCTGCAGCCAAGGTATAAGGCGGCACATCTTGAATGCAAACAGAGCCAATACCTGTAATACAATGCGCTCCAACTCGACAAAACTGATGCACCAGAGAAAAACCACCCATAATAACGTAGTCTTCAACTTTGACATGCCCCGCCAAACTTGCACAATTAGCGAAAACTATATTTGAACCCAACTCACAATCATGAGCAATATGGACATACGCCATTAGAAAGTTATCATCCGCTATACTCGTTAAGCCTCTATCGTCCGGTGTACCACGGTTAATTGTGACGTACTCCCTGAGAACGTTATTATTGCCAATTTCTACTCGAGTAGGTTCTCCGTGGTATGCCACGGATTGAGGCTCTGCGCCAATAGAAGCAAACTGAAAAATATGATTGCCAGAACCTATTTTCGTATGCCCTTCAATGACAACATGCGAAGCAATGACGTTATCATCTCCAATCTCAACACCTGCACCAATATAGCTAAAAGGCCCAATGGAAACATTCTTGCCAATTTTGGCGCCTTTTTCGATAATGGCCGAGGAATGAATCATAGAAGTTCCCAAGTTAAACGTCTTGATAAGTAAACATGAGCTCTGCTTTCGCAGCAACTTGGCCATCGACAGTAGCAACACCTGCACACTTCCACATGTTGCGAATACGACGCGCCACCTTGACTTCAAACATCAATTGATCACCTGGCTCAACTGGTCGTTTAAAGCGCGCTTTGTCTATCGCAGTAAAATAGTAAAGGCGATTTTGAGTATCAATTTCATCTAAATCAAAGCTTGCCAAAATTGCACTGGCTTGTGCCATTGCCTCAAGCATTAGCACACCTGGCATAACCGGACGATGTGGGAAATGCCCTTGGAAAAATGGCTCATTAATAGTGACATTTTTTAATGCGACTAACTTCTCACCTTTTTCAACTTCTAACACTCGATCCAACAATAAGAAAGGATAACGGTGTGGTAGTAAGTTTTTAATTTCATGAATATCTAATGTTTTCATAAATTCCTAATCTAAAAATATAAGCTTATATAAAATCAATATGATTATTGTTTTTGCTGTTGCAAACGTTGCATCACTTCCGCTGTAATATTGACTTTATCGCTAGCAAAAAGCACAGCACCTTGATCAATAATCAAATCAAATTTTTCTTGTTTAGCAACATCAAGCACCGCCTGCCTTACCAACTTTTGTAAAGCAGCTGTCTCTTGATTTTGGCGCAAAGATAAATCTTCTTGATACTCTTCAAGTAACAATTTAAATTCTCTGCGCCTATTGCGAAGATCTCTTTTTTTAGCGTCTTGTTCAGCGGCAGACAAAATCAACGCATCACGCTTCAAGTCTTCTTGAACTTTTTTCAGCTCAACATCCAATGCCTCAATACTCGACTTTCTCGCAGCAAATTCATCACCCAATCTCTCCTCCGCTTCTTTAGCTTGAGGGATATTAGCCATGACTTGCACGAAATTAAAGAATCCAACCTTCACTGGCTCGGTTTGCGCATGCACCGAAACCGTAAAGCATAACAATGAAATTACAAAAAAAGCTTTAGAAAAAAAACGCATACAATAATATCTCAAATTTTATTAGTCTAAGAAACGTCCAATTGTAAATTGAACCGATTCAAGCTCGTCACCATCTTCTTCATTCAACGGCACCGCATAACTTAATGCCAGAGGCCCAACAGGCGTTAAGAAATTTATACTAACACCCGCAGACGCTCTCAATTCTGAAAGATCAATACTCTGATCTTGTGAAAACACTTGGCCAGCATCAATAAAGAAACCCAAACGCCCAGCATTAGTCGCTACTCCCGGGAGGGGCGCTAGCAATGACGCATTAAAAACCACTCTTTTGGCACCACCAAGAGGGTCTTGATCAGCGGTACTATCTCTAGCACCTAAAGATCTCGGCTCATACCCTCTAACTGTTGTTGTACCACCGGCAAAATAGTTTTTAAAGAATGGCAATTCATCAGTATCACCAAAACCATCACCATAGTTAAATAAACCAGACAGTTTAAATGTGAAACGCTCAGTTAACGGTAAATAATAATCACTGTTTAAATCAAGTTTATAATATTCTAAATCGCTACCTGGCACAGCAAACTCAAGGTTAATAAAGTTATTCCAACCTTCGGTCGGTCCAAGCAAAGAGTCTCGCGAATCATACCCCAAACGAGAGTTAATTCTTAAAATATTATTTTCTGGGTTACTATCAATGAAACCTCTATTTTCATCTGAAGTACCATCGGTAGACTCCAGATCGATTCGCTCAAGAGTCCCTCCTAATGAGAAAAAGGTTTTATCTGACAAAGGAAAACGGTAACCAACATTTAATCCGAGTGTATCTTGTAGAAACTCAGAAGTATCATTATCCTCGGTATCTCTACGGGTAAAATTCAAACCAATATTTCGAGAAACACCTGACTTGGTGATGTATGGGTTGCGATAATTAAAGCTCAAGGCTCTATCGGATTGCGACGTATCAATACGAAAATCAACGCGCTTGCCTGTACCAAGAAAATTACTTTCGTTGTAGGCTGCCTGAAGAATAACGCCATCATCACCTGAAACACCCGCCCCGAAAGAAACTGAAGCGGATGAGGTTTCTGTAACGGTCACAGCCAAGTCCACCAAATTTTCATCTTCCGCAACCGGAACAACATCAATTTCAGCCGAGCCTAAATATGTAATACGATTTAACCGCCTTGTCGACTCTTGCACTTTACTAGTTGACAGCGCAGCTCCCTCTAATTGACGCATCTCACGACGCAACACTTCATCCGTCGTTTTCGTATTACCGATAAAATCAATACGACGAACAAAAACAGTTTTAGCAGGGTTCACATTAATCGCAAAACTCACCGTTGCTGATTCCGCATCAAACGTTGGAACAGGTACCACCCGTGCATTTGAAAAACCGCGATCAGAAAGAAAGGCAATAATATTACTCACCGTCTCTTGCACATCTGCTCGAGAATAAAATTCTTGTGGACGTATAGAAACTAAAGGCAATATCTCTGATTCATCGGCCGTTAAACGCCCATTCAAACTAAACTGCTTAACACGGTATCTAACACCTTCCTCAACAGACAACGTCAGGAAAACAGAATCTTTTTCAGGGCTAATTGACACTCTTGATGATGTCACTCGAAAATCAGCAAACCCCTTATCCGTATAACGGCTTGTCATTTTTTCAATATCGGCAGCGACTTTAGCTCTAGAATAACGATTAGCCTTACTGAATGGATTTAATCGTTTCCCAGCTTTAGACTTAAACCCAGAGAACAATTCCTTATCCGTAAAAAACTCATTACCGATCACCGTAATTTTTTCGATTTTTGCTGTTTTACCTTCATTCACAACTAAATCGAGTGCAATACGCGCAGCATCTAGCTCTGTCACTTTAAATTGCACTTCCGCCGCATACTTCCCTTCATTGAGGTACTGACGCTTCAGTTCTTTTAACAGTTTATCCCCAACTTGTGGGCGATAAATTTCTCCCTCAGAAATACCATTTTCGCTCAGAACAGTTGTCAGCACTTCATCTTTGAAAATCTTATTACCAGAAAAACTAATGCTCACAATAGAGGCGTTTTCAATCAATTTAATAAAAACAATATTTTGCTCAAAAAATATATCTACCTCTTGAAACAAGCCTGTCTTGTATAAATCGCGTATCGTTTGGCTAGCGACCTTTGCATCAAATTGCTCATCAATATCCAACGGCAAGAGGTTAAATACCGTTGATTGACTCACACGCTTTAAGCCATCAATGCGAATATCTTGAATCGCCTGCGAAGCCACAGCTGCATTAGTAGATGTTTGTGCCATTGCCGTGGTCAGTGGCTGCATAGACACCGCTGCTATAAGCACTGATAATGTGACAAATAAATGCTTCTTTAAATCAAACACGATATCTCCTGACAAAAATTATTATCAACGACATGGCTTCTGGAACACTCCATGATCAATGCCTATTATTTTTATTTAGTGTGCGTAACAACACTCAATCAATTAAACAGCCGAAATATATCATTATAAAATGCCAGTGACATCAAACCAGCCAGTAAAAGCAAGCCTATTTTCTGACCAACAATCATCGCTTGCTCTGATAGAGGACTACCTTTTACCGCTTCAATTGCATAATAAAGTAAATGCCCTCCATCCAACATCGGCACTGGCAATAAGTTCATAACTCCCAAGCTAATACTAATAGCCGCTAAAATAGACAGGTAATATACCCAACTTAGCTGCAACGCTTCACCGGCAATTGAAGCAATAGTGATCGGGCCACTCACATTTTTATGAGACGCTTGCCCCGTCAACATTTTCACCAAAATCCTAACCGTGAGTGAGGACATTTGCCATGTTTGAGAAACCGCCCTGCCAAGACTCCCACCAAAATCATCCTGATAATGGAACAACAGCTCTTCAGGCACCGCCTTGATTTCAGGTGATATACCTATCTGTTTCACCGTCTTTCCATCCCTTTCAATCAGTTTTGGACGTAACGAAAACCACTTAAACTCACCATTACGTTGCACGCCAACATCCATCAAACCATCGTTCGCCTCACCAACGAAACGCACTATATCAGCCCATGACGACACCTTATCATCATTAATCTGCACAACCTTATCTCCCGCCTTCAAGCCCGCCTGAGCTGCAGGAAAACCATCTTTTAAGCGGCTGATGATCGGCAGGGCTTTTGGCCTAACGCCATGCATTCCTATCTCCCAAGCTAAAAAAGAAGGCTTATAGCTTTTGACCGTTAATTTTGAAAAGTCGACAACAATATCTTTCTCTGTGCCATTGCTATTCACTTTCAAGGTAATGCTATCTCGGTTCAACGCATGATTGAAAATATATAAATCATGCTCGCGAAAATAAGTAAACACTTTACCATCAACCGAAACCAGCTCATCATTCTCACGGACACCTGATTGATAGAGAACAGATTCTTGTGGTATGGCACCCACAACAGGCTTTGACGCTTGGAAGCCGTACTGATTCAATCCAGCATAAATGAGAATCGCAAACAAAAAATTAATCAGCGGACCAGCAAAAACAATACAAACCCTTTTCCATAATGGCTGATTATCAAACGCTCGATGAGATTCAGCCTCGGTGTATTCATCATCGCCTTCGCCCAGCATTTTGACATAACCACCCAAGGGAATAGCCGCAATGACATATTCAACTTGGTCTTTACCCGCTACTTTTCGCCATATCGGCTTACCAAAGCCCACCGAAAAGCGTAATACTTTCACTCCCAGCCGACGTGCAACCCAATAATGACCAAACTCATGAACAGTCACTAAAACAGCAATAGCTAGAATAAAGCCAATAACACTATAGATAAAAGACAGCATATAATTGTTGAGTTCCGGAATATTTAGCGCAATGATTTGATAACTGAATAAGCTTTTTCTCTAGCAAGCTCATCAACCGAAAGGATATCAGAAACAGCATGGGCGGATGAAAACGTATTCTCGGACAACACTCTATCAATCACCGCGTAAATATCTGTGAAGCCTATAGATTTTTTAATGAATTCAGCGACTGCCACTTCATTAACGGCATTCATCACAATTGGAGCAACACCACCAGCTAAAGCAACCTCTCGAGCTAACTTCAAGCAGGGTATTTGCTCCCAATCCGGCTCCTGAAAATCTAAGCGCGCCAATTTTGCCAAATCAAGATGCTCCGCTCCTGACTCAATTCGCCCAGGAAAAGCCATTGCATGCGCAATAGGGATACACATATCAGGGGAACCCAGCTGAGCTAAATGACTGCCATCAACATATTCCACCATTGAATGAATCACACTTTGAGGATGAATAAGAACATCAATCTTCTTAGCCGACATCGCAAACAAATGCGTTGCCTCGATCAACTCTAAACCCTTATTCATCATTGTGGCAGAATCAACGGATATTTTCGGCCCCATACTCCAGTTAGGATGAGCAATCGCCTCAGCTGGAGTAATATTTTTCAAATCATTCCACAACCGCCCTAAAAAAGGCCCTCCTGAAGCCGTCAAAACCAAACGTCGGATATGAGATTGATCAAGATCAGGATATGGCAAACATTGAAAAATGGCATTGTGCTCACTATCGATTGGCAAAATAGTCGCACCACTACGCTGTGCTTCAGCCATAAATAAATCACCCGCCATAACTAAAGGCTCTTTATTAGCGATCATCACCCGTTTACCTTGGCGCACAGCCTCTAAAGACGGCTCTAAACCCACAGCTCCTACGATTGCCACCATCACAGAATCAATCTGATCGTCTTGCATCAAGCCAACCATTGCCTGCTGCCCTCCGAGAACCTTTGTCGGACAGCCTATTTGCTGCAAAGCTATTGCAAGTTTCTCTGCCGATTCTTCATCAGCCATTATCGCTAACTCAGGAGCAAATTGATGACATTGCTCAGCCATCTTCTGCACACTCGAACTAGCGGTTAGCGCATAAACCTCATACAAGTCAGGATTTTTTTTTGCAACGTCAAGCGTGCTACAACCAACAGAACCAGTCGAACCCAGAATAGCGATTTTTTTCTTAGAACTCATAGACTCGCTATTTTAGTTATCCACAATAAACACATCATTATGAGATCTGCATATTCGTCATATAGCAATAAGCGGCAACAATAAAAGGCATAGCCGCAATTAAACTATCAATACGGTCGAGAACACCTCCATGTCCGGGCAAAACCTGACTACTATCTTTCATTTGTGCATAACGCTTCAACCAACTTTCAAATAAATCTCCACCGACTGAAATAATCGCAATAACCACAGCAACGATCGCCAACAGGATTCGAGAGTTTTCAACAAAGAAGCCAGGCACAATAGCCGCATACAAAGCCACACACAATGCGCCACCAACAAGACCTTCAACAGTTTTTCCTGGGCTAATTGATGGCGCCAATTTAGTTCGACCAAAGCGTTTTCCCGCAAAATACGCCCCAGTATCAGCAAGCCATATAATCGCCAAAAAACCTAATACCCAATACGGCCCATTCGCTTGTTCACGCAACCATATTAAAGACCACCATGAAAAAGCCAACACCCAGGCACCAAACAACAATTTTGTCTGAGGAAGAATCAACTGACTCATTTTTTCTGTCTTCAAATAACAAAAAACGATAGCGAGCGACCATAAAATCATCGAAAAAACGACCACTCCCAAAGAAAAGCCCACCCCTGAGAAAACATAGATCAACCCTAACAATGCCGCTGTTGCAAATACAATAAAGGCGGTTTTATCCACCGCTTTACTTAAGCGGACCCACTCCCACCAAGCAACGCCAATAAAAACAGAAACAAGAATACGCCACAACCATAAGGGCTGCAAAAAAAGCGCCAACAAAATAATGGGAAGCAATATACTAGCAGTGATAATACGTTGTTTTAACATGATAATTTAAACAGCCAAAAATTTACGCTGATGCTTGAGCTTGCTCATTAGTTTTTCCATAACGACGATTACGCTGAGAAAATTCCAACAAAGCCTTATCAAACTCCAAAGGAGAAAAATCAGGCCATAATGTATCGGTGAAATAATATTCTGCATAAGCACTCTGCCAAAGCAAAAAGTTACTGACCCGCTGCTCACCACTCGTTCGAATGACCAAATCAGGATCTGGCATTCCAGATGTCACTAATTTTGAGCCCAATAAGTCTTCATCGATATCAGAAGCCAATAATTCGCCTTTTGCGACTTGCTGAGCCAATTGCTTAGCCGCTTGAACCAAATCCCAACGGCCACCGTAATTAACGGCTAAATTTAATGTCAAACGAATATCTTCCGGCGGCGTATTTTGAGCGCGATGCGCCAATTTTTGAATCGTTGAACTAAACTTCGAGATATCACCCAGCATTTGCAAATGCACACCATTGCTGCGCAAATCCCCAACATCGTCCTTAAGTGCTTTAGTAAAAATCTGCATCAATGTGGCCACTTCAGTCTTTGGCCGCTTCCAATTTTCACTACTAAACGCAAAAACAGTTAGATACGAAATGTCGCGCTGAACACAGGCTTTAATAATTTCTTGAACCGCTTTAAAGCCAGCCTTATGGCCCTCTGTTCGAGCTTTGCCTTGCGCTTGAGCCCATCGGCCATTGCCATCCATAACAATAGCCACATGTTTGGGTTTCTTAATCATATTGATTGAACCAATTAAACTACAAGTGCCAGTCTTTTATAACTTCAAACGAAAAAAGCTTAAACAGTCATGATTTCTTTTTCTTTGTCGGCAATCACTTCATCGACAACGACAATATAAGAATCAGTCAACTTCTGAATTCGATCATGGGCTACCTTGTCATCATCTTCAGTAATTTCTTTTTCCTTCAACAAGTCCTTAACACTGCTATTCGCATCACGACGAATATTACGAATAGCGACCTTCCCACCTTCACCTTCAGAGGCCACAATTTTAGCCATCTCTTTTCGACGTTCTTCCGTTAAAGGTGGCAGAGGAATACGAATGATTTCACCGGCAGTCACAGGATTCAAACCCAAATCAGATTCCATGATAGCTTTTTCAATCAATGGCACCATTGGCTTCTCCCAAGGCTGAATTCCCAGTGTTCTCGCATCTTGCACAGTCACGTTCGCCACTTGACTGATAGGCGTTTGAGTGCCGTAATAATCGACCGTTAAATGTTGAATTAATGCAGGACTAGCCCGCCCAGTTCGTACTTTAGCAAGTACCAATTTCAATGAATCAACAGACTTAACCATGCGTTGTTCAGCGTCTTTTAAAATTTCTTCAATCATTGGATTACCTAATTAAATGGATGATTATTTTTCTTAAAAATGATGAGGTTTGAACTTAGCCAGAAATGATAGATGTGCCGACATCTTCACCACAAACCGCTTTTACTAGGGCACCTTTATCAGAGATTGAAAGCACCTGTAATTTCAAATTATTATCACGACACAATGCAATTGCAGTTGCATCCATCACTCCCAACCGCTTCTGCAATACCTCATCGTAAGAAACGGTTGAATAACGTTTAGCTTCTGGATTTTTTAACGGGTCAGAATCATAAACACCGTCAACATTCGTTGCTTTGATCAAAATATCTGCATTGATCTCGGCAGCCCTAAGGCTCGCAGCTGTATCTGTCGTAAAATAAGGATTGCCTGTACCCGCTGCAAATATCACCACTCGATTCATATTTAAATGCTTCAGAGCACGTAAGCGAACATATGGTTCTGAGACGGGAGAAATTGGAATCGCCGATTGCACACGCGCTTGGACACCAACTTGCTTCAAACCTTGCTGCAAGGCTAAAGAGTTCATCACAGTAGCCAGCATGCCAATATAATCTGCTGTTGCTCTTTCTAAGCCAGCCTCTGAAGCACTAATTCCACGAAAAAAATTACCGCCACCTATCACTACAGCAACCTGAACACCTGTATCAGCCAAGGCCTGAACCTCAGCACAAACAGCGTTCAATATCGGTGTATCAATACCAAAGCCTTGGTCACCGCTAAGCGCTTCACCACTCAGCTTTAATAGAACACGTCGAACAGTTGGTGTTTTTGTCATTGAATCAACCTCTAGCAGCCTGTTTATTAGTATAAATCATCAAGTAAGATATGATTTTTTGGATTGCAGGTATTCTAACGAAAAACGCCGCGAGTGACAGTAAACTTTCACTCGCGGCGCATCAAAAGATGTCAGTTGAAGTTTAGCCCTTAGCTTGCGCCATGACTTCCTCTACAAAATTATCTTCTTTTTTCTCAATACCATCACCTACTTCATAGCGAACAAAGCTAGTGACTTCTGCATTTTTTGATTTCAATAGCTTTTCAACGGTTTGGTCAGGATCTTTAACAAAAGATTGCCCCAACAACGTGACTTCATTTACAAACTTACGTAAACGGCCAACCACCATTTTCTCAATAATTTCAGCTGGTTTACCACTTTCAGCCGCTTGCGCAGAAAAAATTTCTTTTTCTTTTTCAATCTGATCAACAGGTATTTGAGACTCATTAATACACAACGGTTTTGACGCCGCAATGTGCATCGCTAAATCACGACCTAGCTCATCATCACCAGTTGTTTTAACCACAACACCAATCGACTTACCATGCTGATAAGAAGAAACCGTTTCACCTGATTCAGCTTGAAAACGCTCAAAACGGCGAATTTTAATATTTTCACCAATTTTTTGAACTAATGCGGAACGAGACTCCTCAACCGTACCTTCTCCGCCAGAGATTGGAGCAGCGGCCAATGCATCGACATCAGCTACATCGTTGTCTAACACTGTTTGCGCTACATTATTAGCAAAGCCAACAAAGTTCTCATCTTTTCCTACAAAGTCTGTTTCACAATTGACTTCCAGTAAAACACCATCAGTACCAGAAACCAAAGCCACTACCGTACCTTCAGCAGCAACACGGCTAGACTTTTTATCGGCAGCAGCAGCGCCACGCTTACGCAACTCTTCAATAGCTACATCAATGTCGCCATCAGTTTCCGTCAGAATCTTTTTGCACTCCATCATGCCAGCGCCAGTACGCTCGCGGAGTTCTTTAACTAGTGCGGCTGTAATCGCCATAATACACCTCAGTTTTAATAGACCAGAGCGGTGCTCTGGTCAACATAGATATTAATATATTGAAAGAATGTCTCTAATTAAGCTTTAGCTTGTGCTTGCTTAACCCATTCTTCGCGCTCGATACGGCCTTTAAAACTCAACTCTTCATCGAATTTAGCAATATCTTCAGCTGTCCACGCTGCAATTTGAGCAATTGTTGTGACACCAGCCGCGACTAATTTCTTTTCAATGACAGGACCAATTCCATCAATATCAGTCAACTTATCAGAACCTGCTTCCGCTTCAACAATTGGAGCTGCTTCTGTAACTGGCGCCGGTTCAGCTGCAACAGGTGCTGCCGAAGGTTCTTCAGCAGAAATCACTTTACCCTTCGCATCAACTTCAACAAAACCTTCTTCGTTTGCCTCAAAAGAGGTCGCCGCGTTTTGTGACGAAATTCGAGCATTGATAATTGTTTCAGCTAATAAGTCCGTATAAAGCTTAATTGAACGAATCGCATCATCATTACCAGGAATAATGTAATCAACACCATCTGGCTTGCAATTTGTATCAACAATCGCAACAACTGGAATACCTAGTTTTTTTGCTTCGTTAATCGCAATGTACTCTTGCTTAACATCGATAACAAAAAGGACATCAGGAAGGCCACGCATGTTCTTGATACCACCAAGACTGCGTTCAAGCTTGACGCGTTCACGCTCCAAAGAAAGTGACTCCTTTTTGGATAAGTGCTTGTTACCACCTTCAACCATCATTGAATCAAGCTCTTTTAAGCGCTTAATTGAATTTTTAACCGTTTTGAAGTTAGTTAACATGCCACCTAACCAGCGGTGATTCACATAAGCAGACTCAGATTTTTGAGCCGCTTCAGCAACCAGCTTACCCGCTGCTCGCTTTGTACCTACCATCATTACTTGACCACCATTGGCAACAATGCCACCAATGAAGTTCATTGCTTCATTGAACATTGGCAAACTTGATTCCAAGTTAATGATATGGATTTTGTTACGCTCACCAAAGATGTATGGAGCCATTTTTGGGCACCAAAAACGAGTTTGATGNNCCGAAGTGTACGCCTGCTTCAAGCATTTCGCGCATAGTCACATTAGACATAATAAGTTTCCTATTTTTAATTAGGGTTAAAACAAAACCGCCAACCGTTTATCAACTGCGAAAAAATTCAATGCAAATTCTAAAAAACTAACAATGAATATTTCCAAGCACCCAAGACAAACATGTCACATGACGATCGAAATTTGAGGGCGCTTTATAGCACATAAGCCTATAAGCGCAAAGCTTTTCCTCTCATTCAACCGCAAAAACATCGCAAATCATTAATTACTGAAACAAACTCCATACAAAAGCGCAATATATACGTCTCCCAACACCACACTTTTTAAAAAATAATTTCAACCAACTCAACATTTAAGATCATCACATGTGACCACGCCTTCTTTTAAATACACTTAAAATTAAGAGAAACAGCACTACAAGACTATTTTTGATACTCCACCCCTTTCAATAAAGATGAAAGCTCTAACAATTGTGCATCTGAGTTATAAGTCATCAAAAACGACAGCATTTGATCATCAATTTTTGTCGTATAGTATTTTTGAAATATCGGCACACCTTGGATATCAACCTTAGCGGATAACACATGATACTCAGTACCTGCTATTTTCTGATCAAATACTGACTCAGGAAATTCGTAAGACATTTTAGCCTTTAACAATGACTCCTTGATTTGAGCATTATGTGTTGCAGGGCTCGCCTTTTTATCAGTCAATTGAAATACATTCGCTGAAATACTGGGATTTGGCTTGCCGAGCTTACCCCCTTTAAATTTTGAAATGTAAAATAAACGAGACGTCTTTCTCAACAAAGGTTTTACAGCGACATTTTGAGACGGTTCACCAATTAGTATCAACTTAGACCTGTCAATATTATCCCGAACATACCAACCTCGTGGAAACTCCATCACCATAGGCACTGATGTATTGGTATAATAAGAATTCTTGAGCACACCCTCATAATTTCTCACCTTTTGCTCCTGAACAGCATGACCCACCTCATCTTGATGCTTACTACCTGTTGAACAAGCACCGACAAACATCAACACAATCACTAAAAAAATACTTTTCATTGCCATCACCTTCTCACTCACAAAAAAAAGCCCCACGACTAACAGCGGGGCACAAAACCCTATTTCATAAAAATAGCGCTCCTCACTACACAGACTTTCCTTCAAAATCACTCGCATCATGACGCTCATGAAGTTGCTCTTCTGGCGCACCCCATGTCCTATTCACAATCCGCCCTCTTTTCACAGCAGGTCTTTGCTGAATAGCCCTAGCCCAGCGATTGACATGCTCATAGGAGTCAGTATCCAAAAACTCCGCCGCTTCGTAAAGCGTATTAAATACTAATGACCCATACCATGGCCAAACGGCAATATCCGCAATGCTATACTCATCTCCGCAAAAGTACTCATTCTCAGCAAAATGTCGATCCAAAACATCTAACTGCCGCTTGGTCTCCATCGCAAAACGATCAATACAGTATTCGATCTTCTCAGGCGCATATGAATAAAAGTGACCAAAACCACCCCCTAAATAAGGAGCACTTCCCACCTGCCAGAATAACCATGACAAGCATTCAACTCGACGCGCAGAATCTTCAGGAATTAACACACCGAATTTTTCGGACAAATACAACAAGATGGCTCCTGATTCAAAAACCCTAACTGGTTGCGAGCCACTATAATCCATTAATGCTGGAATTTTAGAATTGGGATTAATTTCCACAAAATCGCTTCCGAACTGATCTCCATCACCAATACTGATCAGGTGAGCATCATATTCAGCCTCGGAAAAACCTAACGCCAACAGCTCCTCAAGCATCACAGTCACTTTTACCCCATTAGGTGTTCCCATTGAATAGAGTTGCAACGGATGCTTCCCGATAGGCAGTGTCTTTTCATGCGTTTTTCCTGCGATGGGACGGTTAGTGCTTGCCCAAGTTCCACCATTTTCACCTTCCCACGACCATACTTTCGGTGGCGTATATTGCTGCTTATTATCTGTCATCTTAGTTACCTGTCATTATTCAATTAGCATTAACACTCAAAAGACCTTAAGCTCGTCACATATATTTCATCATAGATTCCTCAATCATTTAACATGCAGAACGGCATACAAAAAATAGAAGTGCACGTTGCCTAGATAGCAATTAAGATAGTCTCGAATGGATAGTTTAGTTATATTCGCATACTACTCACAAGTGAACAAACATTCAGAACCAACCCATCACACAATGAATTAAGACATTGCAACGCTACAAAGTATCACATACCACCATCGTTTTATTGGCATGCCTCATCAGCCTAAGCATCATCATGGGTGCACGATACTTGACAGAGAAAAGCGTTTTATCTGAGCTTAATATCGACGCTACTAACATCCTCAACATCCAATCACTCAACGCCAGAACATACACTGAAAAATATGCCGTGGCTGCAAAAATGCTCTCAAAGCGGCCCGACATCATAAACTTCACTCAACAATCAGATATTGTGCGAGGATTTCTGCACAAAGGCATCCTTAAACTACTCAATCATACAAACGCCCTCTCAGGCGGAAAAAGCATTTGGATTGCAAATAAACAAGGAACCGTTTTATTACAATCTGAAAGTCCTGATTCACGAAAGAATACGCCTTTAAAAAACATCAGCAAAGAACCCTATTTTCGAACAGCCATTCAAGGCAGGCTTGGCAGAGCAACATTAGTGGAGTCTATTGAAAATCGTTCATATGTTTTCGCATCGCCTATTTTCGACAATCACCAAATTGTTGGCGTCACGGTGATTTTAGTGCCGGTTGAAACCATTGAACGATCATGGGCATTACTCAAAGACCCCATCATCGCACTGGACAACAACCACAGAGTACTCCTCTCAAACATTAAGCCTTGGCGATTAATGACCGCAAACCTGCATGAAGAAAACCTTGACCAAGGAAACAAAAACCTCCTCTTAACCCATAACAAAAAAAAGAATATTGTTTCAACGGTTGAAGCAACAGATAAAACCGACAAACAACAATATCTTATCGTCGAAAAATCCATTCCATTACTGGATTGGAAGCTTGTTGTTTTTCATGACCTGCAAAAGATTAAAGACAGCATTAGCACAACGACTACAACCAGTATTTTAGGACTGTCACTATTTTGGTTTTCCATGTGGTTCTTCTGGAGCCGCTACCAACGCATCAATAAAGAAAAACAACAACAAATTGAATTCGCAAACCTTCTTGAGCAAAGAGTACAGCGGCGAACAAAGGCGGTCTCTATTGCCAACACTCAACTCGAAAAAGAGGTCGAAGAACGAAAAGCGACCGAAACTGAGCTTCGCAAAACCCAAAAAGAGTTAATTCAATCCGCCAAAATGGCGTCCATTGGTCAAATGTCAACAGTGCTTGCACACGAGTACAATCAACCTATTTCAGC
>JBOEGT010000018.1:0-82338 GCA_050633585.1 Arenicella sp.
CCAGAAGGTGTCGGCAGCAGATCAGACTCTCTTAGCGCCACCGGTGCGGTCATGATCAATGATGATTCAGGCCGTGTGATAGGCGATTCCACTTTGGCTAATATGCAAGCAACAATCTCTTCAGCCAATTTGCGTGTTTCGGCTAAATTTGCCAAGTGGCGTCATGCAAACACCTCAGGAACTGGGAAGGTACTTTTTGACTCAACAGCCTGTTCTGGCGCTACACGATGCCCGCTAATTCTTCGGTATTTTGAACTTGAATTAAATGACTTTACGATTGTAAGACCGACAAGACTGGCTAAGGATGTTAAGGTACGCAACGCAAAACTCTATACTCTTAGCAACTATGAAACGCTGGTTGATGCTGCAGGCCGCTTTGCATTTAAGAATGTTAAAGCCGTTGTTAGTGGTGTTGTTAATGGAGAGAAAGTAGCGTTTATCTCTGAAATTCCCACGGTTGTGACAGGACGTTTCGATCAGCATCTTGGCGACAGAGTTGCACCACAGCGACTAGTGTTAAATATTAATCAGACGGCCAATAAGCTTGCTATTCGAGGCTCTGTTTCGATGAAGGTCAATAAATATCAAACTCGTTTGAGAAACCTATCCACCAACAAATGTTTGCAAGGCACGCTCAATGATAAAGTGGTGTCACGTGCAACGATCATTGCATGTCGAGGCAACTTACCGAAAGATTGGATTTTCAAAAGGAAAGGAAATGGAAATGCTTATCAAATTAAACAGACGCTTTCTAGCGCATGTTTGAACTTAAAAACGAGCGTCGACAACCGAGAAGGTGGACAAGTGCATATTGTGGGTTGTTCAGGGCATCGTGACCAGCTTTGGTCTGTTGCGAGTAATGGGCAAATAAGGCATATCGCGTCGGGGAAGTGCCTCAATGTCCATCGAGGGCGAGAAAACAGACCGGGTGGTTTAGTGTCAGTTTACACATGTGCGAACACCAACGATCAACGTTGGGCATTCCAATAACTATTGGAGAACAGTTTGCCCACTTTGCCTACGTTTTTTCGTTAACCCTTTTCAACGGGAATCATCACCTCATTACGGCGAAACGCTGGCAAAGTGAATGGCGGGTTATAGCCCGCCGCCTTGGCAGGTCCGATGATTTTTAAGTTGCTCGCGTTGATCCAGTCTTGCAACAACTGTGTGTGCTTTTCAATGCTTGCCTGTTTCAGCCTGCCGTTAAACGTGATGGTGGCAACGGTGTAGTTTGAAATGCGCTCAAGCTTGACATTTGGATCATTGGGTATGGGTGCTGATTCAATGGAATAATCCGCTGGCAATACAAATGACATGGTTTCCGACGGGGCTTGCGCTTGATCTAAAAACACGGGCGCTGTCATGGCGATTTTTGCCGTGTTTTGATTCTCACCCGAAATATAGTCGAACAATTTACCAAAAGAGCTGCCTTGGTCGCCTTCTCCTTGCATAGGCGTGCTCACTAGAATTAGCTCTTCATAGTGACGGAGCTCAAAAGGTTCTGACGTTTTTAAAACGGTGTAAGGTGCGACTTCAACCCCGCTATTACCAAACACGCTACAGCCAGCCAGAGCCAGCGTTGCGACAAACAGGCCGCTCATTGCGATGATTTTTTTCATATTGAGAACCTCGTGAGGAATCGTGAATGCTAATAGCCATTTGATCGGTATAGGCTAAGCACGTTCATTTAACTTCAATCATTTTCTCATAAGGCTCTCACTTTTTTGTGAAGCTCCTCAGCACAACGCGGGCGAAAACAAGACAAAAGGTTTTGCCAAATTGACTTATTTTTCCTATGATCACGATGAGATTGGTAGCGCCTTATTCATCAACTTCCATAGGAAAAAACAGTGACCCAAGATCTAAAGGACTTAGAAAAAACGCCCTCTGCCTATCAGCAAGGCATCATCGATTATTACTCTGAAGCAGGCATGGATTACGAACCGTGGAGTCGGCGCTTCAACATGCATTTTGGCTATTTTCGTTGGGGAATTAACCCTTTTAGTCGTGAAGCGATGCTCGATGAGATGAACCATCAAGCATTAACGCGATTGCAATTATCAAACAATGAACCCTGCACAGTGCTTGATTTAGGCTGTGGCGTTGGCGCGAGTGGCCGTTATATTATCAACCAGACTCACCATGTATCAGTGACAGGCGCTACGATTGTACCTTGGCAAATTGAGCAGGCTGAACAACTATCAACCGATGCGGTTTATCAAGATCGTTTAACGTTTGGGTTAATGGATTATTGCGATTTACCGATGCCAGACAATAGCGTGGACGGTGCCTATGCACTAGAAAGCAGTTGCTATGACAAAGGCAAAGATAAACGTGCTTTTTTAGAAGAGTCTTTTCGCGTGCTCAAACCAGGTGCACGTCTCATGGTGGCCGACGGCTTTACTAAAGGCACCCAACACACACGCTTGTTTAATTTCTTTTATCGCAAAGTATGCGATGGTTGGGTGCTAGATGACTTCGCCGGAGTTGAGGCATTTGTAGAAGCCATGAAAGACATCGGCTATGAAGACATTCAGGTGCAAGACGCTTCATGGCGCGTCGCCTTAAGTGTTGCATACGTGCCTTGGGTGTCGCTTAAGTATTTTTTCAGCAAAATATTCTTAAGCAAGGATGATACAGACATTCAGATGGGACACTTCATTGCACCTGTCTATGGCATGTTGATGGGCATGCATCGCGGGCAATATGGTTATCATATTATCAGTGGTCGCAAACCGCATGAATCGACATAACACACAGCGCATTAACTTGGGCTAAAGCCTTTAACCGAGCATTATTCCACGCCCAGAAAGCCACCACTTTGACGTGTCCACAATTGTGCATAGAGGCCATTCGCTTTAAGCAATGCGTCGTGTGAACCTTGCTCAATGATCTTGCCTTCATCAATGACGATGAGGCGATCAAGTGCGGCGATGGTTGACAACCTATGCGCAATGGCGATGACGGTTTTGCCTTGCATGAGTTGGTGCAAGCTTTGACTGATAGCCTCTTCAATTTCAGAATCAAGTGCGCTGGTGGCTTCATCGAGCAACAATATCGGTGCGTTTTTGAGCATGACTCTGGCGATAGCCACGCGCTGTCTTTGCCCGCCAGAAAGTTTGACGCCACGCTCACCCACGAGTGTGTCATAGGCTGTGCTGCCCATGGAGTCTGTCAACGATTGAATGAACTCATGCGCATGCGCCGCTTTGGCAGCCGTGATGATTTCTTCGTCTGTCGCATCAGGTTTACCATAGGCGATGTTGTCTCGCACACTGCGATGCAAAAGCGCCGTGTCTTGCGTGACCATGCCAATCTGTGCCCGCAATGATTCTTGCGTGACAGTTTGTATATTCTGCTTATCAATGCTGACTGTGCCGTCACTGACATCATAGAAGCGTAGCAGCAAGCTCACCAAGGTCGATTTTCCGGCGCCCGATCGCCCGACTATGCCGACTTTTTCACCCGCTTTGATGTTGAGGTTCAGGCCTTCAAATATTGGGTTGTCCTTGGTGTGGGCAAAACGCACATTGTCAAAAGCAATCTCACCTGCGGTAACCTTCATGACTTGTGCTTTGGGCTGATCTTTGAGTTCTACGGGTTTCAGCAAGGTGTTCAAACCATCTTGCACCACCCCCATGTTTTCAAACACGGTAGCAATTTGCCACATGATCCAGTGGGACATGCCGATAATTCGCAAAGACAAGGCTGTGGTGGTGGCAACGACTCCACCACTCGCTAAACCGTTGCTCCACAGGTAGAGGCCCAAGCCTAAGGTGCTAGCAATCAGCGCCATATTAATCACATAGTTGACTGATTCCACACCGGTGACATAGCGCATTTGACCATGCACCGTTTCGAGAAATTCTTGCATCGCTTCTTTGGCGAAGGCCTTTTCTCGTTGGCTATGGCTGAAGAGTTTGACACTGGAAATGTTGGCATAGGCATCCGTGATTCTGCCAGTCATTTTTGAACGTGAATCCGCTTGTATTGTGGATGCATCGCGAAGCCTTGGCAAAAAGAAACACATCGACATGGTAAAAGCAAAAACCCAACCCAAAAATGGCAAGAGTAGTAAGAAATCCAAACTACCCAGAATGATGCCACTACTGATGAGGTACACCCCCATGTAGCTAAACATGCTGGTGAATGACATGAGTGTTTCACGCACAGCTAAGGCCGTTTGCATGACTTTTGCGGACACCCGCCCCGACATTTCATCGTTGAAGAACGACATGCTTTGATCCAAGATGCGTTGATGAAACTGCCAACGCAAGCGCATGGGTAAAATACCTTGCAAGGTTTGAAAGTGAATGCCTGCATGCAACACCGCCAACACAATACTCACGATCAGTGCGACTAGCATGAGCAACAACACGGTTGATTTGTCTTGCCAAAACTCGGCGACGCCATCAGCGCCGTATTGGCTGATCCAGTCTACGATGGAACCCATCCAGGCATACATCAGTGCTTCAAAAGCACCCATCAAGCCACTGAGAATGGTGAGCATGAGCAACCAACCGCGAGACCCTTTCGTGCACTCCCACACAAACTGCCACATGTTTTGCGGTTTATCGTAGTCGTAGCTGTCCGGGTATGGATCTATACGAGACTCAAAAAAACGGAAAAAACGTTGCATAGAATTTACTCACATAGCATTGATCACTTTAAGCGCTCAAAGGCTATACGAAATACAGGCTTTGAAACTGAAAGCAGCATGAAAAATGGACACTCAGGTTGAATCAGATAATATAATCATTTCCTAATGGTATTTATAGCAAATTAAATTTTAATTACGTGCGTTCATTCAACCTTTGGTCTGTTTACAGTCAATAAACCATGCGCTGTGAATCGTTCATCTCACGCCGTCGCTTTTATGGAGCGATTAAAACCCAACTTCAATACCTACTGTCACGCGATTATTTTGTTTAAATTGGCCGAAGAGGCCTTGCTCATCACCATAAAATACATCCACGCCCGCACTCAGTTGAATATTCGAGCGATATTCATAAGCGAGACCCAGTTGGAGCAAACCGTCGGCATCGTTAAATGAATGAATAAGTTGTGCCGAGCTTTTCAAACGATCATTCATGAAATTGTGCTCATAGAGAAAAGTGAATTGTGTCTCTAAAGCATCACGTGCCATGGCCTCTTCATGATCCAGAACATAGTTTGTGAAAATCTGCCCACTCAAGAATACATTTCTGATGCCTTGATAGTCCAAACCCAGAACACTGCTAAACTCTGGCGTTTCGATCACACCGTCGCTATCGAGTAGGTCATTAGTGATAAAAAAACGGTCTGTTGAATACGCGGCCTCGCCTCGAAGTGTGATATCACCAAACGCATTTGAAAACGTAACACCAAGTAGATGAGTGCGCTCATAGTCTGGCGAAATAATGACTGTAGTGTCTGCCTCTCCATTGTCTTTTCCTGCGACAGTCGTTCGAATTTCTCGACGCAGAACTTGCGAGTCATGATAATGGTAAACATAGTTGAGGCTGATGTCCCAACCATTTTTAAAGGTGGTTAGGCGCAAGCCAACATCACTGTCTGCAAACACGCTATCCGGTTTATCTGGATCATTCACAATGACTGACGCATTAGCCATGTTGTTTGGCAAAGCAGGCACCACACGCGGGGAGCTAAATTCAAAGGCAGCACCAACCCCTCTTTCAGGCGTTTGATCATAGGTTTGGTCAAGCACCCAGAGAAATTGAGCGGTCCACTCGTGTATTGGAATTTCTACGTTGGCCGACCAGAGTGGAATGCGGCGATCATCACTATCAGACAAAATAAATTCTCGAAAGTTAAACGGGTTAATAATGTCCAACACTCTCAAACCATCGGCTTCTCCCCACACAATTTGCTGTTTACCAAATCGATAGAATGCACTTCCTAGGTAGCCATCGACATAGAGTTCCCGAAGGTCAAGCTCGCCATCATCTCCGAAAAAAACACGCCTTGATTGGCCCGAACGAACACTTGCGTCTCTTGGCTCTGTAGGTTCCAACTCATCAGAGAAGTCGTAACGAATTCTCAATTGCCCAAACAATCGCATGTTGTCGTTCACATCCATCACGAGCTCTGGCGTTAAGATGTGTTCGAACTTCTGGGCGTCTCCTCCTTGGGTTTCAACGGCAAGATTCGATTGGTAACTACTACGAATTTCGTTTTTAGCCTGAGCGGACACGCAACAGGTCAACATCAAACTGCATGCCCACACGCTATGACGTTTTTTGGGCGCGCGTTTCAACGTAGCCCCCTTTTCAAGGCTTGTTGCGTGAATATCTTGTCTGCCACAGGCGTGCCGTAGTCTATGTCATAAAATGTTATTTCTGTACGATGTTCTGTTTTATGGTTGTTCACCGTGATTTTTGTGGTGGTCCATATCTTATCAATCTGTTGAATGTCACGGTTTTCAATTGTTTTCAGACGGTTGCCATTCACGTCCCAATATTCGGCTTTGCGCGACATCCAAATTTTGGGATCGATAAAGGAGATGACTTTTGAATAGCCTATTTCTTTGGCGATGACATCGTTAATGGGGGTCGATTGCACCTTAAGCGTGTTGAAGCCGTCGACCTCTGCTTCGCCGAGCACTTCATAGGTATAGTCTTCAATCTCGACTTTGCCTTCCTTTCTGATTTCTTCGTAGGTGAGATCCGTGCCTAGGAAATAGTCGCCTCGGTCGGATGCAGATATGCGGCGCACTTTGCGCAAGGCTGGCAAATACAACCACTGATCATCATCTTTGCTAGCCTCAGCGTAGTCATAGGTCATAAAACCCGTGCCACGAACATTGTTTGGCTCTGTATAAAACAAGACAATGCGACGTTCATCTCCAAAATATTTTCGAAAGCCTTGTGTTTTTTGGACTCGAGTGACGTTACGGCGGTCGGTGAGCTTGAGTGTGAAATTTCGAGTGACTTGTTCGCCATCAAAACGTGCATTCACTTTTTCATAAATTTGCCTGCCGGTCATGTTTGTTGCCGCAATAGCTGACAATGAATGGGCAGTCATGATCAATGAGATCAACAGGGTTCGTGTAAACATTTATATACTCCGTTCTAAGAATTTTGGTTTAAACAGTATGGCCAGCGCTGGCAATACAACTAAGCTGACAATGAAAGTGGTCGACACTGCAATGGATACCAACATGCCAAAGTTGATCAATGGCGGTACGTCTGAGGTCATCAAGACACCAAAACCAAGTGAAATGGCAATGAAGTTGAACATCAATGCACGACCTGTGGTGGGGTAAAGAAGAACAATGCGGTCACGCCAAGGGCCTTTGCCGTGACTAATGAGTTCGCGCATCCTATCTATTGTATGAATCGCAAAGTCTACACCCAAGCCAATCGCAATGGAGGCAAACATGGATGTGCCAACGCCAAGCCAAATGCCATTCACTCCCATGACCGCATAGACCAACAACACTGACAGTCCCACCGGAACAATGGCGAAAAATGCGGCGAGCAAAGATTTAAATAAGATGGCAGCCATGGCTATCACCGCTGCAAGTGATACTAAAATGCTCAGTAAATTTGAATCCGCAATGCCTTTGATCCAATAATAGTCAACATTCACTCGGCCACTTAAACTCGCACTGACTTCAGGAGAATTAACATGTTCGTCTATGTAGGCTTGCATCTGTTCGACAATTATTTTATTTGATGAAAACAAGCTAGATGGCAAGTTGATTCGTACCAATGCTAGTTTGCGTTCTCCGTCTATTTCTTCTTCGAAATCCGTTGGTTCTCCGGAAGAAAAATACAGAAAAAATAGTTGTGCAATTAAGAGAGGGTCGTCTGGAATAGTGTAAAAATCCTCTTGGTTCTCATTGACGGCTTTATGCATTTGTTTAATGTAGTCTGCGATAGACGTTGTGCCACCCACTCCTGGCAAGGTTTCGGCGTAGGTTTGTAAGGCTTCTATTTTGCGCAAAACAGTGGGCTGAAATAAGCCTTCCACTTCTGTTGTTTCTACTTTTACATCGAGATAATAGGTACCATCCATCGAGGCATTCATCGTTCGGTCGGCTATTGAAATACGTTCTGTGCTTTTGAAGTTGCTGATGCGCTCATCATTCACTTCAACGCCTGTTGCAGCGAAGCCTCCATAAATAGCTAACACCACGCCCACCATGACCATCGATTTTGGTCGCCAAAGGATAAAAGATCCGATACTTGATAGCTTTCCATGACCACTCTCATGCGCGTCTTTACGGAATAATTTGCTGGGTTTAGGCGGCAACATGGAAAGAATGGCTGGCAATATGGTCAAACTAAATAGCCATGCCATAAAGACTGCATAAGCACCAAATATTCCAAAATAAAACACGGGTGGCATTGTCGTGGTGATGGCTAACCCCCCAAAACCTGCCATGGTAGTCAATGTGGTCAGCGTAATTGGTCGCCACATTTTACTCAACGCTCTAGCGGTCACTTGTTTGCCTGTTGCCGTAGGGTCTGCGGCAATTTCTTCATAGTATTGACTAAAAATATGGATTGAATCTGCCACGGCGATCCCAATCATTGTGACAAGCAGGCCATTGGTAATGACGTAGAAATCAATACCAAACAAAGCCATTGTGCCTAAGGTTGAACCGACAGTGAATATCACGATGATATTGGGCAGAATGACGACTTTTAGTGTTCTAAACGCTAAAAATAAGATCAATGTGATAATGACGCCAGCCAAAGGATTTAGCTTTTTTGCATCATTATCGATATACGTAGAAAGGTAGCCTGCCACCGCACCTTCACCCGCCACATGAATTTCATCACCTGCTGATAAGGGCGCATTTTTTACCATTGCGATGACATCATCATAGGTATGGGTCGCATTCATCTCATCGATTAACTCAGCAACAATGAGCGTCATTTTACCGTCTCGAGACACCAGCGTTCCTTGGTAGAGTGGGAAGTCATTGATTGCATGCTTAATCCATTCTGCTCGTTCCGGGGTATTCGGTGATTGTGCATAGAAATCTTCCACGTCCATGCCGTCGAACGTGCCTTTTATGTTGGATTCAGTCGCTAAGGATGTCACTCGCGCAGGGTCAATGTTTGCAATATTAGCGATTTGCGTAGACACCCAACCCACCGTCTTTAATGTATTCTGATTAAAGATGCCTTGCGTGTTTTCACTGAACACTGCCACCACAATCGGGTCAGATAAACCGAAGACTTCTTTGACTTTCTCTCGGCTTAGTAAGGCAGGATCTTGTGGATCAATAAAAGCATTCGCACTGGTGTCTTTTTTGAGAGATGGCGCATTCATTGCCATGCCTACAAAAACTAGCATACCGAGTGCTAACACTCGCCATCGGAACTGGATGATCTGTTCAAAAATAGTGTGTGTGTTCATAATGTTTTCGCATGTTATGTGATTTTTATTTGTTACGTGCATATGCACTATAAAGCTTCAAAAAAAAGAAACTAACGTTCTATGTAAAAAAAATTTCTGCCATTTAGTAATGCCTCCCCTGAGCAATATTAACCAACCAGTTACTATGTTCTTGCCACTCTTCTTTGCTTGATTCACCGATAATTTTTTCCTGAACCGCTTTCCACAGAGGAAATGCTTCTTTAATCTTTTCTTGGCCTGCCTCGGTAATTCGAATTTTTTTCTCCAAACTATCTTCGCTTTTACTCACGGTTACCCAATCGTGCTTCTTCATGATATTTAACGCGCGATTTAACGCTGTGCGATCCATACCTACTTCGTCAGCCAGTGCAGTCATAGAGTTTGGCTTCATACCCGTTATCATGCACAACAACGTAAATTGTGTCGCTCGAAGGTCCACGGCTTTCAGTGCATCTTCAAAGTCACGTGTCACTTTGCGTGCAGCCGCTCGAAGTCGAAAACAGGCGCAATATTGCATGCTATTGATAGCGTTTATATCCATGCCTATTACTATATTAAGTGCATATGCACCATGTCAAGCATTAAATCAAAACTAAATATTATTCCTTGTGAAAAGTGCATCTATCAACGCGCTTCTTGCAGCTCATCTATACTTAGCTGCACATCTTGTCACTTTTCCTCACAGTCTCCCGGCTCTGCTCACAGACCGCATTGAACTGCTTCTAACAATGTTCTCAACGATTTCTGCTAGCGCTTGGTTTTAGCTTATGCCCTCAGTTCATTTGGAGTTGAACAAACTTTCCGCAAGAACATGCTAACGCCTTATTTAAGGCACTAGACGTAAACTCGGATCTCCCAGCAAGCTCCAATTATTCACCATGTTATGCCAAGGCGACAACGTCCGCTTCACTGTCAAAATAGCCTGTCCGAGCGTTTTATTATGACTGAGCTGCTGCGCTAGAACCTTTTTAGCAAATCGAGTATTTTCTAAATAGTCACTAAACACAGTTGCTCCGTGAATGCCTACAGCACCTTTTGACTCTGTTGCTCCACCTGAAAAAAGCCATTGATGCGCCAAAGTATTCACATCAGGTGTTTCATAGTACGTGGTGTAGCATGCCATGGGCAACAACAAAGTAGGCAGGCCAGTATTGCTGAGTTGCGCCACATCTTGGCTATCAAACAAACTATCAAGCGCCCACGCTGATGAACTAGCATGACCATTGTAAACCGTCAAAGCCGCACCTTGATTGATTTGCTCAATGATCATTTGCTTTGCCATAGTTTTGGCCTGATCACCATGGCTTTGTATTAAGTCATCCATAAACACAGCGTGCGAGTCTGGCCATTGCTGAGTCACCGGTTGCAACGCTTGAGTGAGTAGTTTATCAAAATCTCTATTCGCTTCCGATGCCTGCGCAATTAACAAACTGTTGCGCGCCGCATTCATGCCATTGCTTTGCCAATCAGCTGTTTTTTGGATGATTGCAGCTAAGTCTTGTTCAGTTCGAACCGGCCAGCGGCCAATCGCCTTATCTGGAAATCCGTCGGCATCAAGATCTACAAAAGGAGTGTCGGTCGGAGCATGTTGAATAATATCAACACTGTCGTACCAGGCAGGGATAAAGTTAATGACGCCTTGGTTTAAGTAATCCAAGTAGTCATAGCTATGCCCTCCAACTAAGAGCACATAATCGTAATCTGCCTGTACATTAGCAGCCGTTAAGAAATGTCGCAGTGCCTCAGGAGTTGCCATGCCATAGCCATATTGCTCAACAATCGTTAGCCAGTTCACAATGGTTGTTGACAAGCCTTGGTTCGTTTTTTGTTCGGCAAAATCGGTGAGTGATTGGTTCATAAATGCAGGATTTGCCACAATTAAATAATTCGTTTCTTGTGTGATTTCAATACCAGACTCTTCTACAACCTCTATCTGCGGCACCTGCATATGTTCGACACTGCCTAGCCAATAATGCCAATCACCTGCGAGTGGGGGTTGATTGTTAGGCACTGGCAGAAATACGGCGTTAGGCTCACTTGTTTCTCTGACAGGTTTAATACTTGCGACGTTGCCATTAGCTTGCATGATATAGGCACGCATTTGGCGCAGTTGCATACCTTCATCAACAGTCACCTGAAAGCCACTAGCCGTTTTTGGCGCCAGAAATTGCAGGGCTAATGGTTGACCACTGAACCACTGGAGCGTTTCAGGAAAGTACACACTGGCGTTATCAATACTGACCAGGTCAAACCCATAACCCGTATCACCAGGCAGAACCACACGCAGCTCATTTTCACCCAAAGTGAACACATTAGCAGGAACGTCAACATCCACATAAAAACGTTCTAAACCATCGCTGTGTAGGTCATCGACTAGCACATCATTAAGAAACAATTGAACATGATGATCCGGTTCGGCTCCAGGTAAATTGAAACCTCCAACAAACTCAGCCCGCAATCTCCCAGTTTGAGTTTTGAGAACAACGGGGTCGTGTAAGTGTTGATCGATGTTCAATAGATAGCTTTTCTCATTGGGCGCTCCTGCACTGAACAATTCAGTATCAATCCATGGATCACCTGACACTAAGCTACTGTATATAAGGTTCTCACCAACCGTTTCTGAAGACAGTCCATGCGTGAGCATCATTTCATTGCTCAATTGACCTGACAATTTGGGCATAGCCAATGCAAGTGATCGATCCAAATGCAGCTGATAGACATTTTCTTTCACGTATAACGCATCACTGCCTTGCGGTGCCGTAGCATAAAACTCAATAGCGCTATCGGGTGTAATCCCATTTCTAACCCCTGTGATTCGGCGAGCAACGGGTTTGCCTTTGTGAGTGACAGCAATTCTCTTTGGTTTTTCACCTCGCCAATCAATACCCTTTTCTAGCAAATCGTGATAACTAATTCGATACATACCTGACTCAGATACACGCACATCAATTCGCATGTTTGCATCCTTTGAGACTGCAGTATTTGGCCTTATTTGACGCCAACGACCATGGGTGAATTGATAACCATTCGCTGTCATTTTTTGCACATACTGAGCCTTTACATGTGACCAATCGATGGGTTCAGGAATTTGCTGCTCACCATATTTTTGTCCCGCACGCAAAGGGCCAAAGAATTCATCTTTGCCCGACACATCAACACTTGAAAGGCCAAATTCAGTGATCTCTTGAAATTGATAGCGAGATAAACGAATACGTTTAGAGTAGGCTTTATGCTGTTCTTTTCGGTGTCGCTTTGCTGGCAATAGCTGTTGATTAAGTTGCTGCCATTGATCACCTACTTTACCCCAAAGGTTGAAACCCACATTAAATGTTTCAGAAGATGTTTGCCACTCAAATGTCACATTCCGATTCGATTGTTCAATTGATAAATGGTTTAACGTCACTGGGGTATTAAAACTAGCCCCAAAAGCTAACACGCTGACACCCTCGTCAACATGGTTGCGCTCAGGGTCTCTATCGGTGTCTTCATCAATCGTGAGAGTCACCTCATTGGTATTGATCGTACACTGGCGTAACCAGCCTCCATCCGCTTCATTGTGCGTCCTTTTTGAAGCTAATACGACAGGTGTATTGGCAAAGCATGCATTAGCGAACAATGCGCCTTCATCAGAGCCACTATTACACCCATCATCCCATCCATCTACTCCACCATGAATATCTCCACCTGGTGCACCAACATCCAACGCATCGGTGACAATCGCTTGAAATGGTACAGAAGCAGGGCCTCCTAAAGTACTAAAATCGAGCGTGACACAAGTATTCACACCCGTATCTCTAACCACCAACCAGCCAATTTCTTCGTCTGTTGTGATCGCGCTATCATCCACCTCACTGCGCTCTAACGCCAAACCAAATTGAGTGCCAGAACCTTGATTAATATCCACCGTTGCTGACAAAAAAGGTTGAGACACCGTATTGGGCGGGTTCGCCGTTTCGTTTTCCAGACCTTGAATCTGCGCAATAATAGTTGCATCGCTTGTCGTTGTTGATGACAAATTCACCAAGTCCCAACCAGTAGTGCCACAGGCAGCAGCTCCTCCAGCACAATTATGCTGCACGGTTTGCGTGCTGATACTTCCAGCTTCAAACACAATAGGGCCAGCTGAAGTCGGATTGGTTGGAACCGATGTCACGCCCGGCACAATGGCAATGTACTGCACCTCCACAGCAACATGTGGCCCATTAAAGCCAGAGGCTTCGGCACAAACTGCGTCAAAACCCATAGCGGTTTTATTACGAATTCGAACATCGCAAGACTGCCCGCCCTCTGTAGATGGCAGCAAAAAAACTAATGGCGTTTCGGTAAACTCTTCGGCAAACGTAATTGACGTGAACACATCGGGGTTTCCCCCAGAAGTACTCACCAGCGTTTCAACACCTACCTCAAAAGTGTTGAACATCGCTTTCAAAGGCGATGTCCCCATCAACCAAAGTAGAAGAATAAAAAAGGCATGCCTTACTACGACAAATGAAGGCGTTCGTTGCGTTGGTCGTATAAGCATAGAAAGCTGTTTTTTTAGTTTCGTCTTAAACCAAACTAGTCATGGGTGAATGGTTTGTCAACTAACCATCAAAGAATTCACGATTCTCTACGTTTAATCATACAAGATGACTTAGGCCATCAATTCCGGCGACTGATGAAAAATTGAGAAAAAACCACCAAACCTTTACCTATGTCCTCTCAGAGTTTAGCCCATCACAATAATGCACCATTAAGCTAATAGTAAACCGTTGGGTGTTACTCTAATACTCTCAGTTTCTTCCGGTGTGGACGGCGAATAACCCAAAAAACTTTTCCCATTAAACAGGTTTGACGAATCCATCCAAATGCCTCACTCGGTGTGCTTTTAGGGTTGTCTCCACTTAGCCAAAGAGCTCCCTCATCACTTATATCCGCAATACGTTTGACGATTGTTTGAAACGTCTGATGATCGACAATGACGATATCGTCTTTTTGATAACGTGTTTTCCGTGTCGATAGGCTCACAGCATAGTCTCCATCTTTCAACGTTGGAGACATGCTGTCTCCAACGACTCTATGAACCTTCAACTTCATTTGAAACGATGGTCTCTATTTAACCACAGGGTAAATGACCTTTTCTGCTGGCGGGTATGGGCATGTTGCGATAATTGTTTCAATGCTTTTAGTTGCCCAAAAAGAGGCTGCAAATTCATTCACTAAATTGAGCAAATGCAGCGCTTTTTCACGATCAACATTCTGCTTACAAGCAGAACCCGTTAGCATAATATTATGTACAAGTTCATTGGTATTTGGGAACTGCTCGAACTGAGGCTGCTTGAAGTAGTCACCCCAGATAGTATTCACTTCTGCTTTGACTTTAGCAGCATGAATTTCTTTCTCTCTGACTAAACGACCGATCTGTGCTTGATCAGCAAGCGATGGCGCATCTTTATTTCCAATTTCCTGAATAAGATCAATAAAACGGATCACACTCAATGCCGCAATTTGCGCAACGGCTGGATCATAAATTTTACAAGGAATATCACAATGCGCACTCGCCGTATCGAAATGGAAAATATGATCTAATGTCTGAAATATTGTGTGTTTCATCATCTATACCTGTTCTATTTTTGCGTTGTTTTTTTTGACGTTCGTTTAGTCTTTAATATGCCAATAAAGACAATGGCCACCACGATCAAGACTACTGTTCCATAGTGCAACAAGTGAATTCCATCGCTAAACCAGTCGGCGTGATCATGCCCTGGATGAGCCAATGCCGTTGCACTGATTAATAACATAAACAGACTCAACAGCACTTGAAACTGACACGTATTCTTCATTGATTTCCTCATTGTTTCATTCGTTAAATATAGTTTTAATTCAGCCTTAACGTCGGCCGGACATGACTTGCTTGATATGCCTTATGTGCGCTTAAAAAACGTATCAATTCCACATCTGCTTTGCTAATACCCTGTAAAATTGCCATTCGCCGAGATTCGTTTTTTTGACACACTTTGAATTGGTTCGACAAAAAATCATGAATATCTTGTAACGCTGAATAGGCTAAATGACGATGGCCATTCTCCGAGTGCAAATCCGCTATATTGTGGTAACTCACCACGAGTGAAGCTGTCGCCGCGTTTTCATCTGGCCATATATTAAAAAGCGTATGTGCACGTTCTTTCGCTTGCTGGTAATAGTCCAATGCTTCGTCAAAACGTCGCTCTTCAAACAGTTGATTACCCGCAACAATTAATTGTTTCCACTTTCCCATGATTAGAATCTCTTGGTTTTGTTCATTTATAAACCACCTTGTGTCAGTTTTTTTGGATCCAGCAATTGCCGGAGTTCCGCCATGTCAATCGTTGTATTCTCAGCCGCCACATCCAGTACAGGTCTATTTTCTTTATAGGCTTGTTTGGCTATTGCAGCCGCTTTCTCATAACCAATAATCGGGTTTAAAGCCGTCACTAAAATAGGATTTTTATGCAATGCTTCATCTAGTTTGACCTCATTGACCTCAAAGGTAGCGATTGCTTTATCAGAGAGAAGCAGCGCAACATTGCTGAGTAATGTAATGCTATTGAGTAGGTTGCTCGCAATCATGGGAAGCATCACATTCAATTCAAAATTACCCGATTGTCCACCAATGGTGATTGCCGCATCATTGCCCATCACCTGCGCGGCGACCATCGCAGCAGATTCCGGAATAACAGGATTCACTTTGCCTGGCATAATTGAAGAGCCTGGCTGCAAAGCTTGTAATGAAATTTCACCTAAGCCTGCCAAAGGTCCAGAGTTCATCCAACGTAAATCATTGGCAATTTTCATCACTGAAACCGCCGTTGCTTTTAATTGCCCCGATAAAGCGACAGCGGTATCTTGCGAGCTAATTAAAGCAAAGTAGTTAGTTGCAGGCGTAAATGAAATGTGCGTTGATTCACTGAGAAATTGACAAAACTCATGGGAAAAGTCACCGTGAGCGTTAATACCTGTGCCGACAGCAGTGCCTCCTTGCGCTAGCGAATGTAAACTGGGTTGCAATGCACGGAGGTGATGAATATTGCTACGTATTTGCGCGGACCAGCCTAACAGCGGTTGGTCTAGGGTCACGGGCATCGCATCCATTAAATGTGTGCGCCCCGTCTTGCAGTACACTCCAATATCGGCTGCTTTTTTTTCAATCGTTGTCGCCATGTGCTCTAGTGCTGGCAACAGTTTATTTTCCAACTCAAGCGCTGCACTCACATGAATAGCCGTTGGAATAACATCATTACTGCTTTGCCCAAAATTCACATGATCATTTGGGTTAATGGCGGCGCCCATTCTTTGACTAGCCAATGTCGCAATCACTTCATTGACATTCATATTGCTGCTTGTACCTGACCCCGTTTGAAACACATCAACAGGAAAATGCTGCATTACATCTTCATCACCGAAAAGCTCTTCACAGACACTGACAATCGCTTCACTGATTGGTTTTGATACACATTCAAGGCTCGCGTTAGCCTTTGCTGCTGCGGCTTTAATACGCAATAAACTCAAAATAAACGCTTTAGGAAGGCGATTACCACTGACGGTAAAATTGTTAACTGCTCGCTGAGTTTGTGCGCCATATAATGCATCAGCGGGAACATTAAGCTCTCCCATGCTGTCGCGCTCTGTTCTATATGTTTGCATGATAGGTTTTAAAAAAAATAGGTTGTAAACGAGGGTTACAGAAAATACTGGCTCGTCACTGATACTTCATGGTGAAGTTCATGTGCGTGCCGACATTCACAACATGTTCTTGCTAGCTTATGAATGTTATTCAACGGTTGATGGATATTATCTAAGCACGTATGTCGCCAGTGGCTCTCAATTAAGGGATCACAAATCGTGTCAAGCAACGTATGGAACATGCGCTCATAGATAACACGTTTATCACTTACCTCCGGCTGACTAAGTGCCCACTGATGACCAAAGTGAATAAACTGATAAACCACCGAAGGTTTGTCAGGCATTTCTCCATTTCTAATTTGCGATGACAGCTCATCGAATCTCTCTTTAATTGGCATTTGAACTATTTATAAAACTCTTTAATAGTAATGAGAATTATTATCATTTAAAGAAAGGGAAGCGTCAACCTTATAAACACTATTTCCCTATATAAAATAACGTGATGATGACAAGACACCAACAACCAATTTTTTAAAATCCTTCCCAAGGCGCTGCTCTACCTCCGTTTGAACAACCGATATTCCCAACCGTTGAATTAAGGTCCTGTCAATAAAAAACCACCATCTAGCCATTACCGAAAGGCTAGAGGTCAACTTTCGCAGCTAAGATGTCGGACTTGACGGATTTAAAGAAGTACCATAGCAATAGTTTTTCAGGCACCCGTTTCATGATGATGTTTCGCAGATCAAAACCAATTTTTGTTTTTGGAATAAACCATAATGCCATTTTTCTACTTCTTTCTTGTAAGCGCGTGACAGAAGGCCGCATTAAAGACTCATGAACATCAAGCGCTCTCATCACATCATTTTCAATCAGGCTACGTGAAAGCAAATACGCTGAAGTCATCGCAATCCCTGCCCCCTGCCCAGAAAGCAATGTTAAACAATGCGCCGCATCACCCAGTAAAACAACTCGACCTTTTGACCACTTATTCATACACACCATTGCCATCTCGTCAAAATACAAAGATTGCTCACTACCTACGTCATCAATCCATTTTTTTGCAAAAGGATGAGATTCTTGAAATTCATTGCTCAGAATGGTGACTTGATCTTCTGTTGTGGTCACCTGGCCCTTCGCCTCATCTTTCCAAATGTATAAAGCAGTAAGGTGCGTTTTAGAAAACGTGAAAAATTGAGCTAAACGGCTTGGTTCTGAATAAGACATAAAATTATTTTTAAAGTCTTCTTTACTGCGCACATTAAAAGCAGCCACTCGATAACCTAAGTTTTCGATAGTTATTTCATCTTCATGAAATAGTTGTTTCCTCAATGCCGAACGAGCCCCATCAGCACCAATTAGCACATCTGCTGTTAATTCAGACCCATCGCTCAATCGAGCAATGACTTTGTCATTTTTTTCTTGATAGCTCAGCAACGTTGTTGAAAACTTTATTTGAATCTTCTGGAGAACTTTTTCATATATTACCTTTGCTAACTCGGCTCTAGTCAAAGTAACCCAATCGATCCTTTTCGAGATTTTCAGGTAATTAAACTTTAAAATTTCTTTACCGTTGTGATCGAAGTAATAATTTTCATCAATTGCTTTATGCAGTTGCTTCAAATCACCCAAAATATTCATTTTTCTAGCCACTGAATAACCAGGGCCCGATAAACTTAGTAAATACCCATTAGCGCTAACATTCGGTCTTTTCTCCAAAATAGTGACTTGCCACCCGGCACGTTTGAGCCACCATGCAGCAGTGAGGCCAGCAATTCCAGCACCAACAATTAAGGCATGACCTGTTCTTTGAATTCTAGTATCTATTTTCATATTGAAGATGCATTAGCTGTTCGGCTATCACCCGTTCGACTTAATAATTTAGGAATGAAAATCCCAGCCACAAAAACAACAAAAGTGGCGCTAGCAAAAGTAGCTGTATATCCAAAATGATGGGAAACCAAATTTGAAACAAAACCTAGCAACACAAGCAATGTCGCATCGATAGATTGGAATAGACTAAAATCAACTCCTGCTTGCGATAACGACGACCAATTCATCATTGCGGTATACAGCGCGACAAAAGATGCACCAATCACCAGAGAATTAGAAACCAACAAAACTATGAGTAATGTTTCCGAGATATTCGAAGAAAGCGACACTAAAAAGAAACACACATATATTAGCAGTTGCGCAACTATTAGTTTTGTCAGAACATTCTTCACGCCAAAGGCGTTAATCAGCATTCCAGCCAAAATAACACCAACAAGACTGACAACCGTTCCCATCAGACCCGAAACAAGACCTATCAATGTCAAACTAAACGCTTGATCAACTAAAAATGGAGGCAGGGTACTCAGTATTATTCTCAGTCCAAATTGAAACAAAATGACAATCAATATACTCCATAATATTTGGGGTCTTTTTAAGGCATTGAGCAATGCAGGTCTCAACAATGCATCCAAGTTTTTTTTCGTTGAAATACGTTTTGGTTCTTGAATCAGCATGGCGGGCATAGTCAATAAAACAACCATAATGACAATAAACATCATGGCAATTTTCCAACTATAGCTATCCAAGATAACCAAAAATAAGCCAGCGCCCATCATCATACCGACATAGCCACCACCTACTTGCATCACATTTCCCCAACTGCGATGTGTTGACTTAAGCTGTTCAATGGCAAAGCCATCACAGACAATATCAACAGTCGCTGCTATGACTGTCGCAATCGCTAAAAAATAAACAAGAACCATGAAAGATTCAGATGGGTCTATATAAATAGAGACAAACAAACAAAACACCAATAAGGCCTGCCCAATCAAAATCATTTTTCTTGACCGAGATTGTGCATGAACATTCAAACGGTAACGCTCAACCATTGGAGACCAAAAAACCTTTAAAGCCCAAGGAAGCATCAGTAAATACAACAACCCAATACTATCTAAATCCGTATCCGAATCACGTAATATTGATGGCAAAGCCATAAAAATAACAGCACTGAAAACGCTTTGGCTTGTATAAACCCCTGCAATAACAGGCAATAATCTCTTCGAATCAATACGCGGGACATTCGCTATTTCAATCATACTAAAAGTCAACACTTGCCTGAATCCCGACTAATCGCGCTTCGTTTATCGTACTTCTTGCCCCATCTTGAAATGTAAAACTTGATGTTCGAACCACTTCATCGGTTAGGTTTTTTCCATATATACTGAGTTTGACACCACTTGCATAATTAAGGTCAAATGACGCATCAAATAATGAATAACTCTCTTGTTTTAACGAGTTACTTTCATTAAAAAAACTATCAGAAACATAACGTGCACTCCCATTAAGAGTGAGTTGACCGGACAAAATATTCTGATCAATTATGTAACTAGCAGATACCTGAGCAGTAGAATCTGGTGCATAGGGTAAACTATTTCCATCATAGTTCTCACCGGTAATAGGGTCAGTGGCATTCACAAACTCAGAATTACCATATGTCACTCCAGCATTGATAGAAAAGTTCTTTGCTGGCAGCAAAGTCACATCTAACTCAACTCCTCTGCTTTTAGCATCTCCAATATTACGCAGAACTTGAGCCCCAAGTGGCCCAATGTAAATCTGCTTTCTCTTTGAATCTATAAAATAAAAAGCCGATTTCAACACAAGCAGCTCATTTAGCATGGAACCACGCCAGCCTAACTCAATGTTGGTCGAGGTTTCAGAGTCAAACGCGACGCCGTCTTGGTTATTAGTGACTGCATGGTTAAAACCACCTGGTTTAAACCCTCTGGTGACCGACATATAGGTTCTTTGTTTTTCGTTCAATTGCCATCCAAGTGCTAATTTGGGGGAAAAATCTGAAAAAGACTCTTCTGACACAAACGATAAAGCATTCGGAGTTGATCGTGAATAATCAATACTTGCCTCATCTCTAGACCACCTGCCGCCGCCTGTAATATCAATACTCTTACTCAATGCATACGTCAATTCACCAAACAAAGCGTATGACTTCGTATCAACTGCATTCAAAGACGCACCAAAAAAGTCTGTAAAACCAGGGTCTCTTCGAGTAAAAGACGAGTCCTGAAAAAAACCACCAATTGTGCCATTACTGTTAACCCCCTCAAAAGCCAAACGAAGCTCTTGAGAAAATGTTTGTTGTGTTTCAGGGAAGTTACTTCTAAAAATTGTTCTGTCCAAAGTTCTATCTTGATACCCCGTCACACTTGTTAGCATATAGCTATCAAAATCATAATTAACATTTAAAGAATAACTATTCGTTTCCCGATTTAAAAATGGTTGGTTATCCGTCCCTGTAATAGAAGAATCAATCACTCGATCTTCAACCAAAGAATCTCTCAAGTAAAGTTCTTCCATACTTTCAAAGCCCGCATGCTGCACAACAAATTGAAGGTCTAGAGGAATAGAGGAAGGCGTATAACGCAAGGCTAAATTTACGTATTCAGAGTCGGATGTATTTATGTTTTTTTCTCCACTTCCTATATCATCAATATCCCCTTTATATTCATTTTTTCCGACGTTTAGCTCTGCAAGAACAACATCTTCAATTAAAGCAGTTTTCAATTTTAATCTCGCACGTTGCTCATTATTCGCTAAAGCTAATTGAGCGCTATTTTTCGAATCTTCAGCTAAGTTATTAGTCACTATATTAATTACACCCGCATGTGCATTACGACCATAAAGTGTTCCTTGAGGTCCACGGAGCAGCTCAATACGCTGAACATTAACTAAATCTTGAGTAAAATTAGCCGCATCTTGCGGTACTCCATCAATGTAAATTTGGACTGATGGGTTATAAAAATCTGGCGAGGTGACACCTCGAATACTGAAGTTCGAATATGCTCGGTTTCCTCGGCTTTTAATCACTAAACCCGAAAATACTTTTTCAAGTTCATCCACTTTGGTAATACCGGAGTTCGACAACTGTTCAGCCGTTATGGTCGTAATAGCCGCATCAACTTCATCTAATCGCTGAGGTCTTTTACCAACAACAGTTAACGTATCTAGAGTAAAAGTATCTTCTTTTGTTTGAGCATAGTGTGAATGACTAAAACATAAACTAAAGCCAATTGAAAAGAGTACTATAGGGTTGTAACGCATTTAAATCTCGCTTTTTATTTCAATTCATTAAATTAGTCAGCGAATTTTGAACATTTTCATTAGACATCACTAACACGATCAGTGCTAAAACTGGCATTATTGGTTCTTTATTGATAATGATTATCATTTAGGATAGCATTTGGACGTATTCTCAAGCCATACCGTCCGATGAATCAAACATATAAAATCGACTACGATTCACCTTTCAACCATAAAGCTCCTTTACCTGATATTTTGAGGTTTTGCTCTTGGGAAGAAGTTACCGACAACATTCGAGTAAACTGCACAGACTTCATTAACGCTACCCCTCAAGCTGTAAAAGTCACAGGCCCACCTGTTTTCAGCATTACCGTTTTTATTGATGGGTATGGCTATATGAAAGTCGACAATGGAAAACCCATGGAAGTCACGCCAAGTACTGTTGCAATATTTTATTCACCGAGAGAGGCTTCTGGTGAACACCGATTATGTGAAGGCAGTCGAATAAAATGCGTAGATATCCGGTTTGAAGTTGGCTTAATCGATAAATTAAACTTATTGCCCATATCCAACATCATGAATTGCTTTGATAATCAATTTGGTGTGAATGATGTTCACATAGCAACTCACCCTGCGACAGCTCAATTTAATCATTTAGCGCAAAGCATTTTTAATTGTGAAATGACGGGTTTAGCTAGAAAAGTATTTCTAAATGCAAAAGCATTAGAAGCCTTATCATTGATAATTTCATCAAAAAGCAGGCCCCATTCACTCACGTATTCAAGCAAGAAAGACATCGCACTAATAGAAGCTGCAGCCAAGTTGCTTCAAGACAGATACTCTGAGCGTTGGACAATTGAGTTAATTGCGCAGAATATTGGATTAAACGAAAAAAAACTCAAAATTGGATTCCGACAACTGATGGGCAATACTATCCAAAAATATCTTGAAGATATTCGGTTAAATTATTCTGCCAAAATGCTGCTAGATGGTGCAAGCGTGACTGAAGCATGCTACTCCGTTGGTTACAGCAACCCAAGCCACTTTGCTAAAGCTTTTCGCCGTATTTACGGAGTCTCTCCAAGTCAGTGGAGAAAATCTAACGACCATTAGCTGCACCCAGTTAATAGTTTCAAATTTAACGATAAGCAATATCAAGCTCCATGGGGCCATAAGCTGTTTCGATGGTTTGACTGTCTACTCGGCTAAACCCAACCAGTCGAAGAGTATTGGCTATTTGCCCTTGGCTAAATGACACATCACTGCCATTTAAGGCAGGCAAAAATCGACCTACTACGTGGGTTTCAGGCTTGGTTCTGTCATTCGTTAACCCTTCATGAAAGCTGACAAAAACCCCATTCTTCGTTAAAGAATTTTTTGCCCTATACAACAGCTCTGATAGATCGTGAGCATAATACAACGCCATCGAACACCAAATCACATCATAGTTTTCACCAAATGCATCATGGTTGTAATTGCCGCCGAGTACCGTTATTTTTTCTTGCATGTCTTCCGACATAAGCGACGTTATTTTTGCAGCACAAGAAGGAAGGTCGAAAACTGTCGGCAGAATAGAAGGAAATCGTTCAACAATCGTTGTCGCTAAACAATCAGACCCTGCGCCAAAATCCAGTATTTTTTTTGCATCTTTCCAAATAGGCAAACCTTGCAAAATAGTGAGAGCCACCTCGTTACTTAAGCTGCGGTGAAACGACTGCAAATTGGGCATGGCTTTATCCCAAAAGTCTTCTTTTGAGAAATTTGCTGAAAGGTGGTTGGCTTCACCTGTTCGCATTACACGCATCATCATGTCGATGCTCGCATGTTTGGATTTGGACAGATGCAGTAACATAATTCGCATGCATTGATCACTGCTCGACTGAAGGTAAGGCGCAATATTGGGTTGCAAAACATACTGTTGCTGCTGCTTGGTAACAATATCCAAACTACATAACGCATCTAGCAATACCATGGTTTTTTCGTGATGCAAACTAAGTTCATCAGCGAGTTGCTTTGCTGTTTTAGCTGAATCCAACGCGTCAAATATTGACAACTCAAAACCTAATACAATCAGATTCCAGCGAATTGGACCCAGCACCGTATCAAACAATGCTTGAGGCGTCATTCCAACAGTTTCATCATCAAGGCTCTTATTAGCAGGATACATCTCTGACCAAAGGTTACATACCGATTGATTATTCATTGATCATTTACCAAGTACTTGTTAACTGCAAACCCAACACTCGCGGATTGGAATCTTCGACAACAACACCATTGGGTGTATTGACAGCGCGACTAATCGTGGCCTCATCAAAGAGATTTTTCGCCCAAAATGATAACTTCACCGTTTTAAATTGGTAACCGACTTCAGCATCAACAAGCGTATAAGACGGTTGTTGAAGTGTATTTTGACTATCAAAGTAATATTCGCTTGCGCCTCGAATAGTGACATTTCCCAAGAAACCTTGCGGCTTGCTTTGCCCATACGCTAAGCCCAATGAGTAGGTGTAATCAGACGCCAATGTTAACTGGTTACCCGATAGGTCAACTGTTCTCAACTGACCATTATTAAACACAGATGCTTGATAAGAAGTCGCTTCAGCGTCTTGCCACCCCAGCGTCGAAAACACTGAGAATCCATGACCAATAGACGCATCCAAAGACCATTCAACGCCTTTCACTTCAGCCTCTGCCGCGTTGGAAATACGCTGCAAACCTCCTGGCACAACATCAACAACTTGTTTATCTTCAACTTGAGTATAAAATGCCGCGACATTACTTTTAATACGATCATTCAGAAAAGAACTCTTGAGCCCAATTTCATAATTTGTACTGTATTCTGGGGCATAGGTAAACGTTTCAAAACTGCCTGCACTATTGTAGTTATAACCACCCGGCAAGTACCCTTTCGCCGCTGAAAAATAGATCCTCTTCACGTCCGAAACCGCATATGCTAATGTCAGTTTCGGCAACACTTCTGTTTCGTCAATATCAGCCACGTATTGCCCATTGAAACGCATAGATTGAATTGACTGCTGCCCTTCTTGCTCAGTTCGCTCAACACGCAAGCCTACACCCACATCCAATTTCGGAGAGAGTTGATATTCAACTTGACCAAAACCCGCAATACCTGTTTGATTTATACGGGTCGTTCTCTGTGTCGTTACAAAAAAGGGAGAGATAGAAAAGTCTATATCGGTGCTTTGATCATAGGCATAAAGCCCTAACAACCATCTCAACGCGCTGTCTTTATCCAAATTTGATAGTCGTAACTCTTGCGACAATGCATTATCGTTTAAAGAAAATTGTGTCGCTGGTAAGGGTGCCGGTGTTGCGTCAAGGTCTATCATAAAATCGCGCTCATAATCGCTGATACCTGTAATAGACGTCAGTTCGTAATTGGCAAATTCATGGGTAATTTTCAATGAATGAACGGCCGTTTTTTCATCATCAAACCCTTCTGTATTAGAATTAGTGATAAATCGATCCGTAGCCGCAGGTCCGTTTTGGAAACGAAAACGAGTACGCTGCTTATCATTTTGCTCAACAATACTTTTCAATTGAATATCGGTGTGATCGTTATACATGTAATGAAGCCCTGACTGCAAACTCCAGCGCTCAATCTCTCCACCTTCATCACTACCACTCAATCGGTTAAAATAAGGCCCTGTCGTTTTCTCAATGTTCACGCCTAAAGAACCGGCTAATACATCAGGTATTAAGGTATTGGATGCACCGATAGCGAACCGGTTTGTCGGCGTCCAACCATCTGCACCATCAACAGCACCCGTGGAAGCACTGAGCCAACGAGATAAATTCCAGTCGATGTCTCGTGTCGCTAATTTAATCGCCCCTGTTTCGGTATTTCTGCCATACGTAGAGCCTTGGGGGCCTTTCAACACTTGTATTTGATTAAAATTTGATATGTCAGGTAATTGATTACCGCCGAGAGGTAACGCAATATCATTCACAAAATAACCCACAGGGTCTTGCAAACCTAAGTCAATGCCTGCATTTCCTCGAATGACTACTCGTGTCTGAGCCGAAGATTCTTCAATCACAACATTTGAAGCACGATTAGCAATCACATCAACAGAGTTCGTATGATTACGACTTAATAGTGAATCATCTATTAACTCAACACTACCAGGCACATCATTTGTCTCTTCATCCCATAAACGTGCATCAACAGTAATCGACGGCAATGGAGTAATAGAGCTCTCGCCAGTGACTGTTTTTTCTTCGACAGCGTACACAGACACACTTGACGTGAACAATAAGATTGATAAGGATGTTTTAATTGGGAAAAATTTTTGTAATTGAGGGTATTTTGTTTTCACTGCAGACTACCAAGTGTTATTTATAAATGTTGGAAAGGAATCTAAACAAATTTTCATGCACCCAATATCAGATCACGCACGAAATACATCATATCCAGAACACAATACTCACTAGGTAACGCTCATTCAGGCTCTGGTGCGTGTAGATGTTCACAATCTGTCCTTGCTCTGCTCATGATTCGATAGCGGAATACCCAAGTCACCCGTTACGATCCGTAGCGTCAAAAAAGTCCCTATATTCAAAAAACTGATGTAGACATGACTGAAAGAATATTTCTTATTACCCATGTACAGGAAAAATTATGCAATTACCGCCTTTAGTGGATGCTAAATCCGAACTCAATAATACTGAAATTGCACGTTACAGCAGACACTTGCTAATACCTGAAGTCGGCTTGACTGGACAGCAGCGTTTAAAATCAAGCAAGGTATTGGTTGTAGGTGCTGGCGGCTTAGGCTCTCCCACACTCATGTATTTGGCCGCTGCGGGCATCGGTACTATCGGCATTTTAGAGTTCGACATTGTTGAAGAGTCTAATTTGCAACGCCAAATCATCCATGGTGTGTCAGACATTGGCAAGCCTAAAGCGAGTAGTGCAGCTGAATCTATCCATGAAATTAATCCTTATATTTCAGTGATTATTCACCCTGAACGCTTGGAGAATCACAACGCTCTAGAAATCATCAAAGATTATGACCTTGTCATTGATGGCACCGACAACTTCGCGACGAGATATTTGGTCAATGATGCTTGCGTACTTTCAGGCAAACCTTATGTCTGGGGCTCTATTTTTCGCTTTGAGGGACAAGCATCCGTTTTTTGGGAACAAGCCCCTAATAATCAAGGAATTAATTATCGTGACTTATATCCAGCTCCGCCACCACCAGAGCATGCTCCCTCATGTTCAGAAGGCGGAATTTTTGGTGTGTTATGCGCTTCAATCGCCTCTATTATGGCGACCGAAGCCATCAAATTAATTACAGGTGTAGGCAATAGCTTACTGCGAAGGCTCGTAGTTTACGATGCTTTAGAAATGAACTACCAATTCATTAACCTACAACCTGCCCCTAACAGAAAGCCTATTACCGAATTAACCGATTATGCCACCTTTTGTGGCCTAAACAGGCCTTCATCTTCACGCGAAGAAACACACGTACCATCAATTTCAGTCAACGAATTGAAGTTGCTTCGTGACCAAGGTACAGACCTCACCTTGATTGATGTGCGAGAAAGTTCTGAACGAAATATTGCCAGTATTGATGGTGCGATACACATCCCAAAAGGGCAAATTCTTTCTGGGCAAATACCTAGCTCTTTATCGAAAGATAAACCTATTGTCGTACATTGCAAAATGGGCGGACGCTCACGCGATGCGCTACTCAAAATGCAAGAGCAAGGCTTTACAAATATTAAAAATTTAGACGGAGGCATCCTCGCTTGGATCAATGAAATTGAGCCGTCTCTACCCCGTTACTAGCCAGAATATTCTTTCACATGTTAACCATTAAAGCAGATCTAGTGCAGCAAATGACACAACATGCACAACGCGAACACCCATTAGAATGTTGTGGTGTTCTCGCAGGAAAATCTAACTCAGATAGAGCTGAACGCTGCATAGAAATGCGCAATGCAGCGGCATCGGAAACCTATTTCGAATACGACTCAAAACAGCATTTCAACGTGTGGCGTGAAATGGATGAAAACGACGAAGAACCCATTGTCATATATCACTCACATACCGCTTCTATCGCTTACCCAAGTAAAACCGACATACTTTATGCAAATGAACCTTTTGCACATTTTGTCATTATTCCAACCAATAAAGACCATGGTGATGCCATCCGAAGTTTTCGCATTATTGAAAATAAAATAACAGAAGAAACCGTTAGCGTTGTTGAAAACTATTAACGCGCTATTTGACTACCTAACATTACTACGACTGGAGAACCAGCATGCAAGTCACAATCAGTATCCCGACAATTTTAAGACCATTAACACAAGATCAAAAATCTATTCAAACCAACGGTCTAAACATTCTCGATGCTATCAACAATATTGATACGCAATACACAGGCATCAAAGACCGCTTAATAAATGCAGAGAAAGATGAAGTCCACCAATTCATTAATATTTATGTCAATGGGGATGACATTCGTTTCGCTGATAACTTGACTACCCCGCTGAATAACGGCGACCAGATCACAATATTGCCCGCTGTCGCAGGAGGCTAAGCCCACCAAGCCTACTTAAAAAATTATACAACGACTGTCTCACAAAACATTGCCAATGGAATTATGATGAACAATAGTATTGCCGAACCCATAATAGCTGCCAAAAAGTCAACGCATCTATTAACAGGGTTTTCTTTTCATGAACTCGCACATACAGATGAAGGTTTATCACAAACCACTAGGTCGTTGGCTTATCAGGCTCAAAAACTAGGAATTGATTACCATCCGTTGGCAGAGCAAAGCCCGAAGAACGCATTGGAAAACAAGGCTTCATTTCCTTCTTCAGGAATGACTCTTGAATTTACCGGGCCAGGAATAACCCCCATTACATGCCATGTCAGTGGCTGGCATGATAACACCAACCTCCCAGCATCTGAAAATATCATTCAAGCCGCAACAGGCATCATGTCCATACATGGAAGGTTTTGCGGTGAATTAATGCCTCTTGGCATAGACTATGTCAGCACTATTACCGCTTGCCTGACTCTACAGGGCGCTATCGCGGCTGCGCTTGCACAACTGCATGGTCAAGCAATGACCACAAGTTCGACGTCAATGGCCGCCTCGGCATTGCTTACAGTGGGACAGTACTTAGCTGGCGCAACCGCACCAGAAGAACCCGAAAATATATTACCGCGTCAAAACGCTAACATCCGTTGCTTGCCTTTCATTTCCGCTGATGGAATAGCCTTTGAAATTGAAACGTTAAGTCCCAAGCCATGGAAAAATTTTTGGCAAGCGATGAAGGCTGATTCAAAAGCTATATCCCAAGGTTGGCAAGCCTTTGTCTTGCGATATGCTAAAGCTATCGCGCCCATTCCAAATGCATTAATTGAACGCATTTCTGAGTACACATTTAAAGACATTGAAAACATTGGACAAGCAACAAATGTTTCAGTTTGCCGTATCAGAACTGATGAAGAAAACCAATCTGATAGAGCACTTGGAATTCAGCAAGGCCCTTGGCAGTTCAGTCAACCATCCCTGTGTTCAAGCAGCCTTCTTTCAACAACACACCCTCATCAAGTAAATGACAATTGTTCAACAAAAACAATAGAAAATCAGCCCCTTAAAGGCATCACAGTGATTGAGTCTTGCCGCCGAATTCAGGGCCCTTTGGCGGGCAACATACTCCGCCTTCTAGGCGCCAGTGTCACTCGCATAGAACCTTTAGGTGGTGATACCTTACGAGGAATGCCTCCGATGGCTGACGGTTGTTCAGCAAGGTTTGATGCGTTAAATAATAATAAAGACATCCATGAAATTGATATCAAATCATCAACGGGGCAACAAAAAATTCAAGAAATGGCATCTCATGCAGATGTCTTTCTTCACAATTGGGCACCCAATAAAGCGGCAGAATTAAACCTTGATCATGATAATTTAATCACACAAAACCCCGCATTAATCTATGCGTATGCTGGTGGTTGGGGAACCAAAGCAAATGATCTTTCTATTCCAGGTACGGATTTTATGGCGCAGGCCTATTCTGGCGTTGCTCATGTCATTAGCCAAACGTCCAAGAGTGCAGGTGGCTCTTTATTTACAATTCTTGATGTATTGGGTGGCGTCATTTCATCACAAGCTATCGTAGCCGCCTTATTACATAGAAAAATACATCACACCTCTCTGCGCGTCGACACATCATTACTCGATGCATCGAATTTACTCTTGTTGAACTCTGCGAATTCACATACCCATTTACAGGGAGTATTTGCAAGCAAAACGCGTTGTATAACATTTGAGTGCCAAAACGAACGGCAATCAGCGCAACTCCTTTCACACATTGACCCTGCTCTCACAGCGGCCTCACAACAGTTGTCGCTGGAAGAACTCTGTGAAAAATTACAAGCAATATTCCTGCTCCAACCGGCTAATTACTGGATTGAAAAAATAACCAACCTAGGTATTCCATGTGCCATTCCAGTTGAAGACCTCACTGAATTGCTAACAGATCCAAAAATTCAATCACATTTACAAACCCAGTCCTATACACAAGTTAATAACCCTTGGAGGTTTTCGCTATGAACAATGCTGGTATTATCGACCTACTGCCTCGTGAGCTCCGTCAACAATGGGTACAAGATGGCACTTACCCCAATCAATCTGTCTATTCGTTATTTCGCAACCATGCCAAAGCACACCCAAGTAAGCCGGCGATACTGGCACTTGATAAGACCGTGACTTACGGCGAGCTATTAGACAAAGCCAATAGACTCGCAAATAGCTTACAGAAAATGGGTATTGTTGATGGCGATGTTGTCGCCTATCAATTAAAAAATACGTGGCGATGCTGTGCTATTGATCTAGCTGTAGCAGCATTAGGTGCCATTGTTGCGCCATTTCCTCCCGGCCGTGGTCGCTTAGATATTGAATTACTCATTAAGCGATGTTCCGCTAGAGTTGTGATTGTCGAACCACAACAAGGTGATTTAAACATGGGTGAAATTATCCAATCACTACGCCCAAAACTGCTCTCGTTGAGATCTCTGGTGATGAACGGTCACAAGCCAGAAGGCTGGCTTAACCTTGACGATCTATTTGACGAAAAACCAATCGAAAACTCTCAACTTCCCACTGTGTGTGCCGATTGGCCAGTACGCTTATTAGTGTCTTCGGGCACAGAGTCTGAGCCGAAACTCGTTGCATACTCACACAATGCCCTCGTCGGCGGCAGAGGCCGTTTCTTACAAAGAATCGATGCAAAAGGTGACACCTTCAGAGGGCTGTATTTAGTACCAATGGGCTCCTCGTTTGGCTCAACAGCAACATTTGGTATTTTGTCCTGGCTAGGAGGCTCTATCGTACTGCTACCAAAATTTGACGTATCAAACGCCATAAAAGCTATCGAACAATTACGCCCAAGTTACATCCTTGGCGTTCCCACCATGATGCAAAGAATTGCAGCAGAGCCTGCACTACAACACATTGATAAATCGAGCCTCAAAGCACTCATTAGTGGCGGTTCTATCATCGATGAAACCACGATTAAACGCTGTATTGATAAATTTGGATGTAACTTTATCAATCTATATGGCTCAGCTGATGGCGTCAATTGCCACAACTTACTGGATGAAAGCCTAGATGCCATTATCAAAAGCGTAGGCAAGCCAAACCCAAGTATTTGTGACATCCGAATTATTGATGAAAATGGTATAGTCGTACCGCAAGGCTCAATGGGAGAAATCGTAGCCAGAGGCCCATTAAGCCCAATGCAGTATGTCAACGCCCCAGACATGGATAATCAATATCGAGATATGGAAGGCTGGGTTTATACTGGAGATTTGGGCTATATCGACAAAGAGGGATATCTCGTACTATCGGGTCGTAAAAAAGATGTCATTATTCGTGGAGGCGCCAATATCAGTCCAACACAAATAGAAAATCTTGCCACTGCGCATCCCAACATCGTCAGCGCCGCTTGTGTGCCAGTCCCCGATGATGATTTAGGTCATCGAGTGTGTATTTGCGTTACTTTGTGCGACCAATCCAAACACTTTAGCTTGACTGAACTTACGGATTTCCTGCGTGAACAAGGACTTGAAGTAAACAAACTTCCCGAATACCTACAATTTTACAAACAACTCCCACTGAACCCCGCAGGCAAAATAGACAAAAAACAACTCACGGAAAAAGCCTCACGCCTTCACCGTAAAGAACCGCTTAGAAAAGCTGTTGGAGATCAAGTATGTCATTAGCGCCACACTTCATTGCCACTGATACTCCTGTGAGCAACGTCAGAAAACAAATAGAGTGTTTTGTCAAAACACATATTCTACCTAATGAACCACTGTTATCCTCATCAGGTATCGAAAGCAAACAACTCATGGCTCAATTGAGCCAAAAAGCCAAAAAAGAAGGCCTTAGAGGGCTTTACTATCCGTTATCTATTGGCGGTAAGATTGCTCAATTATCAGAGTATGTTTCGATTGCTGAAAGCGAAGGTTATTCGGAATTCGGCCCAGCCATATTCGGTAGCTACTCGGCATTGGACGCCCACATGCTCAACACCTTTGGATCCAAAGTGGTGAAAAAAGAATTCTTAGAACCATTAGTTCAAGGCAAAGCTATGCCTTGCTTTGGCATGACAGAACCCAATAAAAGTGGCTCTATTCCAGCGCTAATGAGCTCTTATGCAACGCTAGAAAATGGAGAATGGGTTATTAACGGCGGAAAGTGGTTTATCTCCAACGCACATCGTGCCAGCTTTATGACGGTCATGGTGCGCACAGAAAAAGACGTTTCGACAACGAAAGCTTTTTCTAAATTAATCATCCCAACTGATACTGCAGGTTTTTCAATTCAACGTGAAATCTCCGTGCTTGGCCGCCAACAAGGCCAATGTGAAATCTCCTTAGAAAACGTACGTATTCCCGAAGCGTTTATTTTAGGCGAGCGTGGCCAAGGCATGTGGCTCGCAGGCCAACGCCTTCATATTGGCAGGCTATTACGATCAGCTCATTGGCTTGGCCTCGCGAATCGATGTGTCAATATCATGCAAGAACGTATTCTCTCGTCGCGTGGACAAATGGCGAAACTCAGTGAAAAGCAATTAGTGAGACAGCATATTTTTCATTCTCATCACCGCATACTCAGCGCTCAACTCATCACAAAGAAAGCAGCCATCAGTGTCGATCAAAACAACGCAAATGAAACATTGGTCAACCTGGCAAAATTTTCAGCTGCTAAAGCGCTAAGCCTCACCGCCGACTCAGCTGTACAGATACTGGGTTCAGATGCACTAGATGACAAGCATCCACTTTCAGGCATTTACCGAACCGCCCGCACCACCCGAATACTCGATGGCACGGATGAATCCTTAATCAGCGCCGTGGGAAAAAAGTTGATCCATTCACAAAAAGCATCCGCATAAATTCACCGTCAATTTCAACACCTATCGTTTCAAGTAACACATCATTATGAACAATTTCGTCAATATGGAAAAGTTAGTTCAAACGCCATTAACCAACGAAGAACTTCAACTCACTCTGGAAATTTTATTACATCGAATAGATGATATTGACGATCAATGCGATGGTAGTTTTCCGATTTATTCCATTGGTCAACAAAACCAATGGCGCACTTCATCAGGTGGATCATGGCTAGGCGGGTTCTGGGCTGCGTGTTGGTGGCTAAAAGCATACCTAACAAAATCTAAAAAAGATGCCGCTACCGCCCTAGAACTATGCAAAAAATTAGAAAACAAGCTCTCAATTAACACAATCAATCGTTCTATGATTTTTTGGTATGGCGCTAGCTTGGGATCGAAGTGGCATAATGATCCAACAGCACATAGAATTAGCATAGAAGCATCGAGACACCTCCATCATTCGTTCGACAATATACTTCAGGCTATCCCGCTTGGAAAAGACATGGGAGGTGGTCCCAATGCCGACAAAAAAGTGTCAATAGACACTTTAGCATCAACACTGCAATTACTGATGTATAGCCAAGATATAAAGGCTTCTCAAACTGTTCAGCGACACCTAGACACCTTAATAAACACACTATCTGAACAAACATCTTCTCAAACCACTGGACGATGGTACTCAGAAGCGCATTACCGATCTGGAAAATTAAAACCCATAGGTATCGCTGGCAATTGGTCTCGTGGTCAAGCGTGGGCAATGCTAGCACTGAGTAAGGCAGCCTATCTATGGGGCAGCCCATATTTAGAGCAAGCGCAACACGCTTGTGAATACTGGGAAAGTTCACGTTGGTTTCATTCAAACTCAATACAGCACCATCAACGCATTCCACTGAACGACTTAGACCAAACAAATGGATTGCATGACCCCTCTTCATTGCTCGTTAGTTCACTTGCATTACTATTGTTAAACCAGTTACAGGAAAATGATCACTATTTACAACTGGCTAAAAAACAAATTGCCGTCATTCTTCGAAGTACTTATTTTTCAGCAACCAACACCGACAACAATAAGCAAGGCATATTTTGGGGGTGCTGCATGACAACACAATACCCAAACGAACAATCATTAGTTGAATCTCCGTGGGGTATCTTTTTCTTAGCCTCTTGCTTGTCTATTTTATTAGGCCATATCCAGCCCTATGATGTCTAAGAAAGAAAACAAGTTTAGGGTATTAAAATTGAAACATTAACGCCCGACTGGTGAAATCACACAGCCCTAGTTTTCGGCTGCGAACGTGCACGCGATGAGGTAGGCTGCTCTGACAGGAGGGTTTGCGCATTTATTTCGATATTATCCATAATGTTTTTCAAAACAACCATCGCATCATTATTATGATAGACATTGACGCCTACAGGGATTTCACCTGTAGACATTAACGACTCTTCAGGGGCAACAAAATTACCCATGCCAATCGCAAATATAGCCTTCAATGGCTTCTTATGTTGATCACGGACACGGTAATCTTGAGAAACCGTTAAAAATCCTCGAGATTGATCACACTCTACTTCAATGCCATCAGCATTGAGTATCTTAGGATGAGCCGCACGATATCCCGTGGCTTGAATTATCAATCCCGTTTTAGAAAAAATACTCCCTTTCTTGCTTATGCTATCCATGATGGAATGAACGCTTGAAAAGGTGGCAATTTCAACTCGAGGCTCAGTACCATCAATCACGGATAAGTATGTTTTTTTCGCTTCACTGCGCAAACCGCAGTAGCGATTAATACGGCGTGTTTCAATATCCACCAACCCTTTTTCGCCTAATTGCGAACAATCATTAAATTCACGAATACAAGAATAATGTAATTTTACTGAACTGCGAGTTATCACTTTTATCTGTTGTTTAGCTAACGCGTTCGAAAAATTTCGAAGCAAATATTCAACGACTGAAAAAGCGCTATGGGAGCCTCCAAAAATGATAATTTTTTGCCCCGAGTCTATTAAAGCCCTCAGTTGATCATTATATTGACCACGCAACACTTTTTCAGAGCATTCCAAATGCGCACCCATAGTGATTGCTAAGCGCTTAAAGCTTTCATCTTTTCTTTCAGTCGCGCCAGTTGCTATCACCGCATATTCAGACGTAACCAACGGCTGCCCTAGCGCATTAAAGCTTGTGACCTCACCTGTTGATTCAAGCTTCAGACTAGCGACATGGGTGCCAGAATAAAAATTTGACGCATCATAGGTGCTCAATATCTCCCTCAAATGCAATGATGTGTCATTAAAAAATTCAGAAATCAACTTTAATGGAACTTCCTTGTGGGCAAACTCACATAAGCGTCTACCGTTCTCATTATTTAAAATATCAGCAAACACACCTTGCTTTGAAATTCCTGCAATGAAATCTTCTACTGGTGAGTTCGACAGAATATCAAAACGTAAACTCTCCAACTGATCCGAACCACGCTTATCAAGATACACTAGACCTTGTTGACATAATGCCTCAAGGTGACCCTGTCGATCGGCAGCAAAAGCAACCCCTAGTCCTGAAATTCCAAAACCAATAACTTGTACTTTGCTCACGCCAACCTGCTGTGTTGTTGTTTGTTTCTCATGATTCACACCTAAGACCTCTTTAAGCTCACCATTAGCCCCTTCAGGCAAGCAGTGATTAGCCTTTACTGACAAACTCTAAAATCTGAGCGCTATGTCGGTGCAAATGTAAATTCACGCTTTGGGGCTCAATTAACAAGCGAGTGATGGGTGATTGTTCAATGGATTGCAAAATGATCTGATTCACCAGCACATCATCTGCCGGGGTATCAACATCAAAAATTGCATTGATCTCTTGCAGCTTACTTGGAACATCAGGGTCAATACCCAACATGCCGCGCATATCCACAAGGCCGGTAGTACGGACTTTCAAACCATTGAGCGTTATCTGTTGCTCTTCAGCAAGATTGACAAAGGTCCTCGTCAGGCAGGCGGCAAATGCTGACATTAAAATCTCTTGAGGGTTGGCTCCTCGATCTATACCCCCTCCTTGCTTGGGTTGATCAACGCGTGTATAACGGACGCGATCTGGATATTTCACCATGAGCTGAAAACCATACTCCCAATCAAGTTCGACAAATAATTCCTTCGCGTCGCCAACAGCAGTCACTGAAACTAACTCATCAATCACCAAATCAGTCCCCGATACAGTGACAGGATTGCTTTCAACAATTGTTCGATGGTTAGGACTATGATGAGATAGTTTTTTCAAAATCTCTGAAAATAACAGATTATCTTCAGGAGACTCTGCATCAAAGTCAACGCGATAATCAAAATCTGTCAACAATGCTGGATGATCATCATTTTTTAAGTAATGTTTACCAGTGACAGAAAATTTAAGACTTTGAATATTACGACCTTGTGTTGTCGCCCCTTTAACCATGGTTAAGAGCGCGCAAGAGCCTAAGCCCGTCAATGCAAGTTCTTCTGGAGTAAAGACCATTTCTTTTGCACATACACTTGAAACGGACGCTTCATCGTTAAGCGTAATTCGCCATTGAAAATTTCGTGCACTTTTCACTGACCCTATTAGCGCTGCATTGACAAACGCCAATAGCGTATCACCACCAGTCCATTGCGCTTCGGCATCATAAGCAAATACACCTTGCGTATTGTCTTCACGAATTTCGTGCATGAGTTCGCTCACGCCCGCTACATTTACACCATTTTTCATCGCACTGTCTCTTTAATCTATATATTTAGGTAAGGCTATATCATTAGCCAAAGGTATTTGACTATTCAATTAAGTGATTAAACCGCTTTATCTAATGCTTGATTGGCAGCCTGTTCACCTGATAATGCTTGCTCAAGGTCAGCTAATAAGTCACTAGCATCTTCAATACCCACTGATAAACGAACTAACCCTGAACGAATTCCAACCAGCTCTCGCTGTTGATCTGTTAATGAACTATGAGAGGTGTTGAATGGCATGCTTACCAATGATTCGACACCACCTAAACTCGTGGCTACTTGTGGGATTTTTAAGTTTTCCAGAAAACGTAGCGCCGCTTCATCACCGCCTTTTACTTCAAAGCTAATCACACCGCCATAACGTCCATCACACAACTCTTTTAGTTCCTGAAAATCATAGTCGGCTAAGGATGGGTGATACACTTTTTCAACATAAGGGTTTTTATTCAACTCTTCCGCAATAGCATTCGCATTCTCACAATGGGCTTTCATACGAACAGCCAATGTTTTCATGCCACGCTCCAAAAGAAAGCATGAGTTAGGATCTAACTGTCCGCCAAAACGTAGCATTTGCGCCCAAATTCGATCCATGAATTTTCTCGAACCCGCCGCGACGCCTGCAGTCATATCACTGTGCCCATTTAAGTATTTAGTGGCACTATGGATCACAATGTCAGCACCTACATCAAGTGGCTTCAATGCCAATGGCGATAAGAATGTATTATCAATGACGACTAAAATATCGTGTTTTTTCGCTAGATCACAAATAGATTTAAGGGGTAACCCTTTGAGTAATGGGTTTGATAAGCCTTCAAATAAAAACATTTGTGTATTCGGTTGGATAGCGGCTTCAATTTCCTCTAATTTTGTCGACTCAACAAACGTAATTTCTCGGCCAGCTTGGTGCAAATCTTCCCGCAAAAGATTGTAGGTGCCTCCATACACATCATAGGACGAAATAATATGTCCGCCACGATTCATTAAAGCAAAAATTGTTGTAGCAATGGCCGCCATACCCGATGAAAAAACAACGGCGCTTTCTGCATTCTCTAGTGCAGCAACTTTTTCTTGCACGCTCCACTGGGTTGGGTTGCCATACCGTGTGTAAATAGGGACGTCGCGGGTTACTCCTTCAAAAAAAGCATCATACGTTTTCTCTTGAAACAAAAACGTTGTGCTATGAAAGACAGGCGTGCCTACCGCGCCTGAAACAGGATCTTGATAGGTACCAGCATGTACACCTAGGGTTCCCATACCAAGCGTTCTTTCAGGCGTATGATGATTTGTCGTTCTTGGCCCAGGAACACGCTTTCGTTGCAGTTGATCCATCCAAGATTTTTTCGAATTTGCTGCAGGCATCTCACCTTGAGCAACAAGTGTTGTTTTTTGATTTTTCTCAGTCATAACATCAGTCTCGATATAGGTTTAAAGCGGTGTATGCCGTAAAATTAAATGTCGAGGCTATACTATCCGCGCATCAAGACAACGCATATCAATCGGCGAACAATGGACTATCGAATCATGAAATACACTGTCTGCAATTCACGAATAATGTATGAAAACGTTTAAATACTTTTCGTTTCAACACGCCTAAAATAGACCGCCAAAATCAGCATCGCTACACACACGGCACTTGCCACAGCATAAGGCACCGTAGGTGCTATCTGGTGAAGCGCAGAAGAGAAAACAGGACCCGCAGCCAAACCCAACCCTTGACTCACCGCATTCACGCCAGCGACCTTTCCTTGTGCCTTTGTACCTGTCGCTATACTCATCGCTGCTAAATTACCTGGCAGCAACAAACCTAAACCTATCCCTAACAAGCCTGTTGTAGCCAAAAGCGTGAAAAATGTCGGAGCAAATGTCGCCGCGGTCATAGCAACACAGGCAACACTAGCTCCCACAACCAACAGTTTTGAAGGCGTCCATTGCATTAACCGAACCACGAACCCTTGCATAACAATCATTAACAACATCGTGATCATCATCGTTCCTCCAGTCATGCGAATGGATTGATCCGAAGATATCCCAAAATCATCTTGTAAACGCAATGCCGTCACCTGCTGAACTGTACTATAGGCAAACAAACCTAATACGGTAATGATTAATAGTGGCCACACTTTTTGAAAAGGTATTTTTGCTGTTAATGTCGTTGCGATCTTTTTTAACTCACCTTCTGGCTCTTGAGCAAAGCTTTCTGGCAAACAAAATACTGCTGCAATTGCCACAAAAAAAACAATACCGGTGACAACAGCAAAGCCAATCAATATTGAATTTTGACCAAACACGACCGCCATAAACCCACCAAGAATGGTTCCAACACCAAATGAAGCACCTAATACACCCATCCCTTTTATGCGTTGAGAATGCAGCGTAATGTCAGCAATATACGCTTGTACGCTTGGTTTAAAACCAGCAATCGCTACCGAATTCACAATACGTAACGTGAGCAACAACGCAAAAACTGTCCCCACTTCTATTGCCATTTCGAGCCGAAACTTAATTGCTACGGCCGTTAAAACCGTTAAAACAAATGCTGATACCAAGCTGGTAATGATAATAGGACGACGCCCAATTCGCTCACTTGAGGCTCCCCATATCGGTGCTGCGAGTGTCATAAACAAAGCCGATAAACCCAGGACAAGACCTGTTTGCGTATCCTGCATACCCATTGTTCGGCCTAAGGCGGGAAATGTTATAAAGAAAAAAGAGTGGGCTAAACCATTTGCCGCCAGCACTAAAACCAACATCATCCAGCGAACCTTTTCCCCCTTAAAATGTGATGGAGAAATATTGACTGCTTGCGCTGCTACGTCTTTTACGGCTACTGAAACCATTGGATCACCCTGCTTTACTGATTAAATGCACAAAGGTAATTGCTCCAAAAAAATTAAACTATCATCTGAAGAACTTAAAAGAACATTATACGAACGCTGGCATTAAGCAATTGCTATCTGCTGTCTAAATTCTGCTGGAGTACAGTGATAACATTCCTTAAAAGCCTGAGCAAAATGACTAGCACTGCTAAACCCACATTGAAAAGCGATATGGGTAATACTTCGAGATTGATCATGCAGATAATGCCTAGATCGCTCTAAACGATATGTGCGCAACCAACTAAAGACAGTCGCACCGTATATTTTTTTAAAATAACGATTCAGTTTGGTATGACTCATGCCTGCATTTTTAGCCAAATCCATTAATGATGTTGTTCTCGCTAAATCACTCACAAGATACTCCACCACTTCATTTAAACGCTTGAGATTCTCTGGAGAGATTTCTGAGTTATTTGCTTGCAACACTGGACCTGCAGGCGACATCCACTTAGCAATTAATTCCAATGCTTGGCTTTCTGCCAACAAACGATCAGTCGGGCTGTCGAGACAGTTTTTTAGCAACTTATCTACCCAACATGCCACCGACTCTTGATGCCCCAAGCGGATGATATTTGCATTGTCTAATATATTTGCACACTCTGTCGACTCACCGTTAAACGCTTGGTTCAACCGATTCGTTTCGTATTTAACTACCACCATCTCATTGAATGTGTTCGCAGGTGTGAATCGATACAACGGAGCATTTTCTAAATTAATTAGCCAAACATCTCCAGCGCGCACAACGTGAGTTAATTTACTGGTTGAAAACCCAAAAGAACTATAACCCTTCAACCCAAAGACAAGTAGCGTGGTTGCTTCAGGGTAACGAATCGTGCATCTATAGTGCTCATCAAACTCACATTTACTGTGTGTTAAAGAGACATTTGGACATATCTGAGCCGTTAAAAATTCTGTTTCACCTAACGCATCAGGTAAACTTTTTTTTACCCATTTCCCTGCACGTGAGCTATCAAAGCATAAGTACTTTTGATCAACATCAAATAACTTTTCTTTACAAAGAAGCTTCTGCATTGTTTTGCCATAGTTGCCAAGGTTGACACATTATATACAACAAAGCTGCCAGTGCAAATGATAATCATTATCATTAATGGCATTTCATAATAAACTCTAGCGTCACATTTCTTGCTGCTCATCTATGCTTAATAACAAATCTTGTAACTTGTCCTCATAGTCGCCGGGCTCAGCCCACAAACCGCGTTGAACCGCTTCTAATAGCCTTTCAGCGGTTTCCTCTAAGGCGCTGGGGTTATGTTCTTGCATGAATTGTCGGTTGGCCTCATCAAATACGATTGCATCGGCGACATCTTTGTATTGATAGTCATCAATGAGGTTCGTGGTGGCGTCATAGGCAAAAAGGTAATCAACACTCGCCGCCATTTCAAACGCACCTTTGTAGCCATGCTCTTGCATAGCATTGATCCATTTTGGATTGAGCACACGTGAACGAATCACGCGATTGAGCTCTTCTTTAAGCGTGCGAATTTTAGGCTGTGATGGATTGGAATGATCATTGTGGTACACCACTGGTTCATCGCCTGAAAATTGACTGACCGCATTGCTCATGCCGCCTTGAAATTGATAATAATCATCTGAATCCAAGAGGTCATGTTCTCGGTTATCTTGGTTTTGCACGACCACTTCTAATTGGCTAAGTCTATTTTCAAACGCTTGTTTCGCATCGGTGCCATCTTCCGTTTTTTTGTCGTTTCCATAGGCATAGCCGCCCCAATTGACATAGGCTTCAGCCAAGTCGGAACGCTCTTCCCAACAACGCTCATCAATTAAACCTTGCAAGCCTGCACCATAAGAACCAGGCTTGCTACCAAACACTCGATAGCTCGCTTGTCGTGCGGCATCATCTGCATTGACGCCTTGATTTCGTAGCTCATCAGCACGTGCTTGAATGTTTTTTTGCACAACATTCAGACCGCCAGGCTCATCAAAAACCATCAGCGCTTGAACAGCGGCATCATACAAGCGCATGACATTAGGGAAGGCATCACGAAAAAAGCCCGATACTCGCAATGTCACATCAACACGTGGTCGGTTTAATAATACGGTTGGAACAATTTCAAAATCTATGACCCGTTGAGAGCCTTGTGCCCACACGGGTTTAACACCCATCAATGCAAAGGCTTGGGCAATGTCATCGCCTCCGGTGCGCATGGTGGCGGTGCCCCATACCGACAAGCCGATTTGTTTGGGATAGTCGCCGTGATCTTGCAAATGACGTTCTAACATGGCTTGCGCAGAGCGCTGGCCAATGGCCCATGCCGCCGGAGATGGAATCGACCGGTTATCCACCGAGAAAAAATTCCGTCCTGTCGGTAAGGTATCTAATCGACCTCTTGTTGGCGCGCCACTCGGCCCGGGATCAATAAACTCGCCTTGCATGCCAGATATCAAGGCTTGCAACTCTTGATCTACGCTTTTATGCAATGCGGGAAGCAACACCTGTTTAGCATAAGTGAATAGCGCAAAGGTCGCTGGGCATTGCTGCTGAAAGTCAAAATCCATGTGCACCTCTTCGACAACAAATTTTTGAACCCATTGCAGAGCAAGTAGCTCAAGATGCTCTCGCACATCCGCTTGTGTGCGCCATGTTTTTTTCTGAATTTCTGTGTGGAGAGACTGCGTGGAAAGCACAGAAAATGCAGCTAGATCGTTAAGCTGCTTTCCCTCCCAGACCGCTGTGTTCGCCCGCAATGGATCAAAGCGTTCTCCGCTTTGCTCCAGGCCAAAATCTGCCACTAAGGCATGTAAAATTCCTTGGCTAGCACCATCACTGCCACGCGGTAGGCGTAATAGCGCCACAAGCGTATCAGCGAGCTTATCAGTTGCTGGCAATGCGCCTAAACAATGCAGGCCATGACGAATTTGTGCTTCTTTGATATCGCATAAATAAGCGTCTAACTGTTCCAAAACATCTTGTTGATCCGCTTGTTCACCCAAACCCAATTCTTGCAACACATTGGTGCTACTCACTTGCTTAAGGATTTCATCACGTAACCATCGCTCACGACGCTCATCCATGCCTAAGGCTTGGTAATACTCATCAACAAGATTTTCTAGCTCTGCGATGTCACCATAGGTTTCTGCACGCGTCATCGGTGGCATCAAATGGTCGATGATTGTTGCTTGCGCTCGGCGTTTAGCCTGCGCACCCTCTCCCGGATCGTTCACAATGAACGGATAAAAATGTGGCATGGGGCCAAGAATCACATCTGGCCAACATTGCTCGGAGAGCGCAGAACCTTTGCCGGGTAGCCATTCTAAATTACCGTGTTTACCAACATGAACCACGGCGCTGACTTGATAGCTGTGGCGTAGCCAGAAGTAAAAAGCTAAATAGCTATGTGGCGGCACAAGGTCTGGGTCATGGTAGTTCGCTTGCAAATCCACATTAAAACCACGAGCAGGTTGAATACCAACAAACGTTTCTCCCAAACGCATGCCTGCGATCATCAAACGATTATTTCGACACTTAGGGTCTTGTTCGGGCGTGCCCCAACGCTCTGTGACCGCCTGCTGACACGCTTCAGGGATGCGTTGAAAATAGTGTTGATATTCTTCAAGACTCATACTTTGCCAACAAGGCAATTCATGCAAAGTGTTTGGGTTGTTAGTGATTGATCCAAGCAAGGTTTTGATCAATGCTGTGCCGTTACGTGGGATATCCGTCACCGGGAAATCGGCACTTTGCATTGCCGTTAGCACATTAATGGTCGATTCAGGTGTATCCAAACCCACGCCATTACCAATGCGACCGTCTTTGGTAGGGTAGTTAGCAAGAATCAATGCAATACGCTTATCACTATTTTTGGTGCGACTGAGTTGACAATAACGCCTAGCAAGTTCAGCCACAAATGCCGCCCTTTCAGCATGTAGTGCATATTTAACCACTGGAATTTGGCAACGTTCGTTATAGTGCGCTTCCGATTTGAAGCTAATCGCTCGCGTGACGATGCGACCATCCATTTCGGGCAACACCACTTGCATCGCAATATCACGGCTGCGCAAACCTTGGTTGTATGACAGCCAATCATCTTCCGTGCTGCTCGACAACACCAACTGCAACACGGCAATGCGTCGAACAAATGGTGAAATAAACTGACTCGGTTCAGAGGATAAATCGGGAGCGGAAACCGTATTACTCGCAAATGCTGTTGTGTTAATAATCAATTGTGCATCAAGATCAACAATCATTTGGTTTATCAACGCTAATGATGCTTCATCTTTCAAAGACGCAATCGCGACAGGCAAAGCATTGACACCCGCCGCTTCAAAAACGTTCAATAATTCATCAAACATTGCCGTGTTTGCACTTTGCAAATGGCTTCGATAGAAAATAACAATGACGGTGTTCGGCACGTTCTGTAACGCACTCTCTTTAAAACTTACTTGTGCTGTATCCGCTGAGCGCAGTTGCCTGTGTTGTTGCTTGTGTTGTTGCTTGTGTTGTTGCTTGTGTTGTTGCTTGTGTTGTTGCTTGTGTTGCTGTTCATGATGCGATTGCTGTCGACGTTCCCACCGATCTTTCCAATAGCTAACACTGTCTTTCAATGTGTGAGAATGATGTTCTGAAAAATCTTGATCAGAAGCCAACTCTGGCTGATAAACAAGGCATCGTGGCAAGATATTAGGCTCTTTCCACGGGTAATGTTTTTGCAGATATTGTGTGGCTAAGAAATGAAACAACTGCTGATTATTACGTGAACCCCCTGCACGTAAATATTGCCACACCCTAACAGCATCGGATTCTGGCACAGAAGAGGCAAAAATCAGCTGCGTGTCCATCGCATCGTCGCCAGGCACTAGGACTAAATATCGGCTTTGATTCTCAGTTCCCCCTTCTTGAGCCCATTGACACAGGCGCTCAAAACCATATTGCCAGTAGTTTGCTCCGCCCAACATAGACACCACAACCACGTTGGCATGACTCAAGACCTTGTCTTCATAAAGGTCATAGGCGGCTGGTTTAAGCAGTTGCATCCAGTTTGCCAGTCGCACACTGGGGAAGTCTTCAGGCAGGGACTCTGCACTCTCGGCCAATGCTGCTAAGGCACCATCCGCAGCGGACAATATAACGATATCGCCCGCTGATTGATCAAGGTCAATGATGCCTTCCTCGTCGTTAAAACCTCCCGGTTTTGATGCCAATAAATGCATCTAGACAGCCAAGTCGCAATGAGAAAACTGCAAAGCAACCCTTCTCAGATCAAATTTCACAACGCCATTATCACTAAGCAGCCGCTGGCAACTCAGCGGTTTGTAATGCCGTTTTCAAGATGTTTTCATCGAGGTTTTTGCCAATAAACACTAAACTGGTTTCTGGTTGCTCATCGGCGGCCCAAAAGCGATCAAAATGCACATCAAGTCGTTGACCTACCGCTTGTAAAACTTGTCTTAACGGTTTTCCGGGCAAGCTGGCAAAACCCTTGGCACGGTAAATGGTGTGAGCCGCTAACAACTCTTTAAGCACAGCTTGAAGTTTTTCACCATCAACATCTCCTAAGGTAATGACATGTGAGTCGAAATGATCATGTGCATGGCTGTGTTCTTCGCCATGTTCATGGTGATGATCATGATGATTGTGGACATGATTAATATGTTCTTCAGCCGCGGATTCTATGCCAATTAATGCATCCAGAGAGACCTTACCTGAATTCACATAAATCGTTTTCACCGCATCTGGCACTCGCTCACTCACAACAGATTCCACGGTGTCTCGACTGCTATCATCTAGCAAGTCATTTTTGCTGACTACCACCAAATCGGCTGCACTTAATTGATCTTCTAATAATTCTTTGAGGCTTGGGTCATGATCAAGGCTTTCATCGGCAAGCCGTTGTGCTTGCACCTGCTCTTCATTGTGCGCAAACCGCCCAGCAGCAACTGCCGCACCATCAACAACCGTAATAACTGCATCAACGGTGCAATGCTGCTTGATTTCTGGCCAGTTAAAAGCCTGCACCAATGGTTTTGGTAACGCTAAACCAGATGTTTCAATCAAAATATGATCTATTTCATCGCGGCGTTTGACCAATTCTTGCATCACAGGCAAAAACTCTTCTTCTACTGTGCAGCAAATACAGCCATTGGCCAGTTCATAAATGCCTTTATCACTATCACCTGCTGCAATAGTGGCGGCTTCGTCTTCATCACACTCTAATGGACAACTTCTTAACAAGTCGGCATCAATATCCATTTCGCCAAATTCATTCACGATAACTGCAATGCGTTTACCCGCCGCTTTTTGTAACACATTCGATAATAGGGTCGTTTTACCACTGCCTAGAAAGCCAGTGACTACAGTTGCAGGTATTTTTTTTAATTCCATAATGAACGCCCTCAAGGCATGAATGATTGTTGTATCTATGTCTGTTCCGAGCAAAGCAAGAACGCGAAAAATTGTACCTCATACCAATAAAATAATCATTGCCGTCAGGTAAGATAATGGGCCTGTCGGATAATGATTTTCGTTAGGAGAAAGTGGCGATTTTAGGCAAGTTTTTTTATGATTTGAGACGTAATGGTTGTTCCATTGCTCGAAAATTATCAAAAAAATAGGCAAAAGTGGCACTTTCGGACTAGAAAAACTCATCATCCGACAGGTCCATAACACGTCTATCAAAGGCGTGTTTTATAATAAAAATGCATAGGATAATGATACCGTTTTCTGATAATGTTCAACGCTTGAAAACGTGACTAAACACACGCACTAAAGCGCTCAGCATATGGCTCAGCCCATTAAAAAGCCGCTTAAAGATAGCAAGCAAAGAGATTAAGGTAAGAAGATGAAAACCAGCACAATAGAAACAATCAGTAATTTAGCCGACGATGTCGGCGTCTTAATCTGTGGTCATGGAAGCCGATCAAAAGTGGCTGAAAAAGAATTTGGTTTGCTCGCGGAAGGCTTAAGTAAACGCTTCCCTCAACTAAAAGTAGCACATGGTTTTCTTGAATATTCCGCGCCCAATATGCATATGGCATTGGACTCACTGGTCGAACAAGGTGTGAAAAAAATTTATGCTGTCCCTGGCATGTTGTTTGCTGCCACACATGCGCAAAATGATATTCCATCAGTCTTAACGACCTACCAAGAAAAACACCCTGGATTAGCCATTGAGTATGGCCAAGAACTTGGCCTACATGATGAAATGATTCTCGCTTTACAAACACGTATTTTAGAGGCAATGGGGGTCGATCATGTTCATGATGGTGACTTATATGACACGATGCTAGTTGTCGTTGGTCGTGGGACATCAGTGACCAACGCCAATGCTGAAGCCGCTAAACTGACACGTATTGTGTGCGAAAACATGGGGTTTGGCTGGTCTGAAACCGTTTATTCAGGTGTAACATTTCCATCGGTTGGTCGCGGTCTTGAAATGGCGGTGAAACTGGGCTTTAAAAAAGTTGTCGTTGCCCCTTATTTCTTGTTTGGCGGTAAATTAATCGGCCGTATTCACGCTTATGTGGACAAAGTTGCCGAAGAAAATCCAGACGTGCAGTTCATGAAGGCCACCTATTTGCGCGATCAAGAACATGTTATCAACACATTCATTGAGCGCATCCAAGAAACCATTGACGGTCCAAAGCAAAACCTTGGCCTCATGCAGAGTTTTAAAGAACGCTTGGCCCGTGGTGAAGTCGATGTACATCATCATCATGCTGAATTTCAACCTGAAGACAAAAATAGTTCACACAGCCATGATCATCAACACAAGCATGGTCACAGCCACTCTCATGGAGGACATTCACATTCTCATGGCCACTCGCACCCACGCTATAAGCACATCGGCCATCCACATGGACCCCGCACGATGATCAATGAAAATGTTTGCTGTTGCTTTATGGGGCAATTCCCTCAAGAAATCATTGATGAAGAACAGGCATTACGCCCTGTAGTTGAAAGAGAACCAAGCTGCAAAACCAGTTAAAGAGAATGTCACTTCAACGTAAAAGTATTCACTAGGATAGGACTAGCCACATCGTTGTTTATGTGTTTTGGCAATGTTGATCGAGCTTGCCACCCTCTTTCACCATCAACATAAAGATGGCCCTTATGAAGACAGTCTGGCTGACATTAAAACGTTTGAGGCGAAATGCATACGCCGATACGACAGTAAGCTAATCTCTTGTATATCAACTCACTTTTAATCACAACGGTGAAAGCACATCAACAGACACCCCATTTATAAGAATGTATCCTCTGGAAATATGCGCTCTAGATAAGCTTATTGTGCTTGGATGGGGTTGGGCAGATATCTTCAAAAAAGTTATCTGCATATTGCCTCCTGCAAATAGGGTAACTTTTAGCACTTTATACGCTATTAAATTAAGCAACGCTGTTTTACTATTCGCTATGAAAGCTTAGAAAAGGACTCACTAAAGGATTAGTTTCGTAGCAAATTTTTTATTGAGCACCTTTCAAGTTCTTCTTACATAAGAACTCTTTCCAACACATTCACAACATACATATCTCGCTAGCTAATAATTAGATAGCTTACTCCCTAATAGGCCAACGCCTTATAAAACCCAGAGAACTTCATGAAACATACTATCTCTCTTCTATTATCACTCTCTCTCATTGCTTGCAGCGGAAAAACGGGCAAAGAAGAGAAAGAAATAGCAACTCAAGAATTCATTAATTGTAATTTTCAAAGTGCAAAACAAAACGCTCAACTTGCTATCGATTATGCAGATGGCAACGTAGAAATTGCCGTTCCTGCGTTACTTATTATCGGCAAAAGTTCTGAGTTTTTAGGCGAAAAAAGCGATGCTTTCGAAAAAATTGTCGAATTAGCTCCAGGCGTACAAACTGCTTCAGATGCAAAAAAGATAGCGAATAACTTTGTTAAACAGCTATCAATAAAAGCACCCGAGAAAGTCAAAGCGTGCCCTCAACTACAAAGCTAATCATTCCTTCCTCACAGCGCCTACCTATTGTGGGCGCTCTATAAATATTACTGATGAAGAACAAGTGCTACAACTTGTGATTGACTAAAAGCCGCACAATCGCTGCTCTCTAGAAAGTCATGACTATATTTTGCCCATTAGATGTTTGACAGTGACCGATGCCGCCGCCATCAATGCCACTATCCGGTCTGGAAAGTTGAAATTGGCATTCCATCGTATTACCTCTGTTACTGATCAGTTGCGCCTGCGTTTCTGATGAAAGTCTGTTTGAGTCTTTTATTATCCACCCATAATCGCTGAGCGATTTCCCAAGTGCTAACTCGTTGCCATAGATAGACGTCGAGAGCTGTACAAACTTACCAATATAGAGCTCATCATCAGGCATCTTAACCTCTAATTTACCGTCGCTGTCCAAAAAACCTTGTTCGTAGTCTATTTGTACTGAACGGCCTTGGCTCACCCCTTGGATGACTCCAGAGCTTGAACAAGCGGTGGTTAGTATTAACATTAACGCGATAACTATTGTATGTTTCATGATTAGAGCCTCTTCATAACATGTGTTTTAGCAGCCAAACTACGTTGTTAATGGCCACATCAGTTGAAATATATTTTCTAATCTAACCATTTAGACCTAAACAATCAGAGACAGTACTGGACGTTTTTGTGACGGTTGAGTTCACTCAAGCTGGCTTGACGACTCGCCACAATCCATGTGTAAGCGTCGGTGTGACAAAAATTTATGCGTTTTCTCGTTGCTTAATCCGACTGAGAGCAACTGGAGTGATGCCGAGATAACGCGCGATGTCATTCTGAGTCACTTGATCAATTAAATTGGGAGTACGTTGCTTAAATAAGGCATATCTCTCTTGTGCTGATAAACATAGAAACTCAAATTCTCGACGCTCTTTTTTCATGGCAAGTCCGATGAGGACTTTGGTAATTGTATTTGAAAATTCAGCATTATTCGCCGCTATTGATTGAAGGTCTGCGAAGGGAATTTGCAGTAATGATGAGTCCTCCAAACACATAAGACTAAAGGTTGAAGGCTCTGCTGAACTGCACGCAACTAAGCTGCCAATCAATTCACCTTCTTGAATAAATGACTTCACAAACTCCTTGCCCTCAGACGTCAAATAGTAAGCTTTCAGCAGTCCTGACTTAGTTAAATAGATTGATTTCTCCATATCACCTTGCTTGAACAGCAAGTCACCCTTTCTACATTCTATTGGCGTCCCAATAGCCTCAAATACTGAATAGCTGTTCATTTTTCCTCAAAATTTTGACGTGTTTTAACCTAGGTTAATTAGCTTTTATTGTTTTGATTGTATTGTCAACAAAATAAAACACTGGAGTCATTATGCATTTTCACAACAAACACATTGTCATTACTGGAGGCACTTCTGGTATCGGGCTAGCATTAGTCCAAAAGCTAGCTAAACATAATTATGTCATTGTTATTTCAAGAAAAGGGACGCTGCCTGAAGAATTATTCACTGGGCGATACCCAGTTGCGCTCTACCACGCTAATTTGGCACAAAAATCGGATATTGAATCAGTCGTCGATCAAATTCAAAAAAATCACGGTTCAATCGATGCGCTGTTTAATAATGCCGCTATCCAGTGTACCGCCGAGTTTCTGTCAGATGCGTTCAACTACGACGCCATTCAAACTGAAATAGATATTAATTTCACGGCCATTTGTCACCTAACGTATCTTTGTTTACCGATGCTATTAGCCGCTGAAAAAGGTCAAATCATTAATATCAATTCCGGACTAGCAATCACTCCGAAGCGAGCATCAGCAATTTACTGTGCGACTAAAAGCGCCTTAGATTCTTTTTCTCAATCGCTACACTACCAACTAGAAAATACCACTATCGACGTTCAACAAGTATTCCTGCCATTGGTTCAAACCCCGATGACCGCAGGCCGAGGGACAGGCAAATTGTTAGTCAATGACGTGGCCAGCCGTATTATCCGTGGAGCTGCACGAAATAAACGTGTTCACGACATTGGAAAAGTGCGCCTGCTGAGGCTAATTAATTACATTGCGCCGCCACTGGCACGACGCATCATGAAAGCGGGGTAGCAACCATGAAAGGCATGCTAAAACTTATGGCTATTCTGGCTCTTTGCTTCGCAAGTACATTCTTAGTGTTGAATGCAACAGGACTATTAACAATTGACCGAATCACCCATTGGCTAGAACTTGCTCAACAGAGCTCACCTATCCTATTAGGCAGCATCGTTGCCTTCTTGTTATTCGCCGATTTATTTGTCGCAATGCCGACATTAACTATCATGATACTTAGCGGTTTTTTCCTCGGCCCCGCAATAGGTGCCGTATTCTCTATTCTAGGCTTATCACTAGCTGGCATCTTTGGTTATGGCCTTAGCCATCGTTATGGAAATCGATTAGCAAAAACACTCATCCGAGACGAAGACGAACTCAAAAGCGCTGTGCAATCGTTTCGCCAGTTTGGTACTGGCACTATTTTACTCTCAAGGGCCGCGCCTATTTTACCGGAAGTCAGTGCTTGTATGGCCGGCCTGACTCACATGTCAAAGATACGGTTTGCCATGGCATGGGGAGCCAGCACTATCCCTTATGCGGTAATAGCTAGTTATGCAGGATCGATTAGCACACTATCTGACCCTAAGCCCGCAATCACAGCAGCTATTGGATTAACCGCTTTCTTTTGGTTAGGCTGGGTCGCTTATCGCTCCCTTGTAATCAAGAAAAACACCCTTAAGTAAAACCTCTCAGGAGGGGAGAAAATAATGAATGAAGATCACGGCTATCTTCACATTTTCTCCCCTTACTTTAGATAAATTTGCAATTGAATAAACTATATAGCGCTATAAAACCCCCACAGAAACATTCACTTATGCCTTCTAACATACGAAAGTATTCAGTATTAACAAAAAATATTTTATTGGCATTCATCGCTATTTATTTTTTCTTGTGGCCAGCCGCCATCATCGTTAGCGATATTCAAGCGCCCGAACTTCGTAACAATGGTTTGCCTAGCTTCACATATCGATGGCACAAAAATATTTCGAAAAACTTCGCCTCTTGGGCAACTGACCGGATCGGTTCAAATCGAGCAAACTCGTTAAACATAGATAATATTTCAGGCACAGAGTGGCCTATGTTCAGTGCGGTTTATTATCTATGGGCAACTGAATCGCTTCAACGCTATTGGGAGGGCAACCCATCAGTATCAGACAAAGCTCCCATCGATTACGCACAAGACTCTATCCGATCAGCAGCCTCACTCGTTGCCGACAAAGGGAATGCTACGTGGGTCATCAAACATTGGGGGGACACTTACCTTGAGCAGGAAAATATTTTCTATCGAATGCTACTCATTAGCGGCTTAACAAGTTTCGAGAAATTATTATCCGACAACACTTATCATAAACTACTTACCAATCAAGTTCACAGCCTTGCCGAAGAACTAGACAACTCTCCTTACGGCTTATTAGATGACTATCCAAGACAGTGCTACCCCGTTGACGTTTTGCCTGCAATTGCCGCCATCAACAGAGCACAATCGCTTATTAACCATGATTTTAGCGGCGTAATATCTCGTGCAAAAAGAGGTTTCTCAGGTAATCTTCTGGATCCTCACACTCTCTTACCCGCTTATGTTGCCGATTCAAAGCAAGGAAAAAGTTATGGGCCCGCTCGCGGAGTCGGCATGTCATATATGCTCATTTGGTCACCCGAAATTTGGCCAGAATTATCACGAGAGTGGTACTCAAAATACCAAACACATTTCTGGCAGCAAAATAGCTTCATAGCGGGTGTTCGAGAATTCACAAAAGAACTACCCTACCCTGACTGGTTAATGGATGTTGATGCAGGGCCTGTTATCGCTGGCTATGGAACTGCTGCCAGTGCCTTCGGAATCGGAGCTGCACGCGCCAATGGAAAATTTGATCATGCATTCCCTTTAAGCGCTGAAGCGCTAGCCTCATCATGGCCTTTGCCTCACGGAACGTTATTGATACCAAAACTGCTATCGAACATATCAGATGCGCCATTTATTGGTGAAACAGCCTTACTCTTTAATTTCACCCGCCAAATGATTGATTCAGAAACAACTTCAGCCGCTAATAGCAAGCTACCACTGTTCGTGTATTTTTGTATTTCAATGTATTTACTGTTTGGCCTATTATTGCTTAAGCCACTATTGAGACAAATTATGCATTGGCGAAAAATAGCTCGAAATAAACAACGACATTCACATTGACAAGTGACTAATATCGTTATCAAAAACTATCACGCTAAAATAGCAATCATTGCCCCGCTTCACTTCTCACCTCTTGATCAAGAGGTGAGAATATTTATATAAGCACTTTATTTCCCTTCGTTTTCACCACTATCCTGACTCAGCTTTGCAGTCTTCTCTTTTTTAACGCTTTTGCGCCAGAGACCGTCCGCACTAAAAGCCTCCCAAGCGTTCTGCAGCCATCGAACAACGGATATAGCAAGCCATAGCGCCCACGCTAGCATTAACATCCGATAAACCCATATCGGCAAGCTAAAGAAGCCCGCTTGAGGAAGCAATGCGCTAGATCTGTCCTGATACCACTGCAATAAATACGCGTATGAATTATTGCCTTTCACCATCATCGATGGGTTACCTAATAAACCATTGGCAACCGACCCACATAAAATCAACAACGCTAGAACAGTCAGGGCCACAAACGACACTTGTATGGCATTAAATTTTCTGGCCGAAAACAGCGTAGTGTCGAAGCTAGGCTTTATTTTTATGAAAACCAGCCATCCAATCAGAACCAATATCAATAGCGGGTGTGTTTGACTCAATCCTAAAGCAAGCAGAGCCCATTCATAGGTTTTGAGGGAGGTCACTTTTGCTTGCCCTAGAATAAAGGCTAAAAGAAACAAGGTTAAAACAACACCCCAAAACAAAACAGCTGGTCCTATGGTGGGGCCATATGTCCACAAAAGCCAGCGATCTTGCGGGACCTTGATTTTAATATTGGCATTGACGTGATTCAGTTTTAAATCGACAACAGGACTGACATAGTTTCTTGAGACAGAGCCATCGGCACGCCAATCAAGCGTGACGACCTGCTTGCCCGGTTTCAGCGTCAGCATTAAATTGTTATTATTTTTCTGAATAGATTGCTTAACGTTATCAATGCTCAATCTTTGAATATCCACATCGCTTGGCAAACTGATTTCATGTTGCGTGCCTCGACTACTGATGGCGGTGAAACTTAGTTTAAACTCTTCAGCACGCTTACCAATCGAAATATCTAACTGACTATTTTGAACCGTCACCGCTTGGCCCGACACACCTTGCGGCCGGCTAACATTCAGCGTTAATTTTTCACTGGGCCAAGGCCTCCACACGGGTATTGCCGTATTATTAAATTGTTGTTGAAAATTGACAGGGATGCCTTCGGCTTGCCAATGCCAAATTGCATTAGGATTAAAGCGCCACGTTTCTAAATATGACTTTTGTTTGTCTGCAACTAACGCTATTTGCTCACTGATGGGGATGCTGGATGACCACTGAAGCGTATTTTGATTCGCTTCCAGCTTCACACTCACTTGTCCATCTTTAACCACCATTTGTTCGCTTAATGGTTTTTCATTGGCTAACAATTTGACATCAACATTAATCGGAACGCCTCGATCGGAAATTCGGCTGATGGTTGTTACAACACGCCAGGTTAAGCCTAATTCAAAATAGCGGTCGACCATGACAAAAGCCGGAAGCGTTCTGGTATCCCAGCTATCGGTATTTTCAACATTATTACTGACACGCGTTAACTGCAATTGATGGCTAGGCTTACCATTTTTATTAATGCCATCGACAGACCAAAACTGCGTGTTGATATTCGTCGATACGCTGTGAGGTTTTAACGGAAGAGGTAAAAGTAAATTGTTGCCCGCCGGAATTTTCCCTCTCAGCACAACCGTATTAAGGCCTTTAGGTATGAGCACCCACAGTTGACTATTTTGATCTCGTTGAAGTTCTGGGTTTATTTCACTATTGACAACAATGCTTTCTGGCAACCACGTTTTGGTACTGCCAGGTAGCGGGATAGTTGTCTCATGAAGGGCATGAACACGGAGCCGAAGCGTCATCACATCATCACTGATGGAAATATTCATGCGTTCAATGTTGGCGCAATACGGCAAACAGTCTGGTGCGCTGTTTTCTTTATCACGCTCTAAGCGCCTTTTTAGTTCATTTAAAATATCTTGCCTAGGAACAAGGTGTGAGTTGCTGCTGTCACTCGTTAGCACTTCAGCTTGTTTTGCATGCGCTGTTGGCGTATCGGCAATCGATAGCAGTCCACACATAACACTCGCGATGACAACAGACGGCAAGCCGTACAAGCGGCCTAATGGTTTCGGCAGATTCAACGCCACACCTTTGATTTGGATAAAACTGACAATGAAACGCGACGCGAGTATTAATAACAAAACAATGCCTAATAGCCTCAAGATAGATGTCAGCATTGGGGGAATTAAAATCAGTTTTCCTACTTGGTCAGGCTTAATCGGGCCTGTCCAATTTAAGCGAATAGCCTTGTAGTTTGACCATGTGGGTAAACCAGGGCCTGTTTGAATCTTATTGTTTGGATCTAAGCTTTGTAAGTTTTTTTGCTGTTTAAAGCCGCTGTCTCGGCTATTTAACGGTGAACTGCTGAAAAAATCGGTAGTTCCTTGAGCAACCTCTTCCGCTAATACTTTAGACTCCATTATTGCCGCACGAGGAGATGACACAATCACTTTTCTAGGCGATGCTTTCTGACCAGCAGAACGTAAATGATGATTTTGAGTCGAAATGCTATTTTCAAGCTGCGGGAAAAAACTATATCTCACTGTATCGATCGTGTAGCCAAAGAGGTTCAGGCTTAACGCCAGCAAAAGAAATACAAACGTTGCCGAACTGAGAATGGTGAATTTGCTTTTGGGTATGTATTTCACTAAGGCAAACGCAATTAAAATAAACAACCACAGATAGGTCGGCGAACCTGTCTCATGCCACGTTAATACTAACGTCACTAGAGAAATTCCTCCCCAGAGAGGGTTAAACAATTTTGTGCAAACCGCAGCGATCACTAACACAATAAAAATATCTAATAGCGTCCATTGCTTAATCCAACTGTTCGGTAAATTATCTGTCCCGCTGGCAAATAGCAAACGCCAACCAGGCGGCAAATTAATCTGTGTAGACACGGATTGTAAGTGTGTTTTCCAGCCGTTTGCAGGGATCGTTGTGCGTGATTTTTCATAGCGACTTTCAGCGCTCAAGTTAATCACGTTACTGCGAATCTCAACACCCACTTCGTTATTGTTATCTAACGCCGTAATTAATTGCGCTTCTTTGCCTATCATGACATTACCCAGCTCAATATTGTCTGTCACATTCAAGCGTGTCAGCTCAGTCGTGCCGGTGAGTTGATCCTTGATCGTATAACCTTGTCCATCAGTGTCTAACCACATATGGCGTGTCAGTGATAATTTCTCATTGCTTTTATTATTCTTGCCACGCGCGATGGTGCTGAGCGTTAGGCGTTGTTCAGGCTTTATCAAATAAGCTGGCAAGGACAACCAATCTTTTCTCAAGCCTGTTTGGCTAGGATCAATACTGCTGACACCCGACAATTCAACTTGGCGCATAGTACTGTCAGCGGCGAACACCCAAATCTCTTCTTGAGGCCAAGGTAATTGGCTCGCAGGCAACATAAAGACATCCAAATTTTCCGTGCTAATACTGCTGACATTGATGTCCCACTCACCGGGCCTCAATTGCACCGTTAGCTTCCCTCGCTCCATGCGAGCAGGCAATTTGCTGTTGATATGCAGGGGAATAAAGTTGTCAAGCATCACAGGTGACAGTTCAATATTGCGCTGCTTGCCTGAAACGCGAAATTTGATTAAGGTTTCAATTCGAATAGGATGAGCATCGTTGATGCGCCTAAAAACTTGTATGTCTAGTTGGTCATCATCGACACTTTTATTACTTTCAGCTTGAGAAAGCCATAAAACATTTTGCTGATTAAATTTTGGATAGGGAACACTGTTGTTATAAATACTTAAATTCAGTAAGCCCAGCTTAGGCGTCATGCCTAAAGATTTCGGCAAGTCTCCCCAACTAAATTGCCCTTTAATCGTATGCACACCTTTTTGCAAAATGACATGCGGTACGCCACCAATATCCTGAACCACAAGGGGTTGATCATTGCTGCTAACATTCAACGGCCAATGATTTTGATCACCCGGCAATTGCACTTTGCTTTCTTTGGCAAAGATATGCCACTGCTGCTCAAATGAACCACCGCTATTGCTTAAGTCTAAGTCCAGTTTAGAAGGCCACACACAATTTTGAGAGTGCTGGTTATAGGTGTATGGACAAGCTTCATAGTCTTGTTCATCAAGCACCCAGTCAACCCACGGTTGAAGTGGCTCAGGTATGCTACCTGAAGACGGATTAGATGCCGGCGATGAGGCAAAGCTTAATGAATTCAATGTGAATGCTAGTGCAATGAATGCGCACTTATAAACCGCATTAAATCGTTGAAATGGTATGCCCATGAGCAAGACTCCTGTCGTTTATTTTTTCTCTGCAACGATACTATAACCACCTTGCATTTACTATTAACAAGCAATCACCCAAGCAGACTATTATATTAATAACAATTAGTGATTAAGGGCTTTGCCCCCTTAAATTAAAATATTTTCTTCATGAACATCAACAAATTGATGTTGCAATTGTACATACTCCAAATGACTAAGAACCATAAAATAAATTACCAATAAATTTTAGTCGACTAAATTCATCAAAGTGCTGAATATCAAATATCTGCTTTGATTTTTTTACAAGGAAGGAGACAATATCACTCCTTGAATAATACTGTCCGAAATATCTTTTTGCGCATTTGCACCTGCAGAAGAGCGCAGCGTATTGTTAGCTAAAGTAATACGCTGATCATGAATAAGCGACCCTGTCTTATTTTCTTCGACAACGAATTGAGCAGTAATATCATCCGTTCTATTTTTCGGTAGTTCGTTTGGCAAAACTAGTTTAATAAAATATTCACTATTTGGCTTCACATTAATAGGCATAACCAAGCTCTTAAATTTAGCCGCGCCGTCAATATAGGTGGTAATGTGGAACTTTAATTCGTGATCACCTGCGATAACAGATGTTGTGGCCAATGCAAAAGTTCCAGTATAAGTTAAGCCGGAATATGCATCTTTTGCTTTTCTTCTTTCTGCTACAAACTTTCCATCAACATGGATGTGAATAGATGTTCCTTGGTAACCCTTATTCCCTGATGCAGGGAGGACGACAAGAGTCGAACTAGCCTTCTCTGGAACAACATAATAGCTCGCACAAGAGCTGAGAAATAACGCCATAAGTAGCACAAAGATTGTCTTCATAAATCATTTTCTCTTTTGAATAGTTTCAGTCATTTATTATACTAACCAACGCTCAATCTCGCTTCACTGTTCTAGGTACTTTTCCTTTCACTTTTGGGCGATAGACGTGTGCTTGATCTTCGTCATAGAGGTAGGAATCTCGGAATTCTTCGGTGCCCAGCACATGACCCACTAAGATCAAGGTGGTGCGAGAGAATTTCTTTTCTCTGACTTTGGCGACAATGTCTTTGAGTGTTCCAGTGACTTTGTCTTGGTCTGGCCAGCTGGTGCGATAACACACGGCGACGGGACAATCTTCACCATAGTGCGGAATGAGTTCGTCGACAATTTTATGAATGCGTGTCACTCCCAAATGAATGGCTAAGGTTGCACCGGAAGCAGCCAGGGCGGGCAAACGCTCTCTTTCTGGGAAAGGTGTTTTGCCTTCATAGCGAGTCATGATGATGGTTTGTGACACACCAGATAGCGTGAGCTCTTTGCCCAGCCACGCGGCCGATGCAGACGTGGCCGTGACACCCGGAATGACTTCATAGTCAATGTCGAGTGCTTCTAGGCGGCGCATCTGTTCACCGGTGGCACCATACAATGAAGGATCACCGGAATGCACTCGGGCGACATCTTTACCTTGTTGATGAGCCGCTTCGATGTGCTCAATGATTTCATCAAGATTGATGGAAGCCGTGTCTATAATGTGATCCGCGGTGTTTTCAACGCCAGCAAAAATTTCCCGCGGCACTAATGAGCCTGCATACAAAATGACAGGGCATCGATTAATCAGTTTCTGCCCTTTGACAGTGATAAGGTCTGGGTCACCTGGGCCTGCGCCAATGAAGTATACGGTCATAAAAGTCTCTTTTGAGGTCTGCTGTGATGATATCTCTATGTTGCTATGCGTTTAGCAACAGCCTTACAATTTTTTTGAATAGCCACGAGGAGTATAAACCCATTCTTGTGAGCCATTGATGATATGCCTAGATTCACTGTTGCCCACTGACACCAACGTGAACATATCAACGTTATCGGAATGCAACTCGCCTAGCGTGATGATTTCAACGCTTTCTTCTTCACGCGTGAGGTGTTTGCCCAAAATCACTGGGGTTTCGGCAGGTCGGTATTTCAAGAAAATATCGCGAGCAGTGTTAATTTGCCAATCACGCTTGATGGAACGAGGATTATAAAAAGACACGACAAAGTCGCCTTCGCCACAGGCATGCAAACGCTTCTCAATGGTTTGCCAAGGGGTGAGTAAATCAGATAAGGAAATCGTGCAAAAGTCATGCCCAAGCATGGCACCCGCTCGACTGGACGCCGCTTGCATGGCTGAAATACCAGGAATGACTTCAATGTCTACCTTTAGCCATTCGGGATGTTTTTCGCTATTTTCTTTACAGCCTTTTAACTGTTCATCAAGCAATTCGAACACTAGCGTTGCCATCGCATAAATACCAATATCACCGCTAGACACCAGCGCGGTTGTTTTGCCACTGGCAGCTAAGTCTAGCGATAAACGTGCGCGGTCAATTTCTTGACCTAGAGGTAGATCATGATGAACTTTGTTGTCACACACGCTACCTAATAGCTCCAAATATAAACCATAGGCAACGAGGTCTGTACTGGATTGAATCGCGGCGATGGATTTGGGCGAGACCAAGTCTAGATCACCTGGGCCTGCGCTGACTAAATAGAGTGTTGTCATAAAATGTTACTGCAGCTGTTTTAAAATAGTAGTGCGTTTACAAATGCTTGTTTGCGTCGATTGTTGGAAACCCGTTCAAGCATTCAGTTCATTTCGATAGCTTCTGGCAATTGCACAGGTCGCTTGTGCGTTTTTTTGTTTATTCAGAACCAGTTCAGGCTCATCATCTGCACTTGAAAATTTTTGTGCGGCAACGAGCGCTGCCGCTTCAGCAACACCGTACACGCCAACCGTGTTAAACACATAGTCTGATTTTACGCTGAGCAAATGCTCCACCTCAGATAGTGTTTGCTTGTCAAATGTTTGATAGGGCTTTTTACAGGTCTCTGCGAGTTCAATCAAGCCTGTTTCATCTGCTTTGATATCAATGCTGTTAATGCTGTCGATTTGATCTAATCTCAAGCCAGATTGCTTTAGGCAATCATCTAATAAACTTTGTAGTTGCTCTTCTGGACAGTTTCTCTCACATCCCATGCCAATGGTGTAAATCGGTTGCAGGTATGACTTCGCCGTTGTTAACACTAATTGCGCCTGCAAGCATTTAGCCACCTGTGCCGCCAGCTCATTGGCGCCACCTTCATGGCCTGAGAGCAATGGCACAACGAACCGCCCCTCTTCATCCAACACAACAACAGGCGGGTCTTGGAACTTATCTTTGAGAACAGGTGCCAAGGTGCGAAACACAATACCTGTTGAGCAAATAAAAATGAGCTTATCCCCAGCGTTAAACATGGCCTGCACTGTTTCTGTGAATGGCTTTGGCTTGAAAATAACTTCTGGCGTGAACGCTTCGTCAAGCTCACACATTCGTTGCTGCAAGGTCTCAGCCAATCTTTTTCCGGCTGAGGTTAACGCAATGATTCGCCAGCATTTTTTATTGTTATCACTCATGCCATTTTAAGATCGTTTACGCCGTCTCACGATCTTGGCGAAGTACTACAAATAGTGAAAAGTAAGGGCCTGATTCATCTTCAAGCAAGCGAACATCTTGCTGAATCGCTTCATTGTCACGACCGATATACTCTAAATAGGTCGCGTCATCTTCTCGGCCACTAGCTGCTAATGCCGACAGAATTTTTTGCCGTGAACGTCCAGCCTTCATAATGACCACGCTATCATGCGCTTGCAAGGCTGACTCTAATTGCTCAGCGGTGTGTCGACCGCTGACAACAGCGAAAGATTCCTGTAACACAGTGAGTGGTAACTGCAAGGCAGATGACGCGGCATGGACAGATGAAATACCTGGCACTACTTGGCACGTATTTTCTGCTTGTAAACGCTCTAGTAAATACGTGAATGAACCAAAAAACAATGGATCACCTTCACATAGAAACACCACTGTTTTTCCTGCATCTATCGCATTTTGGATTTCCAGCGCCGCCGAATCGTAGACGTTATTCGCCACTTTTCGATCAAAGCTCATAGGCATGATAACAGGAATAAACGATTGCGGTTTAGTGGCTGTCGCTATCGCTTGTGCCGCAATTGTTTTGGATTGAGATTGGCTATTCTCACCTTCCAAATAACTAATAACATCGGCATTTTGTATGAACCGAAGCGCCTTTAAGGTTAATAGTTCTGGATCACCGGGGCCTACGCCTACACCTATGAATTGAGCTTTCATGTTTCTTTGCCTACGCCTTCTTGAACTTAAACACTTCCACCGGAAGTTTAGCGGTGTAATCTAACTCAGTGTCTTTGAACTGTCCACGTTTTACAGACACTTCGACCACCTCTACATCCGAGATAGCCTTAGACGAAACGCTCATCGCAAACTCTTGAAGCGCCCGTTTTGTTTTTTCGACAACCGCGCTCACAACCAATAAACCACCGGTTGGCAACCGAGGCCACACAATCTCTAACAGTGCATTCATGTCGCCTCCGCTTCCCCCGATAAAGACTTTATTCGGCACAGGCAAATCCGTTAAACATTCAGGCGCATGACCATGAATGAGGTGTAAATTCTTCACCACACCAAAACGTTTTTGGTTCGCCAGCAAATGCGTTAAACGTTCTTCATGGCATTCTACGGCGTAGACTGACACTTGGTCATTCCAATAAGACAGCTCGATTGAGACACCTCCACACCCCGCACCAACATCCCAAATTACGTCGTAATTGGCTGGTTGAAGCAACGATAAAATACACAAACGCACTTCTCTTTTAGTGATCATGCCCTTACCAGCTTCAACTCCCGTGATGTAAGACGTATCTGGAATACCAGGAAACTCAGGCAAAATACCACCCGCTCCTTTGACATCAATCACACTGACATGTAATGGCTCAAAACTTTCCGCTTTATCTAGCAATTGCGCTACCGAAAAAGTTCGTATTCGTTCATGTAGATAACTTAAATTTTCGAGGACTGTGATTGTCGATTCGTCAAAACCAGTTTCCAAACATTCACGCGCCAACGCTTGAGGTTGGCTAAATTTATCTGTCAGAATTAACAATTTTGTTGCGTTTTTAAGCTTGGTTCGCAACGACGCTAGAGGCCTGCCATGCAAGCTGAGCACCGTGACATCTTGCATCGACATCGCCAAGCGGTGACACGCCATTTGAATGCTAGAAATGGCGGGATAAAACCTTAATTGCGATTGCTCGAAGTGTTGAGAAAACCAGCGCCCGATTCCGTAATGCAAAGGATCTCCTGAAGCCAGAACCACAATCGCATGCTGCTCACCATCGGATCGTTCAACAGACAACTCCTCGATGAGTGATTTTAGCTCAGCAAGTTTTGGCAGCTTATGCAGGCTTGTTTCAGAATTCGCCATTAAGTGGGGTTTCACAATATCCAATTGCCGCTCTGAACCAATCACTGCACTCGCATGCTGCACCGCAAGGAGTGCATCTCCAACCAAGTCGGATGTTTGAGTCACACCAATAATATGAATGTTTATCACTTGTTCTCAGTTTGGATTAATCATCAATTTAATAGTATTCACCGTGATTGCAACGCAGCAGGGCATTGCATGTCGCCGACGTGACCGCGCTGCCGCCTTCACGGCCAAGTAACGTAATACATTCAACGCCCAAGCGTTGGTGGTTATCCCATAATGCTTGCTTTGATTCTGCGGCGCCCACAAAGCCCACGGGCATGCCAACAATCAATGCAGGTTTCGGGCACCCCTCTTCTAGCATTTCTAACAAACGAAACAGCGCGGTGGGTGCATTGCCGATCAGCACGACACTGTTTTCAAGGGTATCCTGCCATAGCTCTAGTGCAGCCATAGTTCTAGTACCTTTTCGTTCAGCTGTGATTTTGGCCGTTCTTGCATCATTCAAAAAACACAATGGTTCTTGCTGAATCATGCGTTTGGTCACGCCTTGTTTCACCATCTCAACATCGCACAGAATAGAATGGTTTTCGGCGAGCGATTGCAAACCTCGTTGACAAGCATTCTGACTAAAACGCACATTGTTTGACAAATGCGGCAAACCAATACTGTGAACAATACGCATGATGACTTGTTGTTCTTCGCGGCTATAATGATAATCAGGGTTATCCAATTCAGTTAATTGACGGATTTGCCGAAAGCTTTCACTCTCTATCGCCTTTGGGTTTATTTCATAGTCAAACGGCATGGTATTAATGTGTCTTGTTAAAATGATTATTCTTGATCACTATGTCTATGTATGAGCCTGACGAAAGTACGCCAAAATATCGGCTTCGCACATGGCAAGATTAGAAAAAAAACGTTGCTCATTTAGCTTAGCAGAGCAATTGCTAGAGCCATTTATCTGGTTATTTTGAAAACGTTGGTACTCGGGTCGACTCAATAGGTAAACGGGTATCTGTAGCTTTCTGGCTGCATGCAATTTCGCGATTGTTGCATCACCCCCACTATTTTTGCTGACAAGTGCGTCGACCTCATACTCTCGCATGACGGTTATTTCGTCGGCTAGCGTGAATGGCCCAATCGCCTGAATCCAGCGTATCTTTTCATCTAAGTTTTTTTCACACATTGTCGGCTTAACGGCAGTGCGTAATAAGACTTTCGCCGAAAGCTTATTGGATAAGGCGTCTAATGTCGATGCATCCAACTGCCCTGTTGTGATAAATACTGATTTTTTATCGTCAAGCATCGGCCACAATTCATGCCAATCACTATATTCAAACCACTTATCGTCGGGGTGTTCTTCCCAGCTCGCCCGATCAAACTGCCAATAGGGAATACAACTGGTCGCGGCAATCTCATAAGCGCTGTCACTCATTGCTTTCGCATAGGGATGGGTCGCATCCACTATGCCAGTAATTGCGTATTCTTCAATATAGCGTTTCAGACCACCGTACTGACTAAAACCTCCCGTCATCACACTAAACTCAACGCGAGGCGTGCGCACTAAACCTGCTAAACTGTAAACGATTGACACACCTTGTTGGTGTAAACTTTCAGCTAAGCGAAGTGCATCATTAGTGCCTCCTAGAACGAGTAAATGCATGCGTTAATGTGCTTGATGTGATTCAAAAGCTGAACCCACAAACTGCCCTTGTCTATTAATCGCCCAGACTTCGACTTCAACGGAAGTAGGCACAATTGTTTTTGCTTTCAACAACGCTTGTTCACAGACACTGCGTGCTAAATCAATGCCTTGTTTTTCACACAGAGTTAATACTTCAATGCTCGTGTTGGCAGATAGAATAGCCAATTGTAATTGTTGGTCAGCTCCTTGCTGCCTTGCTAACTCAGCCATATGTACGAAGTCTATTGATGATTCGCGGCTATTCAAATTTAAATGGCCATTGGCTAATTTCGTGATTTTGCCAAATCCCCCACAAATGCTCAGCTTTTCGACGGGCGCTTTTTTCAAGTGTTTCAACACAGCTCCAGCAAAATCACCCATCTCAATTAAGGCCATATCCGATAATTCATAATGCCCTTTGATTGCAGCCTCACTACTATTCCCTGTGCTCGCTGCGATATGATTAACACCATTGGCTTTTGCAACATCAATTCCTTGATAAATCGATGCTACCCACGCCGCACAAGAAAAAGGCCGAACGACACCTGTTGTCCCAAGAATGGATAAACCGCCAAGGATGCCTAAACGAGGGTTCATGGTTTTCTTGGCAATTTCTTCACCATTTTCAACACCAATAGCAACCTCAAAGCCACCATCGTATTGATATTTTTCACTCATTGCTTGCAGGTGTTGAGTGATCATTTGGCGGGGGACTGGGTTAATAGCAGGCTCTCCAACCGCTAAAGCCAAACCTTCACGTGTGACGGTACCCACCCCTTTTGCGGCTTTAAATTGAACGGTTATTGCTTGCTTCACTTCGCTACTTTGGGGCGTCTTCTTTTTGGGTAGCAGCGTTAATTCAACAAATACTGTTGCACCATGTGTCACATCCGGATCATCACCAGCATCTTTGGTCACCTGAAAACGCGCGGAGTTTTCTCCAAGGGGTTCATAGCCAGTTAACTCAAAGCTCACTCGCTTAGCATGGTTTTTTCCTTTTTTCGGCAATATAATCGTCACCGAATCTACTTGCTGACCACCCAGCAAGTATTCTGCGCAAGCGACAGAACACGCTGTGGCGCAGGCACCCGTGGTTAGCCCAGTGCGAAGAGGTTTGAGGTTTTCCTTACTCTCTTCCCACATGCCGGGTACTTTTTATTCGTAATATTCGTACAGAAGTGTTTCCCATCACATACTCGCTTGAAACATCCAAAATGCTCCCAACCCTATCGATGCTCCTGCTAAAGCATAGCGACTCCATCGAAAAAGTGTGTGGAATTTAGCCTGCATAAACTGCTGGCAATAAGCGAAACTAAAACCAAACACAGCCATAGAAAGCATCATGCCGATTGAAAATAGCAACAAATAAATCACCGCTAACAAAATATGGCCTTGATTCATGGCGGGAATCAAAGCAAGCACTGGCGCGCTTCCAGCAAGGCCATGCAGCATACCAATCATGAGCGGTTTATGTTTTTCTTGCAAGGAATGGTTTACGTTGCTTGACGCGTTTGCTCTGTGTTGTCCATGCTCATGCTCGTCTACATGGCCATCGGCATGCCAATGAATGTGCTGAATCTCTCCATGCGAGTGCACCTTTAATGAAGCATTACGAAATTGCAAAAAACACCCAACACCCAAACACACTAACAAGACACCCACGCTAAACTCCGCAAGCCACTGCAACGATTCAGGAATAACGACGCCTAAGCCAAATAACAAAGCACCACAAAACAGCAGTACACCACCATGCCCTATTGCCCAGTAGGCACTGCAATAAGCAACACGCCGTAACCTCGATGTTTGGTTATTCAAGGCAAGCAACGCCATCACATGATCTGCGTCTAAGGCATGCATGATGCCTAGGCCAAAACCTAAAAAAAGAATGGGTAAAAGATCAGGCGACATGTGAATTCGAATGTGAATGAGAACACGTCAGCATTTGAGCTAACGCTTCTGGGTTGGATGGGAAGAATAAGTGTAAATAACTTGCGGTTAAACCGTTGACTCGATATATCGCTTCACCCGGAGCCGGATGGCGTTGGCGTTTGCCATAGCTAAACGCCTCTGGCGTGCCGTGGCTACGTGACCGATGATGTGCATGCGCTCGAAATTCGCCTTCAGGGAGTAAGGCCGACTGCATCCCTTGACAACCGCGCTTGCCACGCATTGCGCCATAACCTTCCATCAATGCCAGCATTGGATATTCAGCGTCATCAAGATCAGTTAAGGTTTGTAAACAATACAAAAAGCCACCACATTCGGCCAGTATAGGTTTATCTGATTCAAAAAATGCTTTGATTTGACGTATTAATGACAGATTTTCCGACAGTTTTTGTGCATGCAATTCTGGATAACCGCCAGGCAGCCATAACGCATCAACATCCGGCAACTCCTTATCGTGCAATGGAGAAAAGAAAATCACCTCAGCACCCATGTCTTTTAGCAAATTTACATTCGATGAATAAATAAAACTAAAAGCAGCGTCTTTCGCAATACCGACACGAGTACCGTTTAATAACGGTTTAATGGGCGGTGTGTCTTCTACCGCCGTGAATATAACCTTTTCCAATGGGTCGATGATATTTGCCATGCCCGCTTCTTCCAACCAATCCGCACCGGCTTCAAATCGTTGCTCTAATTCAGCGGCCACTTCACTCGCTTGCACGAGCCCTAAATGACGCTCCGGCAAGGCAATTTCTTCAGAGCGTTTTAACGTACCGAGCAAGGGCAACGAATCAGGCAACGCTTCTTCGATCAGTTGTCGATGTCGGTCAGAACCACAGTTATTCGCGATCATGCCGGCAACGGTAAAGTCACTTCTGAAGTTAGCTAAACCCACAGCAACCGCAGCGGCCGTTTGGGCCATCCCTTTCACATCCATTAAAATGGCCAAAGGAATATTAAACCTTGCCGCTAAATCAGCACTAGATGGCTCTCCATCAAACATGCCCATAGCGCCTTCAATAAGAATGATGTCAGCAACACTTGCGGCATCAAATAATTTCTGTTGGCACCATTCCTCTCCAGCCATCCACATATCCAATTGCACAACGGGCTGCCCTGAAGCTTGTTCTAAAATTTGTGGGTCTAGGTAGTCAGGGCCGGTTTTAAACACGCGCACCACCTTACCTTGTCGGGTCAGAAGCCGCGCCAGTGCCGCTGTAAAAGTTGTTTTGCCCTGACCAGATGCTGGGGCTGAAATAAACAGCGCAGGACAGGCAATTGAACGAATATCACTCATTAATATTCGATGCCTTTTTGCGCTTTCACACCTTGGCGAAAAGCGTGTTTCGCATCGTCTATGATAGAAATGGTGTCGGCTATTTCCATGATAGGCCTAGCAATCGTTCGGCCAGTGATCATGACGTTTTGCATTTTTGGGCGATTTTGAAGCGCTTGAATGACTGGCGCTGTATCAAGGTATTTGTACTTGAACATATACCCCATTTCATCAAATACCAACATGTCATAGCTCTCATCTTGCAACAATTTTTCGGCAATAGCCCATGCTTTTTCGGCCGCAGCAATATCTTGTTCTTTATCTTGAGTTTCCCAAGTAAAACCGTGGCCCATGACGTGCCAGTCAATCTGAGGATGATCTTTGAAAAATTTATATTCTCCCGTTTCCATGCGCCCTTTAATAAACTGGATGACGGCACATTTTTTACCATGCCCAACTGACCTCGCCATGGTGCCAAACGCCGAACTGCTTTTTCCTTTACCGTTTCCTCGGAGTAAGATTAACACCCCTCGCTCTTCGGTCGCTTTGGCAATTTTTTCATCGATGACCGCCTTTTTCTTAGCCATTCGCGCTTGGTATTTCGTATCAGTCATATATTTTTCCAAGTATGTTTCTGTTATTGAACATGTTAATTCGTTGAATGTTTCCTTCAGTTCTAGGTAAACAACGGCATATATAGCGCATTCAAATCACGCGCAATATGTTGCCCTTTGCCACGCTTCACCGCTGACTTTTCAATATCAATCAATACGACCTCACTACCGAGATCAACATGGGAAAACGATTGGCGAGTTTTACCATCAGTGATGATATACGTTTTAATACGCATATTGGGTGTTTGTCTATATTGCTGTTGTTGAAACTTTTCAGCATGTTCTAATGCCTCTCGAAAAGGCGTGCCGCCAGCGGCTGGCACATTGCTAAGAAACTCTTTTAGGGCTTTCGGCGCTCGCTGGCGTGGCAATAATGTATCAATTGACTGGTTGCCAAAACCGATAATAGATAATTGCTCTCTCGACACATATGCCTGTTCAGCAATGTTGAGAATCACCGCTTTTGCGTGTGAAAACAAATCATTTTTGAGTGTAGACGCTGAAGTATCGATCAAGATCAAATGCAGGATCGTTTGCGACTTTTTAGTTTGATAAAACCTTAGCTGCCGTAAAGGCCATTGCCCTGCGCTTGCTACTAAACTTGATAACCAATTCACTTTATTAGATTCATTCTGGCCTTTGTTGGCTATCTGACTTGATGAGTGAGACATTGCCTGACTGACAGAATTTGGTTGCTTGATAGCAGCCTTAATCGGCGAACCCGCTGAAGAGCGATTTAAGGCATGCTTCTTTGCCATGCCTTCTTGTTGAGTGTTGCCAATATCTGGCAATTCAACATTCTTTAAATCCGCCATTTGATGTTTCTGCGGAGGCATTTCTCCCCAATCACCCTCGGGTTGATTAGGCACATTATCGCCCTCTCCAGCAACTGAGCTCTGGGGCCGTGAAAATGGTTTTTGCTCTAAACTTGAATCAGGTGATCTAGGAGGCTCTGGAGAACGAGGTTTGTTTTTACGGCGATGACTCAATACAAGCTCTTCAACGGCTTCAATATCTTCTTCTGTCACAACCAAACGCTGATGCAAAGCTGCATGTGCAATCGCAGCGCGGTACCAAACAATATCAGCGCGTAAACCATCTACTTGTGCATCATGGCATTTTTGGGCGATTAACTCCTGTAACTCGAACCCACATTTAACGTTTGGCAATAGAGCACGAGTAGCTAGAATATCGTTTTTCAAAGCATCTTGTTGTTGTTGATAGCCTTGTAAAAATAACTGGCAATCTGCATCAAAGTCTTCACGTCGTTGTACAATTTCAATACGTTCGGCAATGCCATATTCATGCCCTAACTCGACAGATAGACCAAAACGATCTTGTAGTTGTGGTCGCAACTCTCCTTCATCAGGATTCATTGTTCCCAACAAGACAAACTGCGCATCATGGCTATGGCTAATACCATCACGTTCTACCACGTTGACACCACTAGCCGCGACATCTAGTAATAAGTCCACAATATGATCTTGTAGCAAGTTTACTTCATCGACATAGAGAATCCCTTGGTTCGCTTTAGCAAGCAAACCTTCTTGGAATGCGACTTTTTTTTCATTTAAGACTTGCTGGAGGTTTAAGGTGCCTACAACCATTTCTTCCGTCACACTTAACGGCAAGCTAACAAAATTAGCCGTTTTAGTGTCAACGTCAGGCATCACATCGGCCAAGCCTTTCGCGAGGGTGGATTTAGCCGAACCTCGTGGCCCACTTACCAGAACTCCACCAATCACTGGATTGACAGCCACTAAGGTCAGCGCCAACTTAAATGACTTTTGACCTGTGACAGCTGTGAATGGAAAGTTTGGCTTTTGGTTTTGCATGGCGCTCAACAGTGTCGGATATTTGAATGGCGATTACATCGGGTTTCGTTTGGCGTTAAATATTTAACGCTATCTACCAGCATCAAGCTTTCTATAGGCTTGCAAATGCCGTGAATGAGTAGGCGATTATAAGAGATAAGCCATCAAAAAAGAACTTTTTCACTGATGCGTAGATAATAGTAGCCTTATGTTTAGACATCGCATTACAAGGCTTAGACAGATTTCAATACACATTCTTCCTCAACAGGATCATTTAAACATCTTATGCTATAGTCCAGTTTCGTATTACAGGTGCCTACATTTGTAGGTGAAACGGGAAAATAGTGTAATTCTATTACTGCCCTAGCAACAGTGAACATTTATCTCAACAGGGACAAATAAGTCTGGAGACCGGCCTGTAAATTTTCCATTTCCAACCTCAATCATACTTAGGGTGTGATTCACAGGAGATATTTTATGCATATTGAAGTCGGCGTTGTGAATAGCGCCAAAATGGTATTAAGCTACGGTACCGCACTGGGTGCGTTTGCTTATTTAGGTAAAGAGATGCTCGTTGCTGCAAAAGAAAAAGGCATCTTGTCGCTCATCTTTAGAAGTATTCTTGCTAGCCTCGCTGTTTTAATGTTTTTCGAAGTATTCCCACGGCAACCTGTCGGAATATCTGAAGTACACCTCATTCTGGGTTCGACCATATTTTTAATCTTTGGCTTAGTGCCAGCTGGCATTGGTTTGGTCGTAGGCCTGCTATTACAAGGGCTATTGTTCGCGCCTTTTGATTTGCCAAATTACACCGTTAATATCACCACACTGTTGGTTCCATTATTCTTTATGGCCGCGTCTGCAAAGAAAATTATTCCTAGCAACACCGCCTATAAAGATATTCGTTACTCACAAGCCTTGAAACTATCTTTTATGTATCAAGGTGGCATCGTGGCTTGGGTCATGTTCTGGGCGTTATATGGACAAGGCTTCACCAGCACAAACTTAGTTGCCATTAGCTCTTTTGCTGCGGCTTATATGACAGTCGTCATCCTTGAGCCGATTGTTGATATTGCTGTTCTAGCAGGCGCAAAAGCGTTACATAACTTGAAAGACTCCAGCTTTGTGACACCACGGCTTTACCATAAAGCCTAAAGCACTTTTTAAGTACTAAAAAGCACTAAAAGTCAGGCTTACATGCCTGACTTTTTTATGCGACACCATTCATACTTTGTATATAAAAATACAGTACAAACACGATCACGCATTTACTCAACAGTCGCTGCTGTAATAATTATTTCCACTTTTAAAGCATCTCGGGCAAGCTTTGCTTCACCACATGCACGTGCAGGAGCGTGGCCCTCAGGCACCCATTCATCCCACACTGCATTCATTTCAGAAAAATCTTTCATATCAGCAAGCCAAACGATCGCTTGCAGTATTTTTGAAGGAGAAGACCCCGCTTCTGCTAACAACGCCTCAACACGCTGAAGGCACTCTCGTGTTTGATCAGCAACGCTATCACCTGCTACTCCGACCTGACCACACAAATAAACAACACCGTTGTGCTTAACGATCTTACTCATTCGAGCAGATGTTTGCTTTCGTTCTATCATATTCAATGACTCCTATTATTCTTGAACCCCAAGGTCTGCCAACTCTTTTAAAGTGACCGCTTTTAATGGCGCTCGAATCCGATAACTACCAATAGCATCTTGCGAAGTGCCTATCTCTTTTGCCAAAATTTCAGTGACTGCCAACCCACAAAAACGACCTTGGCAGGGCCCCATGCCTGAACGCCCAAATGATTTGGTTTGATTGGGTCCTTTACAGCCCAATGAAGCGTAATGACGTATTTCACCCGCGGTTACCTCTTCACAACGACAAATTATCGTATCATTTGCTGGCAACAATACGGATTGAGGTGGTGGGTACAAGGCATCCAAAAAAGGCCGTATTGATAATTCTACCCTTAATTGTTTATTGAGTTTAAGAGCGGACTTATCTCGAACATCTTTCCGTATTTTTTTGATTGAAAATGCCGCATTTAATGCACATATTTTCCCTGATAATTCAGCCGCTTTCGCCCCTCCAATGCCTGAACCGTCTCCCGCAATAGAGAATAAAGGGTGTGATGATTGACCGAACTCATCGATAACGGGATGAAAGCAATGTTGCAAGGAATGATATTTATGCTCAAGATTCAATGAACGACTTATCTGGGTATTCGGAACGACCCCTTGATGTAAAAACACATGGGAAGCCTGAATTTGATACGCTTTGCTACCCACCTTAAAATGAACCGCCTCAGCTTTGCCCTTACCGTTGATGGAAATATTAGTCGCCCCTTTAAAACGCTGAACACCTGCCAACTTTAACGTCATCAACATGCGCACACCTTTGAAGAGTGGCTTACAATTTCTAAGAGCTTTCCCAAAGTAAGGCAAAGCCTTCATGAAGTCTCGATAGGATTGTGTCTCAATGAGCGCTTTTGGTGGCATCCCAGCTGCAACCATTTGTACAGCCACGAGATAAAGCAATGGACCCGATCCTATGATGACCGCATCTCGTGCCGCAATGGAACTGGTTTTCATCATGATTTGAGCAGCGCCAGCCGTGAGAACACCTGGCAAAGTCCAACCCGGCAGAGGTACTGGTCGCTCCATGGCACCATTTGCCAAAATGACATGCTTGCCACGAATCTGTTCGGCATGACCGGACTGGCTGAAGGCAACACTTCCATCTTTACCAACCTTCCACACAGTTACACCTTTGCGATGAACTGCGCTGGACTGCTTGAGAGCCTCAACCAGTGTTTTACCAAACAGATAATCAGCCCCTAATATCTTTTGTTGATGTTGTTTGGCATTCTCTACGTTTCGATAAATTTGCCCACCTGCGCTTAATTGTTCATCTAATACGCAAACGGACAAACCATGTGTATCTGCTTCAACAGCCGCAGACATTCCTGCTGGCCCTGCGCCAACAACGATAACGTCATAGTTATGTTTCAATGTTATCTCCTTTCCCCATCACTGGCACGCGGGTCACAACCATACCTTCTTCAACAAGCGTTAAACATGCTTGCACTGTCACACCATCCACTTTTATCAAACAATCATAACAAGCACCCATCATGCAAAAAGGTCCTCTGGGTGACTGACTAACCGGTGTTAAGCGAAAACTCAGAAAACCGGCTTTTAGAAGCGCACTTGCAACAGTCATGCCAGATTCAGCAGACAACTGATTATTATCAAAAGTAAAGGAAATACTTTCGCTTGCTTCAGCACTTTCAATAGACTCAAACATTAAATCGCTCCTCACTAAAGTGAGACAAGTCCAGTGTCGTATTCTTACCTAATATCCATTGAGGCATAAGCTTGGCATGTATTGCCGAGAGAGTAATGCCACTATGGCAGGTAATAAAACTTGCGCCTCGCGCCTTTGGCGAGCGCTGATAAATAGGCAAACCATCTGGCGACATAATGCGTAAAGCCGCCCACGTGCGAACTAACTTGACTTCACCTAAATGCGGGAACACATCTATCGCGTGTTGTGCTAGTGACGCACTTGTCACAATGTCTTCATCATCATCCAAACCCACCTCGGCTTTAGAAGCTCCAATCTGTATACCTCCTTCGTTGACCTGCCGAATCGTTCCAGAAGGGTAACGTAAAAAGTACGGTAGTTTCTCCGTGATCAATATTTGACCTTGTTGTGGCCTAATAGGGACTTTAAAACCTAGTTGATGTCCTAACGGCGCCGCGCCCAACCCTGCAGATAGCACTAAACTATCACCTTCAATCTTGTCTTGATTCTCCAAAACCACGGTGAAGTCGTAATCTTTTGCATGTATATCAACGGCTTTAACACCGGTTTTGATTTCGCCACCCGCTTTACGAACCGCAATTGATAAAGCTCTCAATAAAAACAAGGGGTTCACATGTGCATCCATCGGTGAATAAATCCCACCAAGCACTTTTTTCCCAATTTCAGGCACACGCTCTTTTAACTCTTTATGCGCTAAAAACTCAAAAGGATAATCACCATTCAAATCCTGACGAAGCGACGTTAATGTATTCACACGGGCTTCAAGCTTTGCTTCGTCAGTAAAATAATCAACACCGCCATCGTTTTTATAGGCGACATTGACGCCACTCTCTTCAAACAACTCTTTAGAAAACGCTTCCCAAAGTAGCCCTGACTGACGAGTCCACTTAGCATAGCGTGGTGCATTAGAACCTTTGCCTTGAATCCAAATAAGTCCAAAATTACCTCTAGAAGCTCGAAAATCATCATCGGCACCATCTAAAACAATCACCTGCTTTCCGGACTTCAATAGCCCATAGGCGATTGACAGACCAACAACACCTCCTCCGATAATGATCGTTGACATGCTTAACCTTTTCCAACAAACACTCTATCCAAGCCATAAAAGCGATCAAGAATCAGCATGACTAAGAATGTCAAAACTATCAAGACTGTTGAGACAGAGGCAATTAAGGGGTCAATCGTTTGTGTGATGTGGTGGTACATTTTAACTGGCAGAGTCTGAGTCGATGGCGAGGCCACAAACACACTCATCGTTAATTCATCAAAACTGGTTATGAATGATAAAATCCACCCTCCAGCCACGCCCGGCAAAATCAAAGGAAGAGTCACACGGCGGAACACCATAAACTTAGAAGCCCCAAGGGTTAACGCGGCTGATTCTGCATCAGTTGATAAGCCTGTCGCTGATGACAACGCTAGTCGCAAAGCATAAGGCGCAACCAAGATCACATGAGCGGCTACCAACCCGAAAAAAGATCCACCTAGGCCAATTTTTGAATAAAACTGTAAAAAAGCTACGCCCAAAACAAGGTGCGGAATCATCAACGGCGACAAAAGGAATGCTGATATCGCGTCTCGCCCAGGAAACTTATGTCGAGCAATTGCTAACGCCGCCGGTACCGCAATAATCACAGCGATAGTTGCTGACACAAGTGCCAACCATGTTGACACCCAAAAGGCATCGATAAAGTCTGGGTGGTCTAGAATGGCGCGAAACCATCGTAAAGACAAACCATCAGTAGGTAAGGATAAGTATCCTTTATCAGTAAAAGAAACTGCCACCACCATAGCAAGGGGCGCTATGATGAATAGTATAAACAGTGCATGGAAAATAAGTGCAGGAAGACTAAGACGTTTCATGAAACTCTCCTATTCAAAAATTTTAGCAAAACGTCGTTCTACAAACTTGTTATAGCTGACAATAATAAAGACATTTGATACCAACAATAAAATGGCAATAGTTGCGCCAAGCGGCCAGTTCAGCGTGCTCAGATATTCATCATACGCAGCGGTCGCTACAACCTTCATTCGTCTACCGCCAATGATCGCGGGCGTTGCAAAAGCACTTGCTGTCAACGCAAACACAATTAAACTGCCTGACAGAATTCCAGGGATGGCTTGCGGAAGCGTAATACGCCACAACACTGTGGATTTAGATGCGCCTAAACTCAGGCCGGCATCTTCGGTTTGCGGATCAATTTTTTGCAACGCTGCCCACACTGAAATCACCATAAATGGCACTAACACATGCACCAACGCGATTGTCATTCCAGTAAATGTAAACATCAGACTCACTGGCTCATCACCAAAGCCTAATGCTTGTGAAATCATGGTTAAAATACCATTGCCCCCAAAAAACAGAGCCCATCCTAATGTTCTGACGACAACCGAAATCAATAGTGGCCCTAAAACTACCAATAGGAATATTGATCGCCACTTTGGACTGAGCCTTGATAAAACATATGCCTCAGGCACACCAATCAGCACACAAATAACCGTGACTAAAAAGGCTAACCCAAATGTTCGTGTGAAAATTTTATGAAAATAACTATCACCTAATACTTCAGCATAGTTTGCGAGTGTCCAATCAGACTGAACCCCTGCATTGAAATCATATGAGTGCAAACTCAACAGAAACGTCATCAACATTGGGGCACCCAAGAGCAATGCAAAAAATATGACCCCTGGAGCAGTCAAATAGTAAGGAGTATTATTCCTTTTCTGTAAACCCATCATTCATCTCCTGAATACATCGCAATAGCATCATCAGCCCAATTAAGCCAAGCAATGTCTCCTTTTGCGTACCCCGCCTTGCCGGTATTCGGCTGAGTCACAAACAATTCTCCCATGCTGCTAGACACTCTATATAACCAACTTGCTCCTAGAAAAATAGCCGCATCTATACGTATTTCTAGACCTGATATTTCATCCGACATATCAAATTTCTCTGGACGAATCGACAAAGTGACATTCGCCCCTTTAATGTGATCAAGAGTATTAATATCGATATATTTATTACCTACTAATACCTCATTATCACTGGTGACTTTTCCTGTCAGTAAATTTGTTTTACCCACGAAATCAGAAACAAAGGTGTTTGTAGGCCGTTCATATAAATCTAACGGCGCCGCAATTTGCGAAACATCCCCCTGTTTCATGACAACGATTCTATCGCTCATTGACAGTGCTTCCTCTTGGTCATGCGTCACCAGAATGGTTGTGACACCAATATCTTGTTGAAGAAGCCTCAATTCAATACGCATTTCTTCACGCAATTTAGCATCCAAGTTTGACAGAGGCTCATCAAGTAACAACACTGGAGGCTCAATCACCAAAGCACGTGCTAATGCCACTCGTTGTCGCTGGCCTCCCGACATATCTTTCGGGTATCGGTCCACGAATTGACCCAACTTCACCTGCTCTAATGCTTTTTGTGCACGTTCAAGTCTTTCATTTTTTTCCACGCCCCTCATTTCAAGCCCGAAAGCAACGTTGTCAGTTGCCGTCATATGGGGAAATAGCGCATAGCTTTGAAAGACAATACCTAAGCCGCGTTTATTTGGCGCAGTTTGCGTAATGTCTTGCCCATCTAATAGAATTTTCCCCGATGTAGGCGGCAAGAGACCGGCAATCATTTGTAGCGTCGTGGTTTTGCCACAGCCTGATGGCCCTAATAATGAAATGAACTCGCCGCGCTCAACGCTTAAGCTCATATCACGGACGGCGACAAAGCCACTGAAGTTTTTATTTAAAGATTCGAGAGTAAGAAAAGACATAAGTATTTACGATAAGAATAAAAAAAGTGGCGCGCTCGCTCTGATGTCAGAGTTTTTGCGCGCCTTAAAAAGCAGAGAATTAACGTTCGATACGGCGAGTCCACTGCTTAGTCCAATCTCCTCGTGCTTTATTGACAATCGTGTAGTCAATTGTGACTAGTTTATCAACACGGTTTGGACCGACGGGTAATGCACCAACTTGCGCCTCTGTAAGCTCAGTTTTACGATTGACTGGGCCCCAGCCTTTTTTCACAGCAAAATGTTGCTGCATTTCAGGTGACACAATAAATTTTAAAAAGTCTTGAGCCAATTCAGGCACATCAGAGTTTACAACTGGGCACGCTCCAATAAGCAGATTGACAGCGCCTTCTTTCGGATAGGCAAACTCACCCGGAAAACCTGTATCCGCCAATGACTTGAGACGACCACTTCCCCAAACCGACATGGCAATTTCACCATTTTGAAACAGTTCAGACATTTTTCCTGAAGAAGGTTCATAAACAAGCACATTGCTATCAATTTTGGATTCAAACAATTTAAATCCTGGCTCAATGTTTGACTCACCGCCACCACTAATTTTCGCCGCCATGATCAATGCATGCAGACCATAACCGTTTGTTATCGGCGGAACAGCAACCATTCCTTTGTATTTCGGATCAGCTAAATCAGACCACGATGTAGGAGCATCCCAACCTTTTTTGGCAAAAAGCTCTTTATTGTATGCCAAGCCAGTTGCCACAATGCCTACGCCTATGGCTTTATTTTCAGGCATTCTTGCCGCATCATATAAATCAGTAAACGTTGCATCATCAACTTTTTCACAATAACCAAAGTTAATGGCTTGAGTCATTGGACCATCATCTACGAAAGCAATATCAATCTCTTGATTTCCTTCTTGAGCACGTAGCTTGGCTAATGTATCTGTTGAATTCCCGGAGACATACACTACTTTAGCACCCGTTTTTTTCTCCCACTCAGGAATCACAACCTCTTTAAATAAAGCCTCTGTTGAGCCACCATATGCCGCAAGGTATAGTGTTTTTTCTTCAGCGTGCGATATCGACGATGCGACAGCCAATGCGCTAGCGATGATAAGTGGTTTGTACATTTTCAATTTCCTCTTAATATTGTTGTATTTCGAGTTAGTTTACAGAACTGAAAACATATTTCTAATTCTGATTTTATGCAATATCATGTCTAAATGTTATGATACTGTAACATTTCAGATTTAAAGACGTATTCACATGAAATTAAACCACCGCCAACTCGAAGCCTTTAGAGCATTAATTGAAACTGGAAGCGTGACAGAAGCATCTAAACGAATGTTTATCACACAACCAGCGGTAAGCCGTTTAATTGCTGATCTTGAACATGTCGTTGGGTACTCTTTATTCCTAAGAGAAAAGAAAAGGCTATTCCCGACACCTGAGGCATTGGCCTTATTTGATGAGGTGGATCGATCTTTTATTGGATTAAATACGATCTTTGAAGCCGCCAAAGAAATTGGCACTTTTAGACGAGGAGTTCTACGCTTGGTTAGCCTTCCAGCGATGGCTATGCCTCTTGCTTTTTTACCTCGAATGATCACTCAATTTTGCCAAGACAAACCTGAAATATCGGTCAGTTTACAAACACATAGCTCTCAACGCGTTTTACAAAGCATCGCGTCCCAGCAATTTGATATTGGCTTTGCAGAAATCAACTCGGACCACCCAGGTGTTTCAACTGAACCGTTATACGATGCTCCTATGGTTGCCATTCTTCCTAAAGGACATTCTCTACTCAGTAAATCAACGTTGACTCCTGAAGATTTTTCTGGAGAAAACTTTGTTTCACTCGGCTCAGAATACATGACTCGAAAACGTATTGATGCGGTTTTTTTAGCCAACAATATCACCCGTAAAATGCAAGTTGAAACTCAGCTCTCAATGGCTGTGGGTAATATGGTCGCATGTGGCGCTGGGGTATCCATCATTGATAAAGTCACGGCCCATAGCCTACACGCCCTTGGACTCGTTGAAATTCGCCCTTTTCTCCCTGAAATAAACTACTGTTTTCAAGTGCTGACCCCCGCCCATAAGCCACTTTCTAGACTAGGGATTGCTTTTCTGGATATCGTGCATCAGCACCTTGAAAAATTAGATGACCATGGCAGCTTTGAGACCACATAGAAAACCTCAACACTCTAAACTATAGAAGAAGCCTATCTACCCTGATGTAGTAGGCTATTCTTCCGAGTCAGTTAATATTTAACCTGAACACTCTATTGGATAACGTTTATATTTTTCCGACGATCTGGGAACCGTAAATTGACACATCCGGCGATAGTATTTCTCCGCTCCTGGGTGCAATGGCACACCAAGCCCCTCCAAACCATTCAACGATGAATCTAACGTAATCACTTCACCTTTTGAGTGAGCACTCACCAAGGTGTCTCTACCGTAATCTCGCCATATTGCCCGTACTATTTTATATACCAACGGAGAAGGCTTATCCGCCTTTGTAAATAACAATGCACTAACGGCTAATGTATTAACGTCCTCATTCAAACCTTCATAGACTCCCGATTTAATTGTGGAAGAAATATAATATGGCACGACTTTATTCGCTCTTTTTACCTCGTCTTCTGAAAACGAATACAGCGTTATCGCTAGTTCCTTACTGAGTTTAGAAATACTTGAAACAGGCGTTCCAGCGGCATAAAAGAAGGCGTCAATTTTTCCTTTCTTCATTAACTGAATACTTTCCTTACTACTGACCGTAAATGCCTTATATGCTTCACGTGTAATACCAAATTCTGTCAAAATTGCTTCAACCGCTATTTGTGTTCCTGAACTAGGCTTATCAATCCCTACGCGCAAGCCTTTCAAATCATTTAATGATGTTAATTCAACGCCTGGTGCCAATACTAAATGTAAATCTTCTGGATATAAATTAGCCAGCACTCTTAACTCTTCTTTTGGCTGTCCTTCGAATTTATTCAATCCTTTATAAGCAAAATATAAGATTGCCGCACTACCAATGCCAAGATCTAAAGCGCCTCCATCCACATCCGTGACGTTTTGTACTGAGCCTCCTGTTGATAATGCTTCAGATGATACGCCATTAATGCCACACCCTCCTAAAAAACTACAATTCGTCGGCGCTTGGTCTTTAGAAATCAACTTAGCAATCGCAGTGCCGACGGGGTAATAAGTTCCTCCTGTTCCGCCCGTCCCAATCTTTAAACTCAACTCTTGTGCATGTACAACTTGCACTGAAAAGGCCACGAAAATTGCCATTGTAAAACGTAGTAATATATTCACTTTCAACTCCTAAAGATTTTTTAACACCAAACACAAGAGCAGTTTTTCTATGAATATCTGAAGAAATATCTACAAGCCTTCACACAAGTTAATCATTTAAATGTTCAAGATTAATACCAAAGCACTGACAAAAAACTTACTCGCTTTAATGAATTTCTACGCTATAACGTAGTTTCATTAAAATTATGTTATACAAAAAAGTAATAGCTGGATAATCAGTATTTAGGTGTTATTCATAAATAAATATTATGATGCTTAAAAGTAGTCATTTTTCCATTCCAAGATACCTTAAAGGCATCTATTTTCATTAAAAAAATTATCCGTTTTCTAATGAAAAATTTAGCTCCAATTGCTTAATAATTCCACCAGCGAATTTTGATATACGTTAAATCACTCTAGCGCAAAGTCATTCTTACACCATTTCACTCGGAAACTCACTTAGCTCTTTAGTGACGTTTATTCTTTGCTAAGCTCCTATTTTTCCGTTAATTATTTTTTCTCCATTGCACTTAATACAAGTGATATGATATATCGTATCATTAATGAATTTAATCTGATTACATCATGGATTTACCAGAAATAAACACACCCAAACTCACTGAAGAACAAATTAAAAATAGCCCGAAATCAGACTATATGAACGATGAACAACTGGCCTTTTTTAAAGATAAATTATTAGCGCTTTACGAAGCAACCAACTTACGAATTCAAGAAGCGAAAGATCGCATGTCCAAACCGTTAGATGGTTTGAGTGACCCTAGTGATAGGGCATCTTGGGAAGAACAATCCAGCATTGCCTTTAGAATAGCCGATCGGGAAAAAAACTTAGTCCCCAAAATTCAACAGTCGCTAGAACGTATTCGCTTAGGGACTTATGGATATTGTTTAGAGTCAGATGAGCCCATAGGCATTCCCCGGCTCTTAGCGCGGCCAACTGCTGAATATTGCGCTGATGTCAAAGAGATCCAAGAACTGAAAGAGACCCGTCACAGAAACTAACCATAACTTATGAATATTCCTCAAACTTACGAAGAATGGCACCATTGTATAACCGTCATTTGCAAAGAAGAACTGACACTTCCTTATATTAATACGCGAATTAAAAGCTTAAATTCACCAAACAACCATATGACACAACAGTTTGTTAAGCTTTATGGGGAACATCAACGTCTTAAATCGATAGAGTGGTTTGAACAAGCCAAAAATACGTTGAAACAATAAACTGTCATAATGGCTAATAACAGTTATTGATTCACTAAACATGCGAAACATAGACATCGTCATTGTAGGAGCAGGCTCAGCTGATATTGGCATGTTGGTTGAAATCACACACTTAACCGTATTGCGATATGCATTGATTAAACATTACCAATCTCCGCCCTGAAGCTAACCAAGATTCTTTAATATTCAATTAGCTGAACTGAGCTTTTCCATCTCAAAATTCATCACTGGGTCAATGTAAGGCGTGAAGTGATGCACACACTATCGCCACATTATTCAGCTTGTATATTTGGATAAGTTTACTAAGGGAAATGGTGGCTATGGGTGGACTTGAA
>JBOEGT010000019.1:0-24938 GCA_050633585.1 Arenicella sp.
CCTTCGCAAAAATTTGCATCATCTTGCTCGAGTTGAATAATGCTAATGCCCCATTTTCCAGAAGCGGCCTTAGCTGAAAAGCTATCGTCACCATCTCTTTCTGCTTGTTGCCGAAGTTCTTCATTAAAGTTGTTGAGTTGTTCCTGGTCAACAGTTTCCTCTTGTCTGCCCATCACTAAAACATGAGTGTATTCTTCCTCAAACTGAAAATTTATTTTTCCTACATCGGGGTCATAGCCTGAATAGGATAAGCCAAATATAAATTGTTGCTGAGTACCCTTATCTAAATCAATAAAATAGGCGACATCATCTCCTCTAAAGGACGCTATTGGGAATAGTTGATTTTCGTTATAGGTAAACAGTTTGAATGTCATTCGAAATTGTTCGATAGAGCCTGGAAACGACTTGATTTTATCTGATAGAGGAGAGAGGCTGCCTAGCAGTAATATAGTAGCTGCCCTTCCTGCCGATTGTTTAGTAGTCCGCTTTACATAGGCTTTTGAAACATCACCTGTTGTGCGTGCAATAAATAGTCGTTGTTTCTTGGGTGAAAGCTCTGGAAGAGGAGTTAAAGAAAACTCTGGCTCGGGTTCTTCTTCATTTGTTTGAGCAAAAACGTTAATCGCAACAAGAGATATTAATATACCTATGATTGTTTTAGATATCACAAAAACTCCTAAAATCCATATTTTAATAAGTGATGTAGGCTAATGAGCGTGACTCTTTAAGTCAATAAAAAAGTATTAAGTACGCGCATCAATATTTTATCAAAGAGCAAGGTTCAGGTCGTATGAAATAGTCCCACTTTTTTATGAGAGCTATTCTTTTGGTACTACTATCCGCTTCTTCTCAATGAGCTCACAATCAACTCATGGAATCGGGAGAGGTGTTTGGGTTTGTCGTTTTGGTAGGCGTGGACCGTGTATATGGGCCATTGAGGGCCTTTTAGGTGTGGGGCTATATGGATGAGTTTTCCTGTTTGAATATAGTGTTTCGCCAGAATGTCGGGGACCAATATGATGCCTAGGTGATGCAAGGCGATTTCGATGGCGGCGGGGAGAGTATTCGCTTTTGAAAATTGGTTGAGGCGTATTTTGTCGGTTTTCCCGGTAGATTGATCGGTGATTTTCATCAAGGATTGTTGCCAAGGGTTGGCAATCCAGTGATGTTGGCTTAGCGCCTCGACGGTTGAAGTATCTGGATGATGTTTTAGATATGCAGGTGTGGCACAAAAAATTTCTGTTAAATTGCCGGCGGGCAAGGCGCGGTAGCTGCTGTCGGGTAATTCTCCGACATGAATGGCGACATCCAGTTTATGTTTGACTAAGTCGAGTGTTGCATCGTCGGCGATTAATTCAGGTTGCAGGTTTGGGTATTCGGTGCACAGCTGCTCAATTGCTGGCAGCACAATCGCTGATTGCAAGCTGTGTGGGAACGTCACGGCAAAACGGCCTTTAGGGTCATTTTTTTCTTCTTCAATGTCACTGAATAGTAAATCGACTTGCTCTAATAGAATAGAACAACGCGTGTACAGCTTGCTGCCAACGGCGGTTAAAGAAACGCCTCGTGTGGTGCGATTCAGTAAGCGTATTTCCAGTTCACTTTCAAGGAGGGTGATTTGTTGGCTAACCGCTGATTTGGATAGGTTGAGTTGTTCTGCGGCTTTCGTAAAAGACGCGTGTTGAGCAACCGTGGCAAACACAGAGAGTCTGGAAAGTTGTTTGACTTTGTTCATTTTTTCTTAACAGTGTTTTTGTTTTTGCTTTATTGTTTAGTTTTTTGTGAATGCTAGCATGCGGATTCTATTCACTAAATTGATTCATTGTAAAAAACAGGAGATAAAAATGCCCGCATTTGTTGTTGTAACACTGACACCTCAAAACCCTGAACTGCTTCAGAAATATAGTGCAAACGCTGCGCCTACCATTGCGAAGTTTCAGGGTGAGTTTTTGGTGAAAGGTCCGCTGGAAGTTTTGCATGGTAGTGCTGTGCATTCCACTCAGGTCATTATTCAATTCCCAAGTAAGGCATTGGCTAAAAATTGGTATGAGTCACCAGAGTATCAACAGCTCATTCCTGAGCGAGACAAAGCGATGAATTCATCATTTATATTGGTCGCTTGAATATCACTATCTAGCAGCATGCAAGGCATGCTGCTTACCTACCAAATTTTTAGAAATTTTTTTGCTAAAACGGATAAAAAAACTATAATAGCCTCGTTGGGAGTACAAGGACAAAGCACATATATCGAATGGGAGGTTATGCGTGTCGTTTTTTAAAATCAAAGATCAATCTGGCGATGTTTATTATATTAGTAAAAGCGAGATTGTGAGTGTTGAAGTGAAAGAGAGTGGGCTGATTTTTTCGTTGTCGAATGGCGACATCATTAATCATGTGCATGATAGGTATCAAGGCGAGAAATCCATTTTAGATGAAGGTGACGACACCATTCATCTGACGCCCACCGAGGTGTTGGAAAAGGCATTTTTATCCAAAAAAGAATTTTATAGTCTGCTTTAATTAATCAAGTTTGATTAAGCAGCAACGTTTATATCGTTTGCCGCTCCCGCAGGGGCAAGGACTTTTCTTGCGAGGAAGAATGGATGTCTCGATAGCGGCTACGTCGTGTTGATAAAAACTTTCTAGGTGCTGGTAAATATCAGGGTGTGTGTTTTTTAAGTGTTTAGGCTGTTCGAAAAAATATTCGGTGGCGACAGCAAAAAATTCCACATGATTGGTCGATGCATAAGGGTTGATATTGCTTTTTTGTTCATGAATTTTTTGAGTTTCTTGTCTCACTAGGTTTATCCAAGGGGCTGAAAAAGCAAATTCTTTCATACGCTCTGGAAAGCCGTCGGCATCTCCGTCAGCCATGTCGAGTAAATGTGCAAACTCGTGTAATGCGACATTGTGTTTATCTTGGTCATTGCTGAAGCCGTAGTGCAATGCGGGTTTACTTAGAATCATTTTTCCATATAGCGCGCCATTGCCGACGACGCCTAAATTATGTGAGTCATGTTTGCCTAAGTCCGCCTGGTCGTTAAATGCGCCTGAGACTAAATAGACTGTATCTAAATTTACATAATGCCAGCGTGGAAATTTCCATACCAAGATAATGGCGGCGGAAGCAATAAGCAGGCAGTCTTCGTCTGTGATTTCGACATCATGGCCAATCACTTGCGTGGTGTGCAGAAACAAGAGAGCTCTTTTTTCAAACGTCAGTTTTTCTTCGTCAGTCAATGCGCGATAGAAAGAGACCGTGTTGTTGAGAAATTGTCGGGACTGTTTGTCGAGAGGTTCAGTGGATGGGGTGTCGTCAGGAAGAAAGAAAAAGCGGCGAATTGCGCTGATAAGGGTTTGAATCATTTCTTAGCGATGACGTTAATCGGATAGTTTTTTAGCAATGCTGGCGACGCGTTTGCCTAAGGCAATGCTCAGTGTTTTTTCATCGTCGCTAATCGCGTTTTGGTTGTTGTTGCCAGCAACATGAGTGGCGCCATAAGGTGTTCCACCAGTGACTGTTTTGCTCAGTGATTTTTCACTGTAGGGAAGCCCAACGATGAGCATCCCGTGATGCAGTAATGGATTCATCATGCTGAGCAGCGTCGATTCTTGGCCACCGTGCATAGACGAAGATGAGCTAAATACAGCGGCAGGCTTACCTTGTAAGTCACCGCTCATCCAAATAGCGCTCGTGGAATCTAGGAAGTGTTTTAATTCAGCGCTCATGTTGCCGAAGCGAGTCGGGCTACCCATGAGTAAGCCATCGCAGTTTTTTAAGTCATCAAGGCTAGCGTAGGGCGCTCCGGACTCTGGAATGCTGCTTTCATCCGCTTCCGTGTTGCTAGAGACATTAGGTACCGTCCGAATAACGGCTTCAACGCCTTCAACCGATTCGACACCACGTGCTATCAGGCTAGCAAGCTTCTCAACAGAGCCTAGACGCGAATGATAAAGAACAAGAATTTTGATCATGTTGAATGGATGTTTCAGCCTTTGTTATAAAATGCTGAGCACATTCTCGGGTGGGCGACCAACAGCGACTTTTCCATTTTTGATGACGATAGGTCGTTCAATTAAGCGTGGGTTTTCAACCATGGCATCGATCAAGGCTCTGTTGTCTAATGATTCATCAGCTAAGTTTAAGACTTTATATTCAGCTTCACCTTTGCGCATTAAATCACGTGGTTGAACGCCTAGTTCATCAATTATGAATGTAAGCTCCTCTTGCGTAGGAGGTGTGTTTAAATATTCGACAATCTCAGGTGTTTCGCCATGCTCTTCTAGTAACGATAAAGTTTGTCGAGATTTAGAGCAGCGAGGGTTATGAAAAATTTTAGTCTTTGTCATGGGTTGTGGGTTATGGATGTGAGTTGTGTTCAGTGTTAAGCGTTGAGCAATGTTTTAATTGTTTCCAAAATATCATCCGCATGAAGGTCTTCGGATTCTGCAGCTCGGCGATTTTTATATTCGATGAGTCCTTTTTCAAGACTGCGTTCACCAATGACAAGCCGATGAGGAATGCCCATAAGATCGGAATCGGCGAACATGGCGCCTGGCCGTTCTTTGCGATCGTCAAGTAACACGTCAACACCTAGGCTTGATAGCTGCTCATATAACTCATCGCAAGTTTTCTTCACTCGCTCAGACTTTTGATAGCCGATAGGGATAATCGCGACATCAAAAGGGGCAATGTTTTCAGGCCAAATAATGCCTCTGTCATCATGGTTTTGTTCGATAGAGGATGCCACGATCCGGCTGACGCCAATGCCATAACAACCCATCGGCATGACAACGGCTTTGCCGTTTTCGTCAAGGCATGTAGCATTCATTGCTTCGCTATATTTTGTGCCTAATTGGAAAATATGGCCTACTTCGATACCACGCTTAATGGTGATTTTAGCGTCTTCAGAGCTGTCATTATCAGCACGTGAACACATATCTCCTTCTTGAATTAAGCGAAGGTCAAATACTTCAGGCTCATCGCAATCACGGCCCCAATTGACATTGATAAAGTGTTGATCATTTGTATTGGCACCACAGGCAAAGTCGCTAATGTTCGCGGCTGAATGGTCGGCAATGATGGGTAGATCGAGGCCTACAACGCCGATTGACCCAGCGGAGCATCCCGCCGCCGAGACGATGTCTTTATCACTTTCAATAAAGGTCAATGGCTCCGCAATGAGAGGGTGCTTTTCTGCTTTGAGCTCATTGAGTTCGTGATCACCACGAAGAATGAGTGCCACCACATCATGCTCTTCACCTTTGACTAACAGTGTCTTAATCGTTTTTTCAATCGCGATGCCCGTCGATTTAACAATGTCATCAATGGTGCGTTGATTCGGGGTGTCAATTTTTTGCATCTCTGCACTGGCCGCTGGGCGTTCTCCACCAACAGCTAATGCTTTGGCGAGTTCAACGTTTGCGGCATAGTCGTATTTTTCGCACACAGCGATCGCATCTTCTCCAGAGTCTGCCAGCACGTGAAACTCGTGAGAAGAGTTGCCACCAATACTGCCATTATCTGCTTCAACAGGAGCAAAACCTAAGCCCAAGCGCGTGAAGATATTCGTGTAGGTGTCAAACATAACATCATAAGTGTCTTGGAGTGACTCAGCGCTAATATGAAAAGAATAGGCATCTTTCATGATGAATTCGCGGGCGCGCATGACGCCAAACCGTGGACGTCGTTCATCACGAAATTTCGTTTGAATTTGGTAGAAATTAGCCGGCAATTGGCGATAGCTGCGAATTTCACTGCTAATGAGGTTTGTGATGACTTCTTCATGAGTCGGGCCAAAACAAAAGTTGCGGCCGTGTCTGTCTTTCATGCGTAACAGTTCGCCACCATACATGTCCCAACGACCAGATTGTTCCCACAATTCAGCTGGCTGAACGGCTGGCATTAATACTTCTTGAGCACCTGATTTATCCATTTCTTCGCGGACAATGTTCTCAACTTTTCGCAAGACGCGTAAGCCCAGTGGTAACCAGTTATACAAGCCTGCCGCCACTTTACGGATCATGCCAGCTCGTAGCATTAATTGGTGACTGATCACTTGTGCATCAGCCGGAGTTTCTTTGAGAGTTGCAATCAGGAATTTTGAAGCGCGCACGATTTTGGTATTTACTAATAAAGGTTAAAGAGAGGTTTTGATACTAAACCTCGAATCATACAATATTCGTAGGAATTTATTCATTCATTTCGACATTGATGAAGGTAAAGGCATAACAAGAAACAAGACATTTTGCTAGAATACGCGCCAATACAAACAAACTATCTAGAGATCTATGAGCGTAATTAAACAGCAAGACTTGATCGATAGCGTTGCCGATGCGCTTCAGTTCATTTCCTACTATCACCCTAAAGATTTTGTTGATGGCATGCATGATGCCTATCAGCGTGAAGAGTCACAGGCAGCAAAAGATGCGATTGCGCAAATTTTGATTAATTCTCGCATGTGTGCGGAAGGCCGCCGGCCAATCTGCCAAGACACAGGCATTGTGACTGTTTTTGCTAAAATTGGCATGGATGTCACATGGGACGCGGAGATGTCAGTGAGTGATATGATTAATGAAGGTGTACGTCGAGCTTATCTACACCCTGATAATGTATTACGCGCCTCGATTTTGGATGACCCGTTAGGTGCGCGTAAGAACACAAAAGATAATACACCGGCGGTGATTCACTATGAAATCGTTGAAGGCGATAAAGTGGAAATTGATGTTGCTGCCAAAGGTGGCGGCTCTGAAAATAAATCCAAAATGGTGATGCTTAACCCGAGTGATTCCTTAGTGGATTGGGTACTGAAAACGGTACCGACTATGGGGGCAGGTTGGTGTCCTCCTGGCATGTTAGGTATTGGTGTCGGAGGCACGGCTGAAAAGTCAGCGGTGTTGGCAAAAGAAGTGTTAATGGAACCTATTGATATTCAAGAGTTGATTAAACGAGGCCCAAATTCTCGCTTGGAAGAGTTGCGTTTAGAAATCTTTGAAAAGGTGAACCAACTAGGTATAGGCGCGCAAGGTTTGGGTGGTTTGACGACGGTATTGGACGTTAAAATAAAAGACTATCCAACGCATGCGGCTTCAAAACCTGTGACGATGATCCCAAATTGCGCGGCCACTCGCCATGCACATTTTGTGCTTGATGGTAGTGGCGCGGCATTGCAAACACCTCCAGCGTTAAGTGATTGGCCTGAAATTACGTGGGAAGTAGGCCCAACAGCGCTAAAAGTGGACTTAAACACCGTCACAAAAGAAGACATGCTGAAATGGCAGCCGGGTCAGACTTTGTTGTTATCGGGTAACTTGTTAACTGGTCGTGACGCGGCCCATAAGAAAATCCAAACCTTACTAGAAAGTGGTGAAGGTTTGCCAGACGGTGTTGATTTTACGAATCGCTTTATCTATTACGTTGGCCCAGTCGATGCGGTGCGTGATGAAGCTGTTGGACCCGCTGGCCCAACAACTGCGACGCGAATGGATAAGTTTACTGACATGATGTTGGCGGAAACGGGTTTGATTGGAATGGTCGGCAAAGCTGAGCGAGGGCCTGTTGCCATTGAGTCTATTAAAAATCATAAGGCAACTTATTTGATGGCGGTAGGCGGCGCTGCGTATTTAGTGTCTAAAGCGATTACCGATGCAAAAGTCATCGCGTTTCCAGAGTTGGGAATGGAGGCCATTCAAGAATTTGTGGTGAAAGATATGCCAGTGACTGTCGCCGTGGATACGCAAGGTGAATCAGTGCATAAAACTGGACCAGCCAAATGGCAGTCTATTATTTCTGACAAAATTAAGTTAGAAGTGCAATAAACAAGTCCTAGTATCTAAAAAAGGCATTACGAGCCGTAATGCCTTTTTTGTTCATATGCTTGCCTCGCATTGATTTATTGCGCTTGTAACACACGTGCGATTTCTTCATAGCCTTTTGCGTGTGCATGGTCCAAAGGTGTGTTGCCGTCCTTATCTGCAATCGTTTTGTCAGCGCCTGCGGCAAGCAATTGTTTGACGATATCAACATATGCTTGGCTGCCGTCGCCTAAAATGACTGCTTCTAGCATTGCCGTCCATCCTAGATTGTTGATGCGGTTCAATGGTGCGCCAGCGTCGATGATCGCCTCAACTATTGCTACTTCTCCTTTATGTGAAGCGTAAATTAATGCAGAGCCCTGATACGTAGGCGTAAACGTATGCGTATTAATTCCTGCTTTGAGGGCTCGTTTTGCCAGTTCTGGATTACTGATTCTCACCGATAAATTCAAAATGTCTCGCCGATTGCTGGCGATCACATTAATATTTTCACCATAGCGTACGAGTAAATCAAACATATCTAATTGATGGGTCTTTGCTGCAATCAATAACGCAGTATCACCTTTGTTATTGCGTGTTTCTAGGTCAATGAAGCGCGATGTCAATAGTTTTTCAACTGCGGTGTTGTTAGCATTTTGAACCAGTTTTAAAAAGAACGAATCATCATTCGCAAGCCCGCTACCGATATTCGAGTAGAACAAGCATAGGAGTACACACATACGAAAAAAATTGTTTCCCCGCCGTTTGTTGAATTGTTTATTGTGCATGATAGCCTCCACGGATGATTGAATGATGTGTTAGCCAATGTCTATAGCATTGACTAGGGTTCTTTGATCAAAGCGGATTGCGAAGATCTATTTAGATTGGTGTGTAAATTTTTTGATGGTGGTCAGGTTGTGCTTTTGATAGCAGAATAGTTGTCAAATGTTGTTCAAACGAGCTTGCTCCCTCGACCTTGACGGGACTCATCGCTTTGGTGCTCAGAAGGTGGGATGAAATCAAACCAAATCAAACTAGGCCAACTCACCTGCACTAGTTTGATCGGCATGATTCCATCAGACATGTGAAGGAGAGGTTATTGTCGAATCCCTTCTATATGCAGTTCTAAAAAAACAGATTCAGATGCAGGCCCAAGACTTCTTTTAATATTGTAGTCTTTGAGGGTCAGCTCAGTTGTTCCAAGAAATCCCGCTAAATACTTTCCTTTTCGTTCACCTTCGGCAACTTTTTGTGCGTTAATGGTGATACTTTTCGTGACGCCGTGAAGTGTTAAATCACCAATTATCTCCATTTTATCGCTGCCTTTGTCAATAAATTTTGTGCTAACAAAGCGTGCTTTCGGGAACTTTTCAACGTCAAGAAAGTCGTCGCTTCGTAAGTGTTTATCGCGTTTAGCATGATTTGTGTCCACACTTGATGCATCAATTTCGACATTCACATTGGAGGCAGAAATATTGTTTTTATCATAGCTAAAGTTTCCTTTGAAATGATTGAAACGGCCAGTCATCCATGAAAATCCAGCGTGCATGATTTTAAAGTTTATCGAAGCGTGTGCTCCTTGTGTGTCGATAACATAATCGGCTGCAAACGTTTTGCTGCTAGCAAACGCAATGGAAGCAGAAATGAGTAAGGTGGATATTGTTTTTTTCATAGTAATTTCCTGTCTGAGGTTTGAAGTAAGTTTTAAAGTAATGAGTTAAATCATCTTTTGTAATGTGTTGTCTTTGTCGAAAAAGTGATGTTTGAGGGCGGCAAATGTATGCAAAACAGTAAGACTAATAAGCATATAGGCAGACCATAAATGTACGACTCCAGCGATATCGGCTTGCAAATGATGAAAGCTGCCCAAAGCAGGCACAAAAAACCAATTGAATACGGCAATGCTGCGTCCATCAGAGGTCAGTATTAAATATCCGCTGACAAAAATAACACCACACAATGCATACATTGATATGTGTGCAATGTTTGCAGCGCGCTTTTCAAAGGCAGACATTGAACAAAACGGTGGTTTAGGGGTTATTAGTCTCCATAACCATCGAAAGGCTATTAATATTGCTGTTAAAATCCCTATTCCTTCATGGTAATGAAAGCTAATGTCGTACCATGTATGTTCGTAGTCAAGGGTAACCATCCATAGACCAAGTGCAAACAAGCCAAGGATTGCCACTGCACTCAACCAGTGCAAAACTCTTGTTAATCGATTGTATTTATAATCTGTTTGTGCGTTCATCTGTTTGTTTTGTTGCCACTAAATACGTTTATTCAAATGCTTTATTAAGGCATTAAATACGGTATATGGTCATAAAAACACGCCAACCTGATTGGCAGCTGATTAGGAGTAGAGAATGTCCATTTGATTTGAAGGAAATACTTGTTGGTGAGGTAGGGATGAATGGAAAGATATTAAAAAGGGTTTATCAACCCCTCCAAGTGATCAGTTCAAGAATGAACGAATGCGCCTTGTCTTTGTTAGCTTGCGATAAAAGTGCAGTCTATTGCTTTTGATAAAATTAAGTTGGCAGTGCAATGGCCATAACATGAGCTTACAGGGTCTTTATAAGGCGTTGCTATAAGCAACGCCTTATAAACTGGTGAATATTAAGTGTCATTTTTTAGCAACGGTGATCTTAAAGTATGGTTTAAATCCTGCTTTTCGAATGACTCCCGCAGCAAATTCAGTCATGAATTTATTTGGCGAAATCAGTGTTACGGTGGGTAATGCCGAATTTGGGTGTAATTGCGATTTTTCTAAATCTAATTCAACCGCGGTAATTTCTTTATCTTCGAGGTCAAAAATAAAGTAGTTACGATCATGTTTATCATCGGGCATCACGCCAGACACTTTTTTCGAGAAGTCTGACTCAACCCAATCAAAACTGATTGATGATTCGGATACATCAATATCATAAAGCGTAATGAAAGCCGGCACTTCTATTGTAGATCCGACGCTAGAGAACACATTATTTTTTAAACCGAACTGAGTGACATCCACCTCAATCCCTTTTGTTGAGTTGCCTTTAAATAAGTTGCTGACTACAAAGCGCTCTCCAGTTAGCCCAGCTGCTTGGGCTATACTTGAGAAAAAAGCTGTCAAAATAAAAGACATGAAAAGGGCAGAAATTAATTTTGTTTTCATAAATTTTCCTAAATCTTGTTAATGATGAAAAGCTATTGTAGGGTGCTAGTTTTAATTCTAAAAATGAATAATAAAAATACTATTATTAGTAAATGAAATAATATGGTCGAATTTGATTCACTCAAGTCGCTGGCAAAAATAGATCTCAATCTGTTAGTCACTTTGCATGCTTTACTTGAGACAAATAGCACAACCTTAGCCGCTGAACGAGTTCATCGTACTCAATCTGCGGTTAGCATTGCCCTTGGTAAATTACGTCAATTCTTTAATGATCCGTTATTTATTCGTCATGGCCCTAAATTGACACCCACTGAATTTGCTATTCAACTCAAGCAACCACTAAGTCTCATTTTATTTGAATTAAGCGCGCTGATAGAAAACGATAATTCATTTAATTTCAGAGAAGCACACCGGCAAATTACTCTGGCAATTCCAGATATTGCTCAATCTATGATTACAGACGTTGTTAATCAGATCAGACAGGATGCGCCAAATTTAGATATTGTGATGGCTAACTCATCATTGGAAATGACGGATTATGATGAAGGAATTAGACTGTTGTTGAATGGAAAGGTTGACTTATTAATGAGTTTTTATATCGGTCAAGCACCGCAAGGCATTCATCTAGAAAAACTAGATAACCAGCAATGGTCGGTATTTGCCAATAGTCGGCACCCAATTTCCTCGGCACCCTCACTTGAAGAATGGGCATCCTTCCGACACGTACAAATTGCCTCAGGTGAAAAAGGTCGCTCTCCTATTAATGATCTCCTCGCAAATACTAACGTAAGTCGAAAAATAGGCCTCAAGGTGAGTAGTTTTTTGCAGGCTTTACACATTGTCGCTGAGAGCGATTTGCTACTCACTACTATGGTGCCGTTAGCGCGGCCAATCGCAAGTAAATTGTCCTTGAAAGAGGTGCCTTTACCATTAAGTGTTCCTGATGTGCCACTGTGCATTATGACTCGCGCAATCCAATTTGACCCTTTGTCGAACTGGTTACTTGATCAAGTGTTGAATAAATATAAGGCATCAAATGAGAATGTCTATTGAATGCCTACTCGCTCTCATAGAAGATGCGCTTTAGCATGTCCTTTAAATTATTAGCTTTTGAAAATCATGTGCAATAAATCAAGATTGAGCAGTCTGTCCTTAATTTTCACGTGTTGTCTCTTCTTGTGATTTACTTTTCTCGCGTGTAGTTTTCACGAATGATTAAAGTGTTCATGTATGCGTGCCTGCAAAAAGAGAGAGCAGCAATCGAAGTCGTGAAGAGAATTGATCAGGCGGTTGCCTGATCAATTCGTTATTCGCGGTTACTTAGGTTGTTTCACCACGCGCAAGTAAGGTTTCACTTCATTCCAACCTTCGGGGTACTTTTTGGCGGCTTCTTCATTAGAGACTGCAGGGACAATAATCACGTCATCACCATCAGTCCAATTCACGGGTGTCGCGACTTTATGCGCTGCGGTGAGTTGCATAGAGTCGATCACACGCAAGATTTCATGAAAGTTTCGACCAGTCGTCATGGGGTATGTCATCATGAGTTTGATGTTTTTATCAGGGCCGATAATGAACACTGAGCGAACCGTAGCATTGGTCAGTGCAGTACGTTCTCCAGCTGTGCCAGTTTCGTCAGCCGGGAACATGTTGTACGCTTTTGAAACGCTTAAATCGACATCTCCAATCATCGGGAACTTAACCGGGTGACCTTGCGTTTCTTCGATATCTTTTGCCCAATCGGCATGATTGTCGACAGGGTCAACGGATAAACCAATCATTTTGGTATTACGCTTTGCCATTTCATCTTCTAGGCCGGCAGCGAAACCCAGTTCAGTGGTGCAAACGGGGGTAAAGTCTTTAGGGTGTGAAAATAATACAGCCCAACTGTCGCCAATCCAGTCATGGAAGGTGATTTCACCTTGCGTTGTCATGGCAGTGAAATTAGGTGCTTGATCGTTTATGCGTAGAGTCATTGTTTTTCTCCGATTATTGTTGGGTAAATTTTACGCTGCGAATCTGTGAGTCTTTTCATTGATGAGACAGAGTTAATTTGTCTTCAATAAAAAACGCCATGTAAGAATAATTTTTGGTAGACTTGCCGCCACTCGATTGTATCTAAAATTGATCATTATTTTTTGACCATTTAATCGCACATGTATCAAGCAAAAAAACGCCTAATCGCTGTACTTGCTTTGTTGGCATTCTTGATGAATGTCGTGCTGCCGTTTTATGCGGTATCTTCCATTACGGCGGCGTTAAATAAGTCGGATGGTGTTGCGCAGAAAGGAACTGAGCAGAATAGTTTAGCCGCCTTGTTAGGCGATAAAATACTGATTTGTACGTCCACGGGTTATAAATGGATCAGTCTCTCGGAGTTTTATGGTGAGGACACGGATAATGATGCGCCACATCAGTCTCTTGAGTGCCCGCTGTGTTATATCTCAAAGGATGAGAATCAGGACCTCATGGCTGCTCACTTTAGCCATCAGGTTGAGCCTCATCCAGCACAGTTAGCGCGTGTTTCAATCTATGGTTCAGTCTATCGGCACCATAATAAACACCTTCTTTTAAGCGGCGGTTTCACGCGAGCTCCTCCAATCATTTTCACATAACTCAATTGAATTCCTGAAATATTGTCACTGGTATATGCCATTGAATCCATATTCCAGTGAATGCTAATTCAATGATGATCTAAGGCTCAGTGTTGCTTTGAAGCGACCTATGCCAAGGTTGTCGACTATGTTATGAGCGTTTGGTGGTGTCATAGATCATCACTTAAACCTCTGTGAAGAAATAAAACGGTTGGAGTGAAAATGAAACTCAAAAATTTGTGCTGGGCACTCAGTGCCTGCTTGCCTTTGAATGTGTATGCCGCTGAGAAAGACACGCAAGAGGCGATAAAGGTAACGACGTTAAGCCCTATTACTATCACAATCATTGGCAAAGTGGCGGTTGCTAATGCCACGATTGCAGGTACGCCTGTCAAAGAGTTACCCATCAATATTCACGTGGTGAATGAGGAAGAAGTCGATCGCTTGAAATTTGTTGACCCTGACGAGTTTCTTGATCGAATCCCTGGGGAATCACAGGTCCGTAATTTGCGTATTCCGGCGGGTGGCAAAGGCTACACCATTCCCTTGGTAGATGGTATCCCACTAGAAAATCCTTATGAAGGAGCAACACAGCGTTTGGATAGAATTAATACAAACGATATTCAACGCGTTGAGGTCATCAAAGGCCCGGCCTCTGCTGTATATGCTAGCAATGCTTTTGGCGGAGTGATTAATGTGGTGAGCCGTGATGCGCCAAAAACGCCTGAAACGAAAGTCTGGTCAGAAGTCGGTAATTTTGGGCGTAAACGAGTGGGAGTAAACACAGGTGCTCAAGCAGGGAAGTTAGGTTATTTTATCGATGCGAATGTGCGCCGCCTGGATGGTGCTCGCCAAGAAGCGAAAAATGATAGAGAACAGTTCAGCTCAAAACTTCAATATACACTCACCAGTCAAACAACGTTGACGGCAAGGTTGGAACATTTTGAAGAAGATTCGATCGTTCGAGGGGATTTAACCGCTAGTCAAATTGCTGAGGACCCGACTCAAGCAGGTAGTTTAAGTTCATCCACGGAGCTTGAACAAGACACTTTGTCGCTGAATGTGACACATCAGCTAGACAATGGACAGCTTGATGCGTCATTGGTCATCAGAGAGAAAGACACGGTCGGTGTATCTCGTTTTGGAGGGCCAGAAGATGAAAATGATGTGGGTGTCAGCACGAAACTGGTGTATCGCTATGATTTTGATGATTCGAACGTGATTACCGGGTTTGAAACCTATAACGGCCAGCAAGATATTAAAGCATTTGGCAGAGACGATATCGCGTTAAGCGGCGCGTTTGATGCGTTCGAAAATACTCGTGATATTTATGCTGTATTTGCACAATATGAAGCACGCGCAACGGACCGTTTAACACTGTCTGCAGGTGTTCGTTATGAAGATATTACGTCAACCTCTACCGAGGTATCTGCTGAAGAAGCGGGTTTTGATGATGTCTCTCCCAAGCTTGGCGCCGTTTATCGCTTGAATGCGTCAAATCGTATTTGGTTTGGTGCTTCTCAAGGGTTTTATGCGCCAGATGCGAGCGATCTTTTTAATCGAGAGACTGGTAATGCGGGCTTGCAACCCGAGGAGTCAACCAACGTAGAAGTTGGCTTACGAGGTCAATTAGGTGCATTGAGCTATGACACGTCTTACTACCATAATGAAATAAAAAACTACCTGGTTGATCAAGAGTTTTTCCTCAATGGTTTGGAGTTTGAGCGTGTGACAAATGCTGGGCAGGTCACTGTTCAGGGTTTAGAAACGGTGGTGGAATATGCACCTCAACAAGCGAGTTGGCGGGTTGGGTTTACGCACACGTATGCAAAAAACATTTATGACTCTTTTGTGAGCAGCGATGGTGACTTTTCAGGCAATGAGTTAAGGCGCTCTCCTCGTCATCATGTTAATGCGCGGATTGCATGGTTGCCAACTAAGCAGTTGACTGCTGAATTAGAAGGCGACTTTTATTCAAGCTATTACAGCGATGATGAGAATACTCATGCAGGACGTTTTAAAAGAGATGAGCGTATTAATTTGCGTGTCAGCTATGAAAAAGGCCCGTGGAGTGTTTGGTTGCATGGTATCAATTTGACCGACACCTTAGAAGATCGTGCGACCTATAGCCGAGGCCGACTACAGTTTCGAACCGTTGATGGGCGAAGCTATTATCTCGGCGCGGAATATAAGTTTTAACGTTTTACCTTGAGTATTGAGTTTCTCGAAGCTTTTTTTGCGTGTACTTTGCCCGTGAATCATTGCTTCGAGCAAACTCATGTTAAACAGAAAACACAACTTTTTATAAAGTGAGTTTAATATGATGAAACAAAAAAGTTTAAATAGTTGGTTGTGGAAGTGGCACATTATTGGCGGGTTAATTAGTTTGCCTTTCATCTTTTTATTGTCTATTACAGGGGCAGTGTATTTATTTAAAGCGGATTTTAATGATGCCTATTATGAAAAAGTCAGGCTAGTAAATGTCCCTGAAAACGGTGAAAGAGTCCCCGTTTCACAGCAGTTCGCTGCTGTGAAGGAAGCGCAAACGACTCCAACAACATCGACACATTCTATTTCACACGTGTATTTGCCGTCCTCTCCGGAGAGAGCCACACGCTTTCGTTTACACTCAAAAGGGCATGCACGCAATTTAGTGCATGTGGACCCGTATACGGCGGAAGTCACTGGTGTGATTCAGCAACATGATACGTTTATGTATAAGGTCCGTAAGTTGCATGGAGAATTGTTGCTTAATCAGGCGGGTGAATATGTTGTTGAGCTGATAGCAAGTTGGTCGATTGTTCTTATTTTGACGGGTATTTATATTTGGTGGCCAGCCAAGCGTTTTTCATTAGCCGGTTTTTTTACCATTAGACGGCATAAAAGTCGTCGGGTATTCTGGCGAGATATGCATTCGGTGGTGGGCTTTTGGGCGTCGATATTGTTATTAATCATTCTGGCTGGTGGGATGCCATGGACAGATGTTTTTGGTTCGCAATTGAAGTGGATTCAAGCAAAAACGGACACGGGTTATCCGAAACATTGGCGCTCAACCAAAGGTCTCAAATCGCAGCATACGGCGGGAAACCCAGTGTTGACTATTGATGAAATAGTCTCTATAGCCATAGCAAAAAACCTAAAGGGAGCGTTGACAATTAAACTACCTAAAGAGCCTGATGACGTGTTTTCTATCTCTAATCGAGCATTTTGGCTGCGCGATCAAAAAGTATTTCATATTGATCAATACTCAGGAAATATTGTGAAATCATATGATTGGAGTGAGGTGGGTATTTTGATGGAAATGCGCCAAATTGCTATGCGTCTCCATCAAGGGGAATATGGCCTTGTGAACTGGATCGTGGTGCTAATCGTCGCGCTGGCGTTTGCGTTGAGTACGGCTGCCGGTTTGGTGTCATACCTGTTGAGGAAGCCACAAGGGCGATGGGGTTTACCGTCAGTGCCTGCTCAATTTAAAGTAGGAAAACTCGTGTTGGTCAGCATTCTTGTATTGGGTGTGGTATTCCCGCTTTTTGGTTTAACGCTTGTGGTGTTGAGCGTTGGTTTATTGGCGAAAACGGCGCTTTCTAAGAAAAAAGCAAAGAAAAAAGGCGCTCACGTATTGCCTTAATCTGGTGATGAAATGTCCTTGGTGCTATGAAGAAGCAAGCCGTGTTATGCCACGCATGGCACCAAGGAGGAATCATTATTTAATCAATTTTGTTTCAGGAAAAGCAGCACGCCAACCAAACCAAAATGCGCGGTGATAAGGAAGTCGTGGAAGCTCGGCACCATTTTTAGCTAACAACGTACTTTCGTTAACGGTCCATGGTTGGCCATTAATGTCCACGGCCGTTTGGTCTCCGTCGTAAGAGGCAAATTCAACCCCCTGAGGGTCATAGACACGGTTAGCTCCGGATTTGTCGGTGAATACAACGAATTGTTGTGCTCCAATACGATTTGCATAGAGAGGTGTTTTTTCAAGGAATGCGGTATCAATCGCCAACTGTTGATTCGGGGCGGCTGGGAAGCGCAACGCTAAAATTTCTTGTTTATTTTTTAAGCGATTGTCATCGAAAGGTGTTCGAAACATTAACTCGTCCGTCCCGAAGTAACTGTTGTAGGCCACGCCTTCACCATAGTCTCTGCGATGGCCGGTGTTCAAGGACAATACGGTAGTTTTCGGATGGCGTTTTTTCCATTCTCCCCAAGTCGTTGTCACGACGCTTTCATAGTCTAAAGCAATGCCTTTGTCGACTAGAGGGCCTAATACTGGCGTGCCTCGCGTGGTGCTCCATAAGGATTGTGTTGCTTTGTCATACATCAGCTTGTTTGATCGATATAAAAACCCGCTGGTGCCAAGTGTATACTTCTTGCCATTCACTTCCGTTTTGTAGGGAATGACTGTCCCGCACAGTGTGCAATAAACGCCGGCGATATCAACGCCTCCAATGGTATCCGTGAACATTTCGTGCCACGCTAGAATTCTCTTTGGATACGCTCTGACATCGCCATTAATTTCGATACCAAATACGATATTGTCATCTTCAAGATAGCTCGCTTCAGAGGCTTGGATCATCTCAGGGTTTCGTAGAGGGGGAATGCCGTCTTGACGAACGCCACCCCATTGGATTTCGTCTAACCTGATTCTGGCGAGATCGTGGCGATTTTTGAAGTACTTTTCAAAGCGTGGATCAATCACTTGATACAAGGTTGATTTAAAGTTTGCGTAACTAGGGTCGAGTGTAATGTCTGCATTCCATAGCCAGTGGTACCACTCTCGGATGCCAAAATTTTGATTATCAACCGCTTCTTCTTGTTGAAGTAACTCGACTAAAACGGGGCGATAGGGACTTGAATTTGCATATGATAAGGTCTCCAGTGCCATTGGAATGAGTCCGCTATGCCAATGTTTCACAATAGTATTGATGGCTTGTTCGCTCGCGTGTTGATCATCATTGCGAAGCACTGCCATAAAGTGCTGATCAAAGGGAATGTTAGTCTGAACCTTGGAAGTATTTGCGCTGCTTTGCGCGTCTTTTTCAGCGTATAAGGGCGAGGTGATTAGCAGCAGTAATAAGGTTAGTGCGTTCAATAAGAATGAGTGATGTGTGGTGATGTTTTTTCGCATAAAAGACAGGCTCAAAATGAATGAATGATTTAAATGGCTCATTTAATTGACCTCATCTAAGGCGAATAAATTACATAAACCTCAGAAATAAGCGTGTTGCTTGCTCATAAAACGGTAAAAAATTAGAGTATTAAAGTAGCGTTCAATGAGCAATTTTGAGTAATCAAATATGCTTAAATTTCTTATGCTTAGTCACTAATCTTGTTATGATTCATCAGCGAAATTACCTATTCTAGGCACATGAAAACAACCAATACACAATCCAATGTATCGCTCATGATTCAAGGCATTCTCGATGTCATGCCGCTGTCGATTGCCGTCATTCCGTGGGGTATTCTGACAGGCGCTATTGCGATACAAGTTGGCCTCACGCCACTGCAAGCACAAATGATGTCATTGTTAGTCTTTGCAGGCGCCGCGCAACTATCTGGAATGACGCTGATGGGGAGTATGGCATCGCCATGGACTATTTTTGGCACCACGTTTGTCATTAGCTCTCGCCATTTATTGTATTCCATTACGTTCAGGCAGCATGTCTCGTCACTGTCATTGCCTTGGCGGTTCGCCATCGCGTTTGTGTTGACGGACGAAATGTTTGCAGTGTCACAAACGCACACACAGCGCACGGGAAAGTTTTCAGCCTTGTATGCGCTGGTGGTTGGTTTTGCTTTTTATGCGGTATGGAATCTGGCGACCTTGGTCGGTATCTTAGCGGGGGATTACTTTGATAATATTGATGCGCTAGGGTTGGATTTTGCCATTGCGGCCACTTTTATTGCGATGACCTTTGACAAAGTTCGCCAATGGCCGATCGCATTGACCATTTTGGTGAGTGGTGTGTCTTCAGTTATGTTGAAGCCTTACTTTACAGACAGCTACATTGTCATTGCAGGTTTACTAGGCATGTGTGTCGGTTATCTCGCGTCAGCCAATCAAGAAAACAGTGGTTTGGACGAGCATGGAGGGGAATCATGAACTGGTTTAGTATTTTTGGAATGGCGCTCATTACATTCGCCAACCGCTATGCTTTTTTTATACAGTGGGTCGGCTACGAGCCGAATGAGAAAGTGAAGCGTTTTCTCAGCTTTTCTTCTTACGCCATTTTGACTGCTATTTGGGCACCGATAGTATTGAGCATCACTGTGGACCAAGGTTTGTCATTCTCCAGCTTTTCTCATGCGGGTTTTGACTATGTAATTGCCACGTCCTTAGCGATTCTTTTAAGTGTTTTACGTGCGCCAAGCCTGCTGGTGGTGTTGCTGACAACGGCTGTATTTTTTGTCTTGCGCTTTTTTGTTTTTTCATAGAATTGATTTTTCTATCATTTTTTGCATGGCGTTTATCTTTTCATAAGCTTATTTTTTCATAAAAGCTTCATAAAAATTTTCATAAGAGAAGCGTCCAACATTTACAGTAAAAAACCTAGCATCAACGGCAAGGCAATGATACTCAACGCGGTTGATACCACGACCAAACCTGCGACTTCATCGGCGTTAGCGCCATACTTTTGTGCGATTAAATAAGAGGTGACAGCCACAGGGGTAGACACTTGCACAACCAGTACCGCCAAGGCAATTTTATCCAAGCCAAACCACATCCCAACGCCGTAAGAAGCTCCGATGCAGATCACTAGCTTCACCACAGAAAGCCACACTGATCGACCAAAAGCAGGCGATTCTAAGCGCGCTAACGTGACCCCCAAGGTGATTAACATGAGTGGAATCACCAGTTGCCCCAAAAGATCAACGGTATTGGTCAGCCATGTCGGAGTGCTCCAGCCCTGAATCATAAAAAGTGCACCCAATAAAGCGCCCCAGAATATGGGGTCTTTTAGAATTCTAAAAGGCGAGCCTCCCCCAGACACCATCCAGATGCCAGCGGAAAAGGAGTAAATCATCATGACCGCAAATACAATGATGGCATAGCTTAAGCCAGCTTCTCCAAAGGCGAACAGCGCGAGAGGAAGCCCTAAGTTCCCGGTGTTGCTAAATATCAGTGGCGCTAAGAATGTTTTGACTTCCAACGAGAAGGCTTTGACTAACACAAAAAACGCGACGGTGATTAACGCATACACCGCAATCGATGCAAAAAAAGTGGAGGCGAGCGCGTCAGGATCAATCTTGGTTTTCATCAGTGCGGTGAAGACCAAGCAAGGTAAGCCAACGATCATGACCATATTAGTGACGAAATCGATCGGGTAGTCGTAACCGCGTTTGACCCAGAAAAACCCAATCGTGGCCAAAATAAAGACGGGTGAAACAATTTCTAAAACATTGAATATTATTTGCATGGTGTTTGTGCGCGGTGATGGCGGTTTCGTACGATGCCGTATCTACTATCGATGGTCTTGAAAAGAGATACGAGCATTAAGCATTATAGGCACATTTGTTTTTGCATGGTGGGGTCTTTGTTTGAAAACAGACAAAACTCTGCTGAAGTCAGTCTATTTTCATGGACTTCGCTCATGCATGAATTGCATACCGTTATGTGTGGGTGATTTATAGTTATAAAGGATGACTTAATATCATTATTTTTGCACCCCAACGATCTTGGCATCTGGCTTTTGCCGCAATAGGATGGCGACAATTTTTACATCGCGATTCATGCGTCTTTTTAGGAGATGCCAGACGAATGCATCATTAGTGCTTATGTTCGCTGCAATTGCTGTGTATTTATATCAATGCTACAGAGGTGAATCATGCAAAAATTTAAGAATACGAGCTTAACAGTGCGAGTGTTATTAGCGATGTTGTTTGGCATCGTCATAGGTCTCTATATCAACCTTGGAGGGTTGAACGCGGAAGGCTCTTTCGTGAACACGTATATCGTCAATGGCTTTTTCCATGTGATTGGAAAAATGTTTGTCAACGCTTTGAAGATGTTAGTGGTGCCATTGGTCTTCTTTTCGTTGGTGTCCGGAGTCTGCGGTATTGGTAATATCACACTATTAGGTCGCGTCGGGGCAAAGTCATTTGCGTTGTATATGGGAACAACGGCTATTGCAATTGCAACCGCCATTGGAATTGCGACAATATTTGGCATTGGTGAAAATATGAATCAAGCGGCGGATGTCGCGTTTTCTGGGAAAGAGGCGCCACCACTGACACAGGTGATTATTGATATTGTTCCGAGCAACCCCATTAGTGCAATGGCAAATGGCGACATGCTGCCTATTATCTTCTTCTCAATTTTAGTCGGCATTAGCATGTTGATGGTTGGCAAAAGAGCGGGAAGCTTTGTCGAAGGTGTAGAAGTGGCTAATGAAATTATGATGAAGATGGTCGGCATTGTGATGTCGGCTGCACCTTATGCTGTTTTTTGCTTGATCGCAAAAGCGATTGCTTCTTTAGGTTTAGGGTTGCTAGTGTCCTTAGCAGGTTATGTTGGAGTGCTGGCGGGCGCATTGTTGTTCCACTTGTTTGTGACCTTGATGATTGTCTTAAGAGTGTTTTCTGGGTTGAGTCCATTCATGTTCATCAGGAAAATGCGTAATGCTCAGATTTTTGCATTTAGTACGGCTAGTTCGAATGCCACTATTCCTGTCACCATGCGTTCAGTCACCGAAAGGCTGGGTGTGAATAATTCAATTGCCTCGTTTTCGGTGCCATTTGGCGCCACCATTAATATGGATGGCACCGCGATTATGCAAGGTGTTGCCACCGTGTTTATCGCCAACTTTTATAATGTTGATCTTGGCATTGCCGGGTATTTAACCGTTATTTTGATGTCAGTGCTTGCATCAATTGGCACCGCTGGCGTGCCAGGGGTTGGACTTATTATGCTATCAATGGTCTTTGCGCAGGTGGGCTTGCCAGTTGAAGGCATTGGTTTGATTTTAGGGGTTGATCGCTTAATGGATATGATTCGAACGGCTGTCAATGTCTCGGGAGATGCCGCCGTTTCAGCGATAGTTGCAAAAAGTGAAGGCAAGCTAGATATGAAGGTTTATCAAGATGCGCAAGCGGGAATTCACTCAAATAAAGAGACGCGTTTATCGTCTTCATAGCTTATGTTGAAAGACGGGTTGTCAATCTCTTGACATAAAAGCAGCTGCCTTAGGCAGCTGCTTTTTTATTGGTGTTGTATAGCGTAAGTGGCGTAGAATATGCAAGGACTCGACTAACTTCAACTTTCTATCATTTCTTATGAATTGGCCTGAACGCATTATTTGCATGACTGAAGAGACTGTAGAAACGTTGTATTTACTCGGTGAGGAAGACCGCATTGCAGGTATTTCTGGGTTCACGGTCAGGCCGGCTAGAGCACGTAAAGAAAAGCCTAAAGTCTCTGCCTTTACGAGTGCGAAAATTCCTAAAATTTTAGATTTAAAGCCAGATTTGGTGTTGGGTTTTTCTGACCTTCAAGCGGATATTGCTGCTGAATTAATCAAGCAAGGCATTGAAGTCTATGTGCTAAACCATCGAACAGTAGCGGGCATTCTTCAAATGATCCGCACCTTGGGTCGTTTAGTTGGAGCGGCTGAAAAAGCCGATGAACTTGCCACGGAATATGAAGCGAAGATCGCTCGCATTCAACAAGAAACGTCACAGTGGGAAAATAAGCCAGTGGTTTACTTTGAGGAATGGTACGACCCCATTATTAGTGGTATCGGTTGGGTGAGTGAACTGATTGAAATTGCAGGAGGCATCGATTGCTTTGCTGAAAACGCAAAACATCAAGGAGGTAAAGAACGCATTGTTGCCGACCCTTTAACAGTGGTAGAACGTCAGCCTGATATTGTCATTGGTTCATGGTGTGGTAAACGGTTCCACCCTGAAAAAGTCGGACAAAGACCAGGGTGGGAAAACGTACCTGCGGTCATTAATCATCAGGTGTTTGAGATTAAATCAGCTTACATTTTGCAGCCGGGCCCCGCCGCGTTGACAGATGGTTTAGATCAGTTGTTTGAGATTATTTCAACGTGGCGAGCTAACAATACGGCAAGCTAAATGCAGGTTTTAGCACATTGACCTAAGCGCTCTGAGCGCACCGCGTGTGCATTTATTAATAGATTTTTACCTCAAGACGGAGAAGTGATACTATATTTTTCGGTTTTTCGAACGAGAATCACATGTTAGCGCATAGAAATCATACGAAGCTATCTCGGCGCCGCGATGAAACCGAATCACAAAGAAACGCGTTTGTTACCACTGGCTCGGTGCCTGAGAACGATTATGTCCCCCAAGAGATTCTCTCTTCTTGGCAGCGGAGTGCGGCATCGATAAAACCCAATCCTGTGTCAGCGCCCGTTGATGATGAGTATAAAGTGTCTCACTTGTGGCAAGAATCGCCATTGTCTTTGGCGGCAAAACATCAGCAAGATCATCTGAAACAATTGACCAAAGAAGGTGAATTGGTGGTAGCCATTGCGGACCCTCGTGGTCGATTGTTGTGGACTTATGCGAGCAATCATATGCGCAGCCGCGCCGAAGCCTTGAATTTCACCGCTGGCGGCCATTGGGATGAGCGTTCTGTTGGCACAAATGCGGTGGGACTTTCTTTGAATTTAAAGCGTGCCGTGACGGTGTTTTCGGCTGAGCACTATTTGCCCGTGGTGAATGACTGGGTGTGCTACGCCGCGCCCATTGTCCACCCTCAAACCGGTGACTGTGTTGGCATTTTAGATATGTCAACCACTTGGCGAAGACACACGCCATTAGGGCAAGCCGCGGTGAAAGATATTGCGCGCTCAATTGGCCGAGCATTGCCGCTAAACCTGCCTCGGGCTGAGTTGGAGATTTTTGCCTTGGGTGAACCTTATATCCGGCTGCACGGTAAAAAAATAAAACTGCCACTTCGGCAAGTTGAAATTTTGTGCTTGCTCGCCTTAAACCCCGAAGGCTTGTCATTAGATCGCCTGCATGCCGTGTTGTATGGGGATGCTCCTGTATCCACCACCACATTAAAGGCCGAAGTCTCTCACCTCAGGCATTTGCTAGGAGGCGCCATTGGCTCCAGACCCTATCGTTTGCTCATGCCCTTTTGGGGTGATTTCATTCATATTTGGGACGCTTTGCATCGGCAAAAAAGCAATGAAGCGATTTCTATGTATCGAGGCGCGTTTCTGCCGAACACAAAATCTCCAGAACTTGAAGAGTGGCGCTATTGCATCAGCGCTGTTATCGAGCAAGCAATCGACTCCTGCAGTGATCCAAGAATGCTTATCGAAAAGCTCCATGAAAACACCTCAAGAAGCGGTTTGGTACGTGGACGGTTGCTGGAATTACTCACCCCATAGAGCGATGCCTTATTTAATGGATTGCTG
>JBOEGT010000020.1:0-51130 GCA_050633585.1 Arenicella sp.
GTTGTTTTTTCATGATGTTCAATTTTAGTTTTAAAAATATATTTTCACACCATACACTATATTTTAAATTTTTATTAATCAGCCATAAATAAGGATAAACGGTTACTTTTGAGAGCCAAGCGGCCGACTAAGCCAAAAAGGTCAATTAAACAAACTCCAACTCAACACGCAAAAAAATCAGCCTAACTAAAGGTCAGCTGTCACTATAACTGCATGATGTTTTCAAGCGTATTAGTAAACGCTTTGTGTAAATAGATTTGTCTTATTTTATGAAAACAAGTAAAACCACTGCAAAACTACCACCACAAACAACAATAAGCTCATTATTTTCCATAAGCGTAAGGGGTTACATTCAACCAATGGAGCGTACTTTTCTGACCTTAAGATGTCAGCACTTGGCTTTTTGAGATCTCCGTTAAACTCTGACATCGCCTGATAACGATATTTAGGGTTGGGTGACAATGCTTTCTTCAATACCGCATTGACCCAAAAAGGGTATTTATCTTTGAGCTCAGGAAATTGCCCTAAAGGGATGTATTGCCATTTATCACTATTTTTAGGTAAATGACGATTAGATTTGATCGCTGCATACGGCAACTTTCCCGTCAGCATTTCATAGACGATTGTCGCAACCGAAAATAAGTCTGCTAAATGAGTAGTTGCGCCATGCTCCAAAGACTCTGGCGCGATATAACCAATATCACCCACAGGCAAGCTATCATTAAATTTTCTCCCCCGCATTTCCTCAACACCGGCAATATGTAACGTCCCAAAGTCAATCAACTTTATGACACCATCTCGATTAATAATAAAGTTCTCAGGCTTCAAATCACAATGCACCATCTTGCCACGATGCAATGCTCTGACAGGTGCAATCATCCCCTCCAAAACTCGCCGCACTTGATCTAAATCAGGCTGACTATTATCAATCATCCATTGACGCAATGTTTTCCCTTCAATATATTCACAAATATGATACAAAAATTGCGATCCTTCTGTGGGTGGATAGATTTTCATTATGTGACTATGTGACAACTTCCTTCCGATCCATTGTTCACGCGCAAAACTTTCCAAATAGACAATATCATCGACAAAATTCAGCGAAGGCATTTTAAGGACACGTCGCTGATCTGTATTTATATCTCGCGCCAGATAGACATGGCTTCGTGTACCCACATGTAAAATTCGAGTAATTTCAAATTGATCAATCTTATTGCCAACAGCAAGCGCTGGGGGTATTTTCAATTCAGTCAATTCACGAAATATCTCGCTTTCTCTTTCCTCAGGAAGAGCGTCAACATGCACAAACAAACAACTCACATTATCTTGACTCCCTTGATTCAAGGCTGCCTCGCTGATGCTTTTTGCTAAACCCTCCAACGTATCAGCAGAGCCTTCCTTCTGAACATAAGGCTCTGAGGCAGAAAAACTTAATAGTTGCTCTTCATCTAACACCTCATGCACACCATCAGTCGTTAATAAAAAACGGTCACCTTTCTTGACGTCTATTGATCGATAATCAAGATCCAAATGCCTATCAATGCCCAACGAACGCGTTAAATAATTATCTCCTCCACCTTGATAACAATGGTCTTGAGTCAGTTGTTCAAGCTGATTTTCTCGCAACAAATACACACGACTATCACCCGCATGCAGGATATGAGCTGTGTGTGACTTAATGATCAAAGCACTGAATGTCGTTACAAAACCATCTGATCGTGCATGTTCACGCATGCCTTGTTGAAACAACCACGAATTAATAGCGCTAATCACTTTCGACGCCGACTGTTTCACATCCCAAAAGTCTGGTGTACTAAAATAGTCAGCGATAAAATTAGTCACCGCCGTCTGACTAGCCTCTTGCGCGTTTGCGCTACAACTAACACCATCAGCAATACATGCTGCACCGCCTTTGTATTTACGTGCATTGTGCTCAGACGGCAAGAATGCTGTAAACGCATCATCATTAGAGGTTTTAACACCTGCCGCCGAATAACCGCCAAAGCTCAACCTTAATCGTAATGTTTTTTGAGTGCTTACACGGTTATGTTGAGAACGCGGCATGGTATTTTCCTGTCAGAGGCATCAATACTAGGTGACATCGATTAATTGCACATTACCGTGCTCATCAACCTCAGCCATATGCCCTTGCGGTTCTTCCAAAAACAACAACGCAACAAAACCCAACACAGCCGTCGCCGAAATAACCAAAAAGAAGGTTGATGCATCAACCAAAGAGAATATTGTCAAGTAAACCACCGCGCCAACATTACCATAAGCCCCCGTCATGCCCGCTATTTGCCCCGTTAAGCGGCGCTTAATGAGCGGTACAACAGCAAATACAGCACCTTCACCCGCTTGCACGAAAAACGAACATGCCATTGCGGCAATAACCGCCAGCCATAATGGCCAACTGCTTCCAACAAGTGACATGACAAAATAACCGACGGCCAACCCAGCCGTCAGAATTAATAACGTCGATCGACGGCCAAAACGATCAGAAATCCAACCGCCTCCAGGACGAGACATTAGATTCATAAAAGCATAAGCCGATGCCACCATACCCGCCTTAACAGGATCCAAGGTAAACGTATCCGCAAAAAATAATGGCAACATTGAAACCACTGCCAACTCTGACCCAAAGGTTGCAAAATACAACACATTTAACACCGCAACTTGCTTAAACTTATAACGATGAATTTCTGGCACTTCATCCGTTAATACCTTTCGGTTTGCTTGAATAGCCTTGTTTGAATCATACAAAAACAAACCAACAAGAAACACATAGACAGCAATTGAAACAGACTCAGACAATAAACCAACATTACCAGAAGACAACTTCCATGTTAACAAAGACAGCGCCGCATAAAGTGGCACTTTCATCATGATCAAAAAAATTAAATCGCCCTTGCTTGTCACCTCCATTGCACCGACATGTTTTGGCTTGAAATACGTAGACCCTTTTGGCGTGTCTCTCACATTAAAATAGAACACAAAACTAAACAAAAAACACAAAGCACCTGTCACCATAATCGCATAGCGCCAACCGTCGTCGCCACCAAACCATAGCGCTACTGTCGGCAATAAAAATGCCGCCGCGGCTGAACCAAAATTCCCCCAACCTCCATAGATTCCTTCTGCTGTTCCTAATTCGTTGGCAGGAAACCATTCACTGACCATACGGATACCAACCACAAAACCTGCACCAACAAAACCTAGCAAAAATCGTGAAATCGCTGCCTGTTCAAAAGAGTTTGCAAACGCAAACATCAAACAAGGAATAGAAGACACTAACAATAATGCTGAATACACTTTTCTTGGTCCATAAACATCCGTGAGCATCCCAACAATGATTCGTGCGGGAATGGCCAATGAAACATTCAACAGTAAAAGCGTTTTAATTTCACCCTTTGTTAAATCCAATGATTGCGCAATAGCTTGCAACATTGGGGCCAAGTTAAACCACACCACAAAGGTGATAAAAAAAGCAATCCAACTCAAATGTAATATTTTCATTTTCCCGTTGAATGCAAACAAATTAAATCGTTGGCTTGAATCCGCAGACATGTAAATTCTCCTCTACCTATAAATAGCTCAGCGTTAAATCATGATTGATTTAGTTAACCAAACACGAAGATACGCAATTTACGTGCCACTATTTATTCACCGAAAAAGCAACACAGAACCCCTTCACGGACAACAATAGATAAAAGAATGTACCGTTACAGCACAAATCACAACAACAACGCACTATATTGGTGCATAAAGATAAACAAGCCATCTTTTCTAAGCTCCCCCTCCATCAAACTAAACCGATCACGCACCATCAAACTTTGGCATAACAATTGCTTATTTATAATCATCAAGCATCTGTGAGCAACACAATGCGATTCATCAAACAAGAACTAGGTAATTATGAGTAATTTAAAAATTGTTGTCGTAGGCAATGGCATGGTAGGACACCATTATGTACAAACTTTAGCAGATTCAACAATTGCAGCAGACATTACGGTTATTGGCGGTGAACCTCGACCGGCTTACGACAGGGTTCATTTATCAGAAGTGTTCGATGGGAAAGAACCTTCAGAGCTTGCAATGACAACACGTGAGCATTATGAAGAAATCGGTGTCAGTGCTCACTTCGGTGATTTTGTAAGTCGTATTAACCGAAAAGAAAAAAACGTTATCACTGAAGGCGGACAAGTCTTCGAATATGACAAACTTATTTTAGCAACAGGCTCATACCCTTTCATCCCCCCTGTCCCAGGACATGACCAAGAGCATTGCCTTGCATATAGAACCATTGATGATTTAGGGGAAATCAAAGCATCAGCTGAAGGCAAAAAAGTAGGCGTTGTGATTGGTGGCGGTTTATTAGGGTTAGAATGCGCCAATGCATTAAAAAATTTAGGACTTGAAGCACACGTCGTAGAATTTGCTCCTGGTTTAATGGGAGTGCAGCTCGACGATGGCGGCTCAAATATGCTGCGTAGCAAAATCGAAGGATTAGGCGTCAAAGTACACACAAGCAAAGCAACCCAAAATATTACTCAAGGCGAACACCATCGTCTAAAAATGGAGTTTGCCGATGATACTGAACTAGAAACAGATATGATTGTCTTTTCTGCAGGTATTCGCCCCTATGACCAACTTGCTCGCGATGCGGATTTAAAAGTTGGAGAACGTGGGGGGATTGAGATTGACTATCACTGCCGAACATCGGATCAAGACATTTTTGCTATTGGGGAATGCGCCGTTTTAGGTAATTTTATTTATGGGCTTGTAGCCCCTGGATATCGCATGGCTGAAGCAGCAGTCTCGCAACTTCACCAAAATGATGACGACAAGGTTTCGTTCAGTGGTGCGGACATGAGCACTAAATTAAAACTATTAGGGGTTGATGTCGGGTCAATCGGTGACTCAAAAGGCCTCGCAGAAGATTCACGCGCATTTATATTTAGCGATGAACGAGAAGAAGTCTATAAACGTTTAAATGTTTCTGCCGATGGAAAAAAAGTACTCGGTGCAACGCTCGTTGGCGATTGCAGTGATTACGACACACTTCTACAATATTACCTCAACGATATAGAGCTACCAGAAAATCCGGAAGCGATGATATTGCCTGCAGCGGAAGGCGCTGCACCCACATTAGGTGCCGATGCATTACCAATGACCGCATCGATTTGCTCTTGTCATAATGTTAGTAAAGGAGATATTGTCAACGCCATTGAAGGTGGATGCATGACAGTTGCTGATGTAAAAGGTGAAACAGCCGCAGCGACGGGCTGTGGAGGTTGTGCAGCCCTATTAAAAAATGTGGTTGATTTTGAACTAGAAGCACGCGGTCTTGAAGTCAACACAGATATTTGCGAACACTTCCAGCACACTCGCCAAGATCTTTACACCATTGCACAAAGCACACAAATCAAAACATTTGATGAATTAATGGAAAAACACGGTGCGGGAGAAGGCTGTCAAGGTTGTGAAATTTGCAAACCAGCTGTTGCATCAATCATGGCCTCATTGTGGAACGATCATGTTCTAGAGCCTGAGCATGTCGGCTTACAGGACACCAACGATACGTTCATGGCGAATATGCAAAAAGACGGCACGTATTCCGTCGTCCCTCGAGTGCCTGGTGGAGAAATTTTGCCGGATCAATTAATCGTCCTCGGTGAAGTCGCAAAACAATACAGTCTCTACACAAAAATTACGGGTGGGCAGCGCGTGGACCTATTCGGCGCAAAAATGAATGATTTACCTGAAATTTGGTCATCACTGATCGATGCAGGTTTTGAAACTGGCCATGCCTATGCCAAATCATTACGCACCGTGAAATCATGCGTGGGTAGCACATGGTGCCGATATGGCGTGCAAGACAGCGTGGGTCAAGCGATTGACTTAGAAAATCGTTATAAAGGCCTTCGTACTCCTCATAAATTAAAAATGGGTGTATCCGGCTGTACACGTGAATGCGCAGAAGCGCAAAGCAAAGATGTGGGTGTGATTGCAACTGAAAACGGTTGGAACCTCTATCTTTGCGGAAATGGCGGAATGAAACCACGCCATGCAGACCTTTTTGCAACAGACCTCGACACTGAAACATTATTGAAATATATCGATCGTTTCTTAATGTTTTATATCCGAACCGCTGACAGACTTCAACGAACATCCGTGTGGTTTGAAAACCTTGAAGGTGGCATGGATTACTTAAAAGATGTCGTCATTAACGACTCACTTGGCATTTGCTCTGAGTTAGAAAGTCAAATGCAACACATCATTGACACGTATCAATGTGAATGGAAAACAGCCATTAATGATGCTGAGAAAGTAAAACGATTCCGACAGTTTGTGAATTCTGACAAAGAAGATAGCAATGTTGTTTTTGTTGAAGAACGCGGTCAAATTCGACCTGCGACCGAAACAGAAAAAAGTCGCAATTCACTTAAAGTTGCGAGTTAATTTTCGGGTCATAACAATGACTATATTGACAAAACACAAAAGGTAACCAGCATGAACAAACAAAAAATTTGCAGCATCAATGATTTAGTTGAAAATTCAGGTGTATGCGCTTTAATAAATAATCAATCAAACCATTCTGACCTGGATAATACGCTAGAACAAATTGCATTATTCTACCTACCAGAAACATCCCAAAAAGTGTTTGCTATTGGCAACTGGGATCCTTGTGGCCATGCGAATGTTATATCCAGAGGACTAGTTTGTAATATTGGTGACGAATTAACCGTTGCATCGCCATTATACAAACAACACTTTAATCTAATGACAGGGCAATGCATTGAAGATGAAGCAATTAGCATCCCTACCTATAAAGTCATCATAGAAGACGATATCGTCTACTTACACTAAAAAGCAAAGCGACTATAAAGTCATAAAATGTGACAGATGTTATAAACGTGGAGAACGCTTTGAGCATTTCAAATCAATCAGACGACCAAGCTATAAGCAAAGAGTCTGACGGCAATAAAATCATTAAAACAACCTGTCCCTATTGCGGAGTTGGCTGTGGCGTTGATGCCATCTTATCTAAACAAACGAAGGGTTCACCTCTTATTGAATCCGTATCGGGGAACAAGGATCACCCTGCCAATAAAGGCAGGCTGTGTGTCAAAGGTTCCGCATTGGACCTGACCACTGAAAGTCGGCATCGCTTATATTCTCCTCGATATCAATCTGAAGATATCAGTTGGACAAAAGCAATCGATACTATCGCATCTCGCTTCAGTGAGACCATTGCAGAACATGGTCCAGATAGTGTTGCCTTTTATTTATCAGGACAATTATTGACTGAAGACTACTATGTTGCCAATAAATTGATGAAAGGCTTCATTGGCAGTGCAAATGTTGATACAAACTCACGTCTTTGCATGGCATCAGCGGTAGTGGGCTATAAGCGCGCATTTGGTGCAGATGCGGTACCCTGCTCCTATGAAGACCTTGAATTATCTGATTTAATTATCCTAATTGGTTCAAATGCAGCATGGACTCACCCCGTTCTTTATCAACGGATTGCGGCAGCAAAAAAGCAACGCCCGAAGATGAAAGTAGTCTTAATTGACCCACGAGAAACAGCCAGTGTGGACATTGCAGATCTGCATTTAGCGATCAAACCTTCGTCAGATGGATTTTTATTTAATGGTTTATTACAGTTCCTTATCGATAAGAACCATATCGACAACAACTTCATTCAAGCCCATACGAATCATTTTGACCGCGTGGTTGACCAAGTTAGCACTATTGATATCAATAGTACCTCATTAAACACAGGTATTAGCATTGAGCAATTAACTACTTTTTATCACTGGTTTGCTCAAACAGAAAAAACAATCAGTTTTTATTCACAAGGTATTAATCAATCCGCTACAGGCTCGGATAAATGCAATGCCATTATCAATTGTCATTTGGCCACTGCTAAAATTGGTAAACCTGGCACCGGCCCTTTTTCTATTACGGGTCAACCCAATGCAATGGGTGGACGAGAAGTCGGCGGCTTAGCCAACCAACTCGCAGCCCACATGGACTTTGACGACGATGATGTCGATCGCGTACAGCGGTTTTGGCAATCTCCGACCATCGCAAAAACACCCGGCCTTAAAGCTGTCGACATGTTTGATGCTATTCATGACGGAAAAATAAAAGCAGTTTGGATAATGGCTACTAACCCTGCTGTGAGCCTACCGAATAGTGATCACATCCGAAATGCATTGAAAAAGTGTGATTTTGTGGCGGTATCTGATTATGTTGAGAATGATACATGCCAATATGCCGATATCATCTTGCCAGCAACTGCATGGGGAGAAAAGGATGGAACAGTCACGAACTCTGAAAGAAGAATTAGCCGACAGCGTCCGTTGAGAAAGCGCCTTGGTGATGCACGACATGATTGGTGGCAAATTGTTGAAGTTGCAAAAAAAATGGGGTTTTCAGAACACTTTAATTATGAATCACCGGCGGATATTTTCCGTGAACATGCGGCTCTTTCTGGTTTTGAGCAACACATCAAATTACGTGACTTTGATATTTCAGCGTTATCATCACTATCACAAGATGAATATGAAAATTTAGAACCTGTTCAATGGCCTATTAATGCTAAAAATCCAACGGGAACAAAACGCTTATTTACAGATCATACGTTTTACACGCCAAATAAAAAAGCAAATTTCATTGTCGGAGAGCCATCATTAAACGTACACAAAATAACACCTTCAACGCCGTTATTATTGAACACTGGTCGCATTCGCGACCAATGGCACACGATGACTCGCACTGGCACATCGGCAAAACTATTGAGTCATGTCAGCGCCCCTTTTATTGACGTTCATCCAAGCGATATACAATCGTACAACCTAGAAAACCAAAAACTAGCCAAAATAAGCAATCAATTTGGCGAGTTTATTGGTGTCGTCAACGAAAATTCAGGCATACATATTGGCAATATTTTTGCGCCAATACATTGGACAGATCAATTTGCTAAAGACAGTATCATCTCGGCGGTTATTTCTTCTGAAAACGACCCCTTTTCAGGCCAACCAGAGTCAAAGGCTATTCCTGTTTCAATCTCTCCATTTCAATCCGATCGATGGGCAGTTATCGCCATTGACAAGGTTATTATCAATCATTTCAATGATTTTTTACAAACTTCTCTGGCTTCAAAAAATATCACTTATTGGTCTAAATCACTCTGTGGAAAAGAAAGTCAAAATGAGGTCTTTTTGCTCGGAATCAGTGCCGATTTAGTTTGGAATGACTTTATAAAGCAATTACTTCAACACTTTAAACATTTACACACAATTCAATTCACTGATGAAATAAACCAAGATGAACGTATTAGCTTAATCCAAGACAGTAGTGTGCAACTCACCTTATATTCGCACCAAGAAAAAGAAAAGCTACCCAGCACGACTTGGCTGTCAAACTTACTGGACAAGCCAGTTCCAAAGTCTCCTTATACCTTAATTTTAGGCGAGACTAGCCCAGCAGAGAAAATAATTTGTTCATGCTTTCAAGTCAGTGAGACGACAATAACAGAAGCCATTATCGAGGGCTCCCTGTCTACTGAATCATTAGGCAAAAAACTAAAATGTGGAACGAATTGCGGCTCCTGCATTCCTGAATTACAAGGACTGATCAATCAAAGCAAAAAAAGAAACTAATTCGTTCTTAGCTCTATTGGCAGTGAAAAAGAGACACTTTCAACAGGGCCATTAGCCTCATTGACAACCTTGCCGCCAAAGGCTTTGACTTGATCAATTACTTGTTTGACTAATATTTCAGGTGCCGATGCACCCGCTGTGATACCAACAGTATTCACGCCTTCAAACCAAGATTTATCAATCTGTTCAGGCGCATCAACTAAATAGCTCGGCACCTCTTTTTGCTCAGAAAGTTCACGCAATCGATTAGAGTTTGAACTATTGGGCGACCCAACAACAATAATCACATCGGAATCCCGGGATAGCGCCCTAACCGCATCTTGACGATTTTGAGTTGCATAACAAATATCATCTTTACGAGGCCCTTGAATCGCTGGAAAACGTTTCTTTAACGCATCAATCACCACTTGCGTATCATCAACTGACAATGTCGTTTGCGTGACATAAGCTAGATTATTTTCATTCAGTACTTCCAAGCGATCAACGTCACACACATTTTCAACCAAATGCATTCCATCTTCGGCCTGCCCCATAGTACCTTCAACTTCTGGATGACCTTCATGCCCAATGAGAATAACTTCAATATCCTTTTTTCGGTACTTGGCTACTTCGACATGCACTTTAGTCACCAAAGGGCACGTCGCGTCAAAGACTTGCAAATCACGTAATTCGCCATTTTTTTGTACCGCCTGAGAAACGCCGTGTGCACTAAAAATAACAGTAGCACCATCAGGCACTTCATCCAACTCATCGACAAATACAGCGCCTTTATTTTTAAGGTCATCAACAACGAAGCGATTATGAACAACTTCGTGCCGCACATAAATAGGCGCTCCATGTAATTCAATGGCACGCTCAACAATTTCAATTGCACGATCAACACCTGCACAAAAACCGCGAGGATTAGCTAATAGAATATTCATACTTTTACCATCAAAAAACGTTATATAAAATTTTTAAGCTTACCGAATTACTTTCCAATTAAACGCTTCCATAATCAAGAGAATCGCACCCATCGTAATCGACATATCGGCAACATTAAAATACGGGAAATGCCAGTTTTGATAAAACACGTGAATAAAATCAACAACTTTATCAATGCGAATTCGGTCAATTACATTACCAATCGCCCCCGCAATCACCAAAGCATAGGCAACCACTAATTGTTTCTCAGAAACTTTTGCTCGACTAATCGCAAACGTTAAATAGGCACTAACTACAATAGCAATCACCGAGAAAAAGATTTTTTGCCAACCACCCGCATCTGCCAAAAAGCTAAAAGCCGCACCTTTGTTGTAAGCTAAACCAAAATCCAGCACCGGCAAAATATCAATCGTAGAACCATCATTTAATGCAGCAACCGCCCAAAACTTAGTTACTTGATCAATAATGATAATCACAAGTGAAAGCAATAACCACCTCAGTGATTTCTGCATTAATGGCTCATCAATAAGCGTATTTTCTGTCATATTTTAGTGGTAAACGTTGAATACTTTTATGGCTAAATATTGGCGCTCGCAATTATGCAAATTCACGCTTCTCTCCAGCGGCCTCTGTCACATTCGTCACACAACGCCCGCATATTTCTTCATGCCCCTCAATATGGCCAACATCTTCAGAATGATGCCAACAACGAACACATTTCCCAGATTTACTGGGTGCAGCAATAATTGTGATACCTTGCAATTCAGCCGGGACATCAGACGCATCTACGGAACCGTTATCCAGCTCCAAAGTTACTTTTGAGACAATAAAGACAAACTTCAATTCATCCTTCATAGGCTCCAGCTTGTCCAACCATTCTTGATTTGCTCGAATAATGATTTCTGCATCCAATGCCCCACCAATATCTCCAGCCACTCGAACCGCTTCAATGTGTTTATTCACTTCATTGCGCAGCAAAATCAATTCAGCCCATTTAGCATCAGCAACCTCATCGGTTGAATCCGGCAAGTCTTGGTACCACTCTGACAAAAAGATCGACTCTGTTTGCTTGTGATCTAATGTCTGCCAAATTTCTTCTGCCGTAAAACTCAATATCGGAGCAATCCAGCGAACCAATGCCTGCAAAGCATGATTCATTGCTGTTTGCGCAGATAATCTTGCTCTTGACCCTGCAGGCGTTGTATATAAACGGTCTTTTAAAACATCTAAATAGAAGCCACCCATATCCACAGAACAAAACTGATGAAGGCGTTGATAAACCAAATGAAATTGAAATGATTCATAATGGCCCAATAACTCATCTTGCACTTGCTTCGTTAAGCGCACAGCCCATTGGTCAAGTTCGAGCATGTCATCATAAGCGATCGACTGGGAAGCATCGAAACCATCTAAATTGCCTAATAGATAACGCGCTGTATTTCGAATGCGTCGATAAGAATCACTGGCACGTCGCAAAATTTCATCTGAAATTGTCATTTCAGAACTGTAATCAGTTGATGAGCACCATAGACGCAAGGTATCTGCTCCCAAGGTTTTGAATATATCTTGAGGAGATACAACGTTGCCTAATGACTTAGACATTTTTCGCCCGTTTGCATCAACGGTGAAACCGTGCGTTAGTACATTTTTATACGGTGGTTCATCATTAATCGTCATAGACGTTTTCAATGACGATTGAAACCAACCGCGATGCTGATCTGAACCTTCTAGATACAAGTCTGCTGGAAACTGTAATTCTTCACGTCCACGCAATACAGAGTGATGAGTCACTCCTGAGTCAAACCAGACATCTAAAGTATCAGTGACTTTGTCATACTCTTTCGCTTCATCACCCAACAGCTCTTCTGCAGTTAAATCAAACCACGCATCAATGCCTTCTTGTTCAATTTTTTGAGCAACAATTTCCACTAATTCTTCTGTGCGTGGGTGTAATTCTTGTGTTTGCTTATGCACCAGCAATGTAATCGGCACTCCCCAAGTACGTTGGCGAGAGACACACCAATCGGGGCTACCCTCCACCATACCTTGAATACGCTCCTCACCCCAACTTGGCATCCACTTAACGCCTTCGATACTCGTTTTAATGCGCTCTCTCAGGTCATTATGATTCAGGGTAATAAACCATTGCGGCGTCGCACGATATATCAATGGTGTTTTCGTTCGCCAGCAGTGTGCATAACTATGGACAATTTTTTCCTGGTGATACAGCGCTGACTTTTCCTCTAAAAGAGAAATAATCTGCTCATCTACTTTATAGACATGCTCCCCGGCAAACAGCTCCACGTCATCACGGAAGGTACCATCACCTAGCACGTAGTTTAATGTTTCAATGCCGTACTGCTGCGACACGATAAAATCTTCCATACCATGGTCAGGTGCCGTGTGAACACAGCCCGTACCTGCATCGGTTGTGACATGGTCACCTAGCAACACAGGCACTTGGCGCGTGTAAAAAGGGTGTTGTAAAACCAACTGCTCAAGTTTATCGCCCTGAACGCGCCCAACGACTTCATAATTAGAGCCTTCAGCGTCTTGAGAGCCTTCAGCGTCTTGAGAGCCACTCGCGCCTTCTACCTTGTGAAAACCGCCGCGCTGCATTACCTGTTCGACCAATGCTTCTGCCATGAGCAATCGCTCTTCACCTGCTTGAACAACAACATAACCTAAAGAGGCACTCATACTGACTGCTTGACTCGAGGGAAGCGTCCACGGAGTCGTTGTCCAAATCAACACTGAAATGGGACCATTGCCTGCTAAATCGCCACACCTTTCTTCTAAATCTTTCTCATCGACAACTGGATAGCGGACATCAATTGAAAATGACGTTTTATCATGATACTCCACTTCTGCCTCTGCTAGAGCCGAGCCTCCTACGACACTCCAATAAACCGGTTTATATCCGCGAATAAGATAACCATTTTTCGCAATTTCACCTAGAGCTCTGACAGTATTTGCTTCAGTTTTAAAGTCCATCGTGAGATAAGGCTTATCCCAATCCCCAAACACGCCCAAGCGAACAAAATCGGCCTTTTGCCCTTCTACTTGTCTCGCCGCATAATCACGGCACTTTTGACGGAACGCCTTATAATCAATTTTTTGGCCAGCCTTGCCAAACTTCTTCTCAACATTATGCTCAATCGGTAAACCGTGACAGTCCCAACCCGGCACATACGGTGCATCAAAGCCTGACATTATTTTTGATTTGATAATAATGTCTTTTAAAACCTTATTCACTGCATGACCTATGTGAATATTCCCATTCGCATAAGGGGGGCCATCATGCAAAATATATTGAGGCTTGCCTCTATTTTGCTTAGCAATCGTGTGATAAATAGATAAATCTTGCCATAGCTTCAAAATTTTTGGTTCCCGAACCGGTAAGTTCGCTTTCATCGGGAAGCTAGTTTTAGGCAAATTAATCGTTTGCTTATAATCAGGTTTTGTATCTGTCATTGGATGACTGTATTTCTAGGATAAGGTTACAAATAATATTTATCGCACCAACAGTTCTACGTTTCCACTAGAAACGCTAAACGATCAATGCATTGTTCTTTGGTTAAAAGATTAAATTTTTTCTGCAAAAAATTGCTTTGCAACAACAATATCTTTGCCAATTTGTTCTTTTAACTCCTGCACATTAGAGAATTTTTTTTCGTCCCGAATTGCATGCACGAAAAAAACCTCCAATTCGAGGCCATATAAGGCGTAGCTTGCCTCACTCGCACCGCTTTGTCTAGCTTTGTCTAGCCTGTCTTTCACCTCTTGGGTATGGAAATCTAGCAGATGTACCTCTAAAGAGTTAGTAACTCCATCAACTGTTGGGCGAACACCGATATTGGCAACACCTAAAAAGGCTTTTGAAAACCCTTTAATGCTGACATGCACGGCATATACTCCGGTTAAGGGCAACTTACTACTTGCCAAGCCAGTCATATCAATATTAGCGGTAGGAAAGCCAATCGTCGTCCCTAATTGCTGCCCTTTTATCACTTCGCCCGAAATAGAATAACTTCTGCCTAACAAACGTTTACTTAAGACAAAATCGTGACTTTCTAACGCTTGACGAACTCGCCCACTACTCACGCGTTCTCCATCAATTTGAAAGGTGTCCATCGCTTGTACATCAAAACCATGCCTTTCACCTTGATCTTTCAGCATAGCAAAATCACCTTGGCGCTGATATCCAAAATGAAAGTCATCGCCAACCACTAAAAATTTAGTGCCTAAAGAATCGACCAGCAATGTCTGCACAAACTCTTCGGCTGTTTGCGTTTCTAGCGCTTCATCAAAATCAAGGCAAACAACATAATCCACGCCATAAGATTTCAACAATCGTGTACGCTGATTCACACCACTTAAACGTGACGGTAAGTTATCTCGAGAAATGGGTGAGTACTTTGCCGCAAAATACTCTTTTGCTAAAGGGTTAAACGTTACAACCACCATCGGCAAAGACAATGCATCCGCCTGAACTTTTAACTGCTTAATCACTGACTGATGCCCTAAATGCACGCCATCAAAGTTGCCAATAGAAACGACTGCGGGAGCAATTCCATCGGGTATATGTTTAATATTTCGAATAGGTGACATTAAAAAATACAGATAAGCACGTTAATAACAATAAATATGCATCTTATTATGCAAGGGTAAAACCGAATTCTATCAATAAGCCCAATCTGGGTCATAAGAATCCAAATATTCTTTTAATTTAATTTTAGACTCCCATGATTCACCTTCGGGTAAAAAATGCGCAATGACTAATTCGGGAAATTGCCAACACAAAAATCCTGAACCAACATTAAACTTCACCTGCCACAAATTATTCACATTCACACCTAGGCCTTCCATTTTAGTTTTCCACTCAGTAATGTTGTCGCGAAATTGCTCTTGGTAATAACGTCGCCGAGGGTCGGCCATTAACAACCGCTCCAGCCGTGTTTCGATATCTTTATTCTTAGCATGCAAACGCTGGGTAATTTTCTGAACAACAGGCAACAACTGCTTTGCTTCAGACAAATTAAAAACTTGATGCCTTCCGATACGAGCATATTCTTTCATAACAAACGTAAAATCGTTAATACCTCTTTTTCATTGATAACGCTTTCTAGATGACTGACTAATATGCATGCGAATTGAATTCAATATTGTTGATAGCTCTTTGTTTGAACGCTTAAATTCCGAGTTCATAGAAGTGAGAGAAAAGACCACATAAAAATAATCATCATCATGCAAGTGATATTGAGCATTTTTAGTGCCTTCTACCAAACCATCAAATTCCAAATAAGCACTGGTTAATACCCCGTGCTGCCTATGTTCGCAAAACTCTAGAATTGTCTTTTTCTTAAAAGCGAGTGATATTTGTTCTTCAGTAGCTTCACACAAAGCAGGCATTGTTTCTTTATCTGGCAAAACACCAACACTTTGAATAATATTCACATGATTATTTTCATCAAATAAACCGTCAGTATTGGGTAAAAATAACATTTCGGATCTACCTGATATTACTCGGCGCACAATATCCACAATGCCTGCTTCGCTAAATTGAAGTAACGTCAATCTATCTTTGATAGTTTCAGGGTTACTTTCGTCTCCAGCCGATAAAAACAACCAATTATCGGGAATATCCATTGAAAATTCATAGGTACTACTCACATTCTTCGCTAGAGTGATACGTGAGTTACATACGAAAAAAGTCAGAACCAGCAACCATAGGATGCTTGCCAGTAACCGCTGTTGAAAAAATAGTCGCCGGATAATCATCATGCTCATAAATCACATATTACGAGATCATATGCACTGATAATAGCACCTCAAAACGACGCAAACCTAGTCATGGTTATTTTTTCTACCGATCAGCATTTGATGAGGCCTTAAACCCAACACATACAACACAATAAAGTATGCGCTACCTGCAAAAGAAATAACCTGAACCAACTGCCAAAGTCGACCGCCTAAGCTGGCATTTAACCACACATCGTCTTCGCCACGAAAAGCAACAATCACAGCAGACATTACCAAAACCGCTAACAAGATACGCAACAAAAACAAGGCCCAACCCTGCTTTGGATGATAGATTTTCTTCCGCCATAAGGTAAGACCCAGCAAACCAGCATTAATCCAAGCAGCCAAGCTAATCGCAAGTGCCAAGCCTGCATGCTTTAATGGACCAATTAGCAATAAACTAAGAACAATATTACAAAAAACAGCGAACGCAGCGATTTTGACAGGCGTTTTGATATCTTGTTGTGCATAAAACCCAGGGGCTAAAACTTTAATCATCACAAACGCCAGCACACCAACAGAATAAGCCACTAGGCTTATTGAGGCTTGCATCACGTCACTTTCTTTAAAAGCATTGTACTGAAACATAGTGGCCAATAAAGGAACAGATAACATTGCTAAAGCAACGGCAGCAGGCAAAGCTATCATCACCACCCAGCGCATCGACCAATCAATCATACTTGAAAAGCTTTCAACGGTTCCCGATTGACGTTCTTTCGATAAACCTGGCAATACGACCGTCGCCAAAGCAACACCAACAATAGCGACAGGAAATTCCATTAAACGGTCGGAGTAATAAAGCCATGACACACTACCCGATACTAAAAATGAGGCCAAAATAGTATTTACCAAAGTATTTATTTGCGTAACCGACACACCAAACATTGCAGGCACCATTAATTTAAACACTTTGCTTGTATATGCATTCTTCTTAAGTGTTGGCCTGACTAAGACACCCTCAGCTTTAAGAGCCGGCAATTGAAACAAGAGTTGAATACCTCCGGCTGCCATCACTCCTATAGCCAAGGTTTGAGCAGCGTCTTGAGAGTTTTGTACAAATACTAACAAGGTCACAATAAAACAAAGGTTCAGCAGAACTGGCGTTACCGCAGGTACCGCAAAACGGTTTAGCGTATTTAACATTGCCCCTGACATCGCAACCAAAGAAATGAAAAATAAATAGGGAAACATAATGCGCAACGCTTCTACCGTGGTTGCAAACTTCTCTGGCTCCTCAACGTAACCTGGTGCAAACAAACGAATAACCCAAGGAGCAAAAATAACCCCGAAGACACTTAACAAAAAAACAATGAAACCTAATCGACCTGAAGTAGATGCAACAAACTGTTTAGCTTCCTGTGTATTTTGCTCTGTTAACTCCGCATAAACTGGTACGAATGCTTGAGAAAAAGCCCCTTCTCCAAAAATTCGACGTAAAAAATTAGGAATACGAAAAGCAACAAAAAATGCATCTGATACAGCGCCCGTTTCAACAACATTTGCCATAATGACATCACGAACAAGACCACTGACACGCGAGACCAAGGTCATCGCACTCACAATAGCAGTGGACTTGAGCAACTTTAAAGACATGGGCGTATGTTATCCATTTAAATCAGGAAAAGAATGTAGAAAAAACAACCACGACTATAAACTAATCAAGCAAAATCATCCAAGATTATGTGTATCTCCAAAAACATGCAGAAAATCACAAAAAAGCGCATAAAAAACCTTGACACTAAAGGGTGAAATCAGGATAGTAGCGCCCTCACAAAACGAGGTGATTAACGTGGCAAATTCTCCACAAGCACGTAAACGTGCAAAACAAAATACAGTTCGTCGTCTTCGCAACGCATCACAAAAATCTGCAATGCGTACTACGATTAAAAAATTCACAGCCGCTATTGAAGCGGGTGACAAAGCACTTGCAGCTGATGCTTATAAAGTAGCAGTTTCATCCATTGATTCTGCGACACAAAAAGGATTGCATCATGCGAATCGCGGTGCACGACTTAAGTCTCGTTTGAACAAACGCTTACAAGCGATTTAAGCCTCAACTTGATTGCTTGTCATTAAAAAGAGCCGCTAGGCTCTTTTTTTGTGTCTACAATTTTTCAACTAAGTAAAAAAACCTTATTAATTCCCACATGAGCATTAATTCCTTATATCACTCACGTGCAAAAAGCATCCAATCAGATCTAGGGTCAATATTCTCAGAACACAACCTAGTTTTTGGACGCACATATTTTTCAAAAACATGATCCACTAAAGGGATAACATGACTAGGAGTAATACTGTTATATCGACGATAGTATTCCGTATCACCAAATTCATATCCACCCTTTTCTTTAAAAGGCGTCTCTTCCACATCCTGCCACTCTACTCCTTGATAACGATCTGACTGACTAGGCAACCACACTGATTTCTCTGCCGAGGGAGAGAAAATGGCAACACTGGGCACTTTTAACGCTTGAGCAATATGGCGTGGGCCACATTCGTTACCCACAAACATATCGCAATGGCTCATTAATGCTGCTAACTCACGCAAATTGCTAGTTTTGATCGATGATACAACATCGCCATGCCAATTTAATTCTCGATGAAACAAGCCCACTTCCTCTTGCTCATGCAACGCGCCAAAATACAAAACAATTTGTGCATTGAGCACCTCTAAACAATGCTCGGCAACGCGTTTCATATAGTCTCTACGCCATTGCTTTTGAGGCTCACGAGAACTCACTGAAAAAATAATGAGGGGTCGATTTGCGTCAATTTCAACAAAATCGAGCAATTGCCGAGCATGTTGCTTGTCACTCTTTGTCAATGCCACACACATATCAGCACCCCATTTAATCGGTAAACCGGCTTTTTCTAAAGGGGTTAATAACTGTAACCGTTGCTCAATTTTATCTCCCTGCAGCTCAGCCAACGGAACTTTATGCGTATAAAAAATGCCTCGATGCTTTTTTTCTCGGCCAATGCGAAACTTAGCATGCCTCGAAAAAAGGCAGACCAGCTCACTTTTTCCTGTTGAGTTTGCATCAATAATTATGTCGTACTTAGACTTCGCAATCTTCCGCAACTTTTTAAAATATCGAAATGGATTTTTTCTCTCTTGAGGACTGACAGGAATAACATTATCAATATATGGATGATAATCAAACAATGGCGCGCTAACCTCATAAACCATATAGTCTAATTGACTATCGGGAAAGCTTCTTTTCAACGTATTACAGATGACTGACGTCAACATAACGTCCCCTATTGCTTGAAAACGAATAACGAGTATCTTCATGATGAAAGCATTTTAAAAGTGAACTGTTATCATCAATATTTAATATCGATAAACCAACAACAAGCTGGTACTTAATAAGCTATCTTCGTTTTCGGTTAGAGGTGATAAACGAACTTCATCAGGAACATCGCTATACTTTAATTCATGCAATACAGACCAATGTTTTGAAAATTCATGCTCATACAAATAACCAATATAGGCGGAACTTGCTGATTCTCCTTTATAAAAAGACCTATCCGCATTCACTTCATTCGCTCTAACACCATAATAGTAATCGATGAATTTTCCGCTAAACTGTTCCACACCAGCACTGACAATGAAGTTTGTTTTTTTAGAATAGTACAACGGCAAACGGTAATATATATCCGCCATGTAACCGTCATGAGCACTGGAAACATCCTGAGCTGCTTCAACACCAAAAATTCCTACCGGTGTTGTCAAATCGACGCCTAAAATAAAATGGCTTGCTTCTTTCCGCTCATCCATACCAGCAAAAATACGGGAATCACTTTCATCACGACTATCATTCAATAAACCAAACTCCAGCTCAGAAAATATTTCTACTTCCCAATCTCCCTTTTCGTAAATTGAAGCCTCTGCTTCAACACCAAAAGGTGAAATGCTATACCAACCACCGTTATATTCTAATATCGGCAAAGGCACTAAGCCTCCGTCTTCATCATCAAACTTAAATAACGATTTTTCTATTTCATAGCCAAGTCCTAGGCCAATATTCCAACCTTTTTCATCATCTGCAAAAGCAGAATTAGGTTGCAAAGCAAACAATGACATGACTAAACTAGCAGCGACTGTAATTTTGGATGATTTCATAATTTTTCCTTAACAGGTATTTAAAACGTGAAGGAAGAATAAGCAGCAACCCTATTTAACACTGTGCTCAAAATGTTGGTTTGTTGTATTCCTTACGTAAACTCATCCACTTCGTTACAGAGTCTATACATAACGACAACATTCACTGGAGAACACTTACCTATAATGTTTGCTATAAAATAGACCTTATAGTTACTTCATCTTTTCCAGCACAGCACTTGCACCCAAAGACCCATGACGTTCCAAACAAAACAGAATATGGCCAACCATTCTTTATTGTTAGTAGAAGACGATCAACGACTATCAAGCTTAATTGCTAGCTATCTAGAAAAGCATGGTTTCGTTGTAAGTATCGAGCCCAGAGGGGATACAGCGGTGAGTCGGATCATCAAAGAACAACCGCATATTGTCATCCTAGATTTAATGTTACCTGGCCTAGGAGGGATGGATGTTTGCAAACAAGTCCGCCAAGACTATAAAGGGTCAATTCTCATGCTAACGGCAATAGATGAAGATATTGAGCAAATTGTTGGACTAGAAATTGGCGCCGACGACTACGTGACTAAGCCCATTGAACCACGAGTCTTGCTTGCAAGAATCAAAGCATTGATACGGCGCTCAGGAAAGAATCCTTTACCTCCTGCTCCAGCTACATCGGATATCATTAACATCCATATTAATGAACAAAAGATTGCTATCAATGCAGGCTCAAGAGAACTTCACGTTGGCAATAACTCAGTCAAATTAACCACAAGTGAATTTGATTTACTATGGCTACTGGCTGATAACGCTGGCACCATTTTTAGCCGTGATGACTTATACCTTAAACTCAATGGGTTCCCTTATGATGGCATCGATCGCTCCATGGATATACGCATTTCAAAACTGCGTAAAAGTCTAAATGACAACCCCGATGAACCCGCATTAATCAAAACCGTCCGTGGCCGTGGTTACTTATTCACCACAGCTCATCAATAAATTAGACGGATACGGAAATTTTCATATGTATCGATTATTAGCCCCTCTTTTTGCGATGCTGTTCTTGTCAGTTTTCTTAGGGCTATTAGTGTTATTTGCATATTTCGGCACAGATGAAGATGATTTAGGAAGTATTTATAGCGGTACATTTTTTTTACTAGATCAACGATTAGAACACGCTCAGGATATAGACAAAACATTGTCTGATACTAAACAAACGTTTGGTTATTCAATTGACCTAAAGGATATCGAAAGCTTAAAAATTAGCATCAAAGAAAAAGAGCAAATTAAGCAAGGACAATTTGTTGTTCTTGAAATTGATGAGGCCGATTTCATTTATAAACGTTCAGAAATACGGCCTAAACAAGCATGGGTATTACAAACAGAAGAAACGATCCAAGATGAAATAAATGCCTCCGCCATTGGTCCCATTAAACTCATTGAAGACTATTTAGCTGCGCATGACCAAGACCTGTGGCCAGAAAAGCTCACTGAATTTCAAAACAGCGTTGATTCCAATTTACCTATTGCCTTAAAAACGTGGAATGAGGTGCTAAGCGGCAATCTAACCCCATTGCAAATAGAGCAGCTAGCGAACCACAAAACAGTTGGCGGCATTTTTTTTGAAGAAAAAATTCACTATTTGTTACACAACTCTTCCTATGTGCTCACACTTGGACCTATCGAGACAGGCTGGTGGCAACTTCGTTGGATATATGAAAATATTTTTGCCTCTATTCTCATCATTATTTGTTTAAGCATCTTTGTTGTGATGCAACTTTGGGTGTGGCCTTTATGGAACAATTTAGTTTCACTTCATCGAGCCGCCGAAAAATTTGGCAATGGCGACCTTGATTCCCGCGTATTAGAAAAACGCTTATCACCGATTAAACATGTTGCCGTGTCATTCAATGCCATGGCTCAACGAATCCAAGCATTAATCTCTTCTCACAAAGAACTCACAACAGCCGTTTCTCATGAACTACGAACACCGTTAGCGCGCATGCGGTTTGCTCTGGAGGAATTAGTCGATACGGATGATGCAAAGCAAAAACAACATTACTACAACGAGGTGGTTACTGATATTAATGAGCTTGACTCTCTCATCAATGAAATGTTGATGTACGCAACATTCGAACGAGTTAAACCCAGCATTGCTTTCTCAGATATTCCACTCAAACCTTGGCTTGAACAACAATTTTCACGTATAGAAATGCTGTTCCCCGACTTAAACTGCCAACTGGATATTGAAACGCTCACTGCTGACAGCCTAGGCAAGTTTGAGGAAAAACTACTAGCTCGAGCACTTAGCAATCTTTTAAACAATGCTGGGCGCTATGCTAAAAATACTATTCGACTCTCCATTCAACAAACAAGCGACCATTATTTATTCATTGTTGAAGATGACGGCATCGGTGTGCCAGAAGATTATCGTGAACTCATCTTCAATCCGTTCCAACGCGTTGATGTCAGCCGAGATCGCGATACAGGTGGTTTTGGTATTGGCTTAGCTATCGTCAAGCAAATAACAGAATGGCATTCCGGCAAATGCTATGTCGAAGACTCTATACTCGGCGGAGCGAAATTTGTGTTGACCTTGCCAACATAAACCTTCATCAAACTATTCGATATTTTCAAAAGATACTCAACATTTCATCGCAACAATATTCCATTCATATTCAAATAATCATCACTCTCGATAATACATATCAGTTTATTTAACAACAGTAGAGGTAACATGAAACACCACTTCTTGAAGTTAATCATAGCCTTATCTATCACAAGCGGTGCAGTTAAAAACAAGACATATGCCGAGGAAACCATGAGTGATTACTCTCAATTAGAGAAAATCATAACACCGTATATTGATAAAAAAATGCGTGAACATCGCATACCCGGTATAACGATTGTAATTGTAGACAATCAAAAAATAGTGTGGAGCTCTAGCTTTGGTTATGCTGATGTTGAAAACAAAAGAGAGGCAAACATTCACACTCAGTTTCGCGCAGGCTCAATCACGAAGATATTCACCGCAATTGCAATCATGCAGTTGGCAGAACAAGGTAAAATCGACATTGATAAGCCTTTAAAGACTTACATCCCGCAATTTAAAATTAACAGCCGTTATGGCGCTACCGACAACTTGACTGTTCGTAGCATTTTGAGCCATACATCTGGCTTGCCATCAGAATATGTGAATGGCATGTGGGAACCTGTCGTCTATAAAACTGACACGCCCTACAGACTATTAGTGGATTTAATTCAAAATGAATATGTTTCATATCCTCCTTACACTACGTTTTCATATTCGAACATCGGGTTCACATTATTGGGCCACCTCATACACAACGTTAGTGGACTCAGTTATCAAGAATATATTAGGAAAAATATTTTACAGCCTCTACACATGGAGAGGTCTGAGATAGAACAGACAATCAACGGCAAAAATATCGCCTTAAGTTACACAAAGAGTAGTCATTCACAAGTGCAAGAATTAGCGCTGAGAGATACACCCGCAGGAGGGTTAAACTCAACGGTAAAAGACTTATCAAACATCATCATGATGATAAATGGGAAAGGAAAATTCGCCGACACTCAACTACTGACCAGCAAGACATTAGAAAATATGTTCATCAAACCCAAGATGCATAGACCAGATACTCCAGCCCCACATGGGCTAGGATGGGCGATCGAAGACGGCGTTCCCGTCATTGGAGATCACCAACTTATTATTGGCCATGAAGGAGCCACTATCGGACATTCTTCACAGCTAAAAGTTGCCGTTGACGCTAAGCTAGGTGCCATTGTCATGGCAAATAAAAATGGAAGTGGCACAAATGAAATCATTGATCACGCACTAAAACATGCCTACCAAATAAAAACAGGCAAACAGCTTAGTAAACCAAACAACATTGTTAATCACTGCATCATTCCAGACATTGAAGACATCAAAGGCTCCTACGTACTTCCAGGTGTAGGCTTAATCAACATAGAATCAAAGGGAGAAAAGTGGATTGTTAACGCATTTGGTATAAAAATGAGGTTACAACAACAAAATAAACGGTATGGCTTTAAATATAAATGGCTGGGAATTATCCCTATCGCACTTGATGAATTAGATGATATTGAGCTGTGTTTTCAGCGGCACAACACCGTTGAACACAACAATAAGCTACACATGAACGTTTATTACAAAGGTCAAGCTTTAGGTTCTGCGAAAAAAGTCTCACCTGTTGAAATAAGCCACATCTGGAAAAAGCGTGTTGGCCATTACCAGATAACTAATGCAGGTGATTTTTTCGAAGCAATGGAATCCTCCACTGTAGTAGAGCTAGCATTAGAAAATGGCTTGTTAATCATGAAATCAAATAACACTCCAATTAAAAGTGTACTGACTCCAGTGAATGATAATCACGCCATTATTGCTGGATATGGTCGATCATTAGGAGAAACGATAAGAGTTGAATTACAAGACACGCAAGAAGTATTAACGCAATCAGGTACTACACTAAAAAAGTTAACCCTCAAATAACAGCTTGACGTTCAAATATTCAGCACATCCACCTGAACGACTACCTCAACGCCATTTGATTGCCTTAGTCACCTCGTCACCCTACTTATTTACCTATACGTTGCAAAACACATACAGTTTGATAACAGTGTAATGGTAACAAAATCGCTATTCTCTCATTTCATTAAGTTTTGTATTTAACGAGAGACCCGCATGCTACGCAAATATTTCATCACTTCCGCATTAACTGCTTTTTATTTATTTATCGCAACATTGATTGTCTTTTGCGCGCCGTTTAAAACGGCTTTCGCTTTGAGCAATGAGCAAACCTTGATATATCAAATTTCATTGGATGGAAAAAATGTAGGCGCACAAACTGTTGAAATAGAGGCCTTACCAAATGGAAAGCATAAATATGTTGAGAAAACATCGTTAAAACTAAAAAAGTTTTTTATGACGTTTAACATTCAGTCTGAGTATGAACTGCTTTTCGACGATAATGGCGTTAAAGAGTTTTCAGGCTTTGATACGTTTAATGATGAAAAAATGGTTGCTAGCGGCAAACGCTTTGGCTCAAAATTTGAAGTATCATACAAAGAAGATGATGAGCCAGAAAAACGTTTTGTGGTGGATACCCGTCAATACGAATTTTCAGATGCAACACCGCCAATCATGCTTTTCCAAATGTTTGAACAGAAACAAGTGGGAGATGAAGTAGCATATTTAGACTTGGAATCTGGCTCAATTCAAGGGATCAAAATTACGGCATTGAAAAAACAACGAGATGTCATCACGGCGTCTTATCATTATATTGGTGATAAGGAGTTCACCAATGATAATGATGAACAGATACAAGTCACCCTAAACAAAGAAGGACACCTATTAAGGCTACAGGAAGACGACTTTCTAGTTGAACTCGTCAAGTAACGAAAACGGAGTTTTAACATGCGATTACACCTTAATATGCCTGCTGTAGCAGGCATATTGACAAGTTTATTGGCCAGTGCCTGTGTGACGTCACCTCAACCCTTGACAGACCGACAAAATGTATCGGAATTACTATCAGGCAAGCATTGGCAACAACAAACTGTTATTGCCGACAAGCAGTCGTTGAGTGATGATTTACTGGCATTATTTAACGACCCTGCACTCAATGAGATTGTTGTTAAAGCGATTAACAATAACGTTGACCTAAAATTAACAGCGGAGCGATTTCAAGAAATTCGTTTCTCAAACGCCGCAAGTCGTAGCAACCTATATCCAAAAGCAGATATAGGCCTTAACGCAAACCGGAACAAGTCAGATTCTGGCAACGACAATACTAGAAAGACAGAAACCTCTTATCGCAGCAACCTCAACATCAGCTGGGAAATAGACTTATGGGGGAAGTTGCACCAACAACATCTAGCTGAACGCCATAACCAAACAGCTACATGGCAGGAATATATCGCTGCCAAGAATTCGATTGCAGCACAAACAATGAAATTATGGTTTGACCTAGTAAGCCATCAAAAACTGATCGAACTTCAACAAGAACGACTATCTGGACTGAGTCAATTAATCACCGTCACTGAACAACGCTTTACGGATGGCTTAGCAACGCTGACAGATCTCAATATCGCTCGAAGCAATCATGGCCTAGCAAAAACAGCACTCCTGTCTAGACAACAAGACGCGACAAAAAGGCAATTTCAACTGCAACTTCTATTGGGTGAATACCCAAAACAGTCTCAATTATCGACGATTAATTTGCCTCAACAACTGCCTATTTTACCGATTGGTATCCCCGCTCATACGATACATCACCGACCAGATATAAAAGCGGCTTGGCTGCGTGTGAATGCTGCACATGCGAATCAAAAATCTAGCTATCTGGCTTTTTATCCCAGCATTGAATTGACCGCTGAATCAGGAAAAAACAGCACCTCTCTTAGCAAATTATTTGACCAACCGAGTATTTGGAATATTTTAGGAATGATTAAAGTCCCCTTGTTTCAAGCGAGTCAATTAAAAAACACCTACCTTGCCTCACGCAGCAACACTGAGCAACATTACATAGAATTCCTACAAGCAATATTGAATGCATTTCATGAAGTAGAAAACTCCTTAAGTCTCGAAAATTCACTTTTTCAGCAAGAAAAAATATTAAAAAACTCTTTGCGATTTACACAAGCTAGCGCAGCACAAGCCGAGAAAGACTATCGAATTGGGCAAATCAATATTTTAGATTATCTGCAAATTCAGCTAGATGCATTTGATCTTCGTTCTCAATTTATCGAAACACTCAACCAACGCCTTCAAAACCGAATTGACCTCGGCTTAGCTTTAGGCAAAGGAGTCTAATTAATGTTGTCCACTCTACTGAAAACTATTGTCAAAATATCAAAAAAAAGTATAGGAATTTTATTCCTAGTGGGTGCAATTATTGTGATTACCATGCTATTTGAAGATGACCCTATTGAGGATATTATCGTAAAAAAAGATAGTTTATTACGTGTATCAACAATCTCTTTAGATATTCAGACGCAACATGTACCAATCACTAGCCAAGGGGTTATTGATGCTCGCTGGAGATCAACATTAGTATCCGATGTGTCTGGAAAAGTGCTTTTTGTTTCTCCCAGTTTATTCATTGGCGGGAAGTTCAAACAAGGAGAAGTACTGCTGCGTATCGACGATAGTCGCTACCAAGCCGAACTAGCACAGGCAAAAAGTGAGGTTGCTATTGCAAAACAACAGCTTCATGAAGAACAACAAAAAAGCCAAAGAGCACAACAAAATTGGCAAGCATCTGGCTTGCCCGGAAAGCCATCAGACCTTTTATTACGCAAACCTCAACTCCGCAGTGCGAAACAGCGCATCGCCGCAACAACGGCAGCGCAAATGCTCGCGCAAAAAAATGTGAATAAGACAGTGCTCATCGCACCATACGACGGAACAACAATTAAGCGCAAAATTAGTCTAGGAGACTTTTTAACCACTGAAGGTGAAATAGCCGAAATTTACGCGCACAAATTGCTTCAAACACGTCTACCATTGACACAATCCCAAGCCTCACAACTCATGAAAAATGACTCGGTCGCTGTCCAATTAAAATCTCTCACCAGCAAGAAAACATGGCAGACATCCATTAGTCGATATGATCGAGTCATCAACCCGAATAATAACTGGGTTCATGCCATCGTTGAATTAGATAACTCTTCGAAAGAAACAGAGATGCCGCTTTTAGGTGAGTTCATTGAAGCACAGTTGAATAGCCCATTAGTTCAGCAAGTGGTCAAGGTACCCGAAGATTGCATCAACGGAGACAGCCGCATATGGCATGTGAATGCTGAGTCAACGCTAGCACTGTTGGACAACAACTACTTATCGCACGCCAATCAGCATGTCTATTTGCAAATCAACAATGAATTTAAATCTGACACTCTGAATATTGTGTGCAATCCAAGCAAGTCTTTTTCTCCTGGTATGGCTGTCGCCATGGTCACTAAACCAACGGCCCAGCTAATACCAACTACTCAGCTAATAACAGAGAGCAGTCATGGAACAAAATAATCTTGATGTTAACAAGGGCATCATGGCGTGGTTCGTACTAAACCCCATTCCTGCCAACTTACTAATGGTCGTGATTTTAGTATTAGGTTTTGTCTCATTACTCACGATACGAGTTGAAGGCTGGCCTCCATTACCCGCTAATACCATCAGTATTACTATTCCTTTTCAAGGGGGCTCACCTGAAGAGTTAGAACAAGCGGTCGCGGTACGCGTTGAAAAATCACTCAATGGACTTGCTGGCATTAAATCGATGTATACAGAAGTTCAAAGCGACAGCTCTATCACGTCAGTTACTGCGGTTGATGGTTATTCACTCAATCTTTTAAAAGAAGGCATTAAGTCTAGAATTGATAGCATCAGTGACTTTCCTAGTTTTGCGGAACAACCCATTATTGAAGAGGAACTTGATACCAATCATGTCTTAAGCATCGAAGTCTACGGAGATACACAGTATTCAGTTTTACGCCAAAATGCACTGCGAATACGTGATGAACTTTTAGCCATTGATGGCATTGACAAGATAACAACAGAAGGTGCGTTTTCACCAGAGATAAGCGTTGAATTAAAGCAATCGGCGATACAACAATTTGGCATTACATTGCGAGAAACAGCTGAAGCGATCCAACAACAGTCCATTAATTTACTGGGTGGCCATATCCAAACCAATAGCAATCGCATCCGCGTATTTAGTGAAACGCAAGGTTACTACCTTGAAGACTTTGCAAATCTGCCGATTATTTTGCCTAAAAAACCAAATGAAACAACGCCAGTAGAAACAGGAAATTTATTACTAAAAGATATTGCCAATGTCACTGAAACTTATTCACAACAACATAGTTTTCGCAAGTTTCAAGGAAAAGACAGTATCCAGCTAAATGTAGAACTATTGAATAATGGCAGCATCACCACAGCGGCTGACCTTGCTAAAGCAAAAGTCAGTGTGTTAAATCAAGCAAGTTGGTTACCAGCCAACATAAGCATCGATGTATGGCACGATGAATCGGCATCAATCAGTGAGCGTTTACAGTTGATGGGCAGCAATGGATTGATAGGTATTATACTCGTATTCATCATTTTACTGCTATTTCTAGACCTCCATATTGCATTGTGGGTAGCCGTTGGCATCCCCGTGAGTTTTGCCGGGACAATGGCATTTATGGGGCCAGAATTATTCAACTTATCAATTAACCAATTAACCACATTTGGGTTCATCATCGCCTTAGGTATTGTCGTTGATGATGGCATTATTATTGGGGAAAGCATTCATAGTGCCAAAACATCCAACCCTGAAGCGCGCAATAACCCAATTCAATCGACCATTTTAGGTGCGAAACAAGTCGCAATGCCGGCCACTTTCGGTGTGCTAACCACCATGGCTGCATTTTTCCCATTGACCTTAGTGGTCGGGGCACTCGGTCAACTATTTGCTCAAATTGTATGGGTGGTGATCATATTCCTTTGCTTCTCCTTAATTGAATCAAAATGGATTCTGCCCTCTCACCTGGCTTACCGAAAGACGAACAATACGTCTACGAATATATTCATCAAAAACATCACTGATGTCCGTAGATGGGTTAATACATTATTGCAGGATTTTGTTAAAAACACCTACCAACCCTTGGCATACATTGTCTTACGGCATAAATATAATGCATTATGCGGGTTCATTGCTTTTTTTCTCATCATTGTTGCCCTCATTCCTTCTGGCGTTGTTAAAAGCGATATCTTCCCAGACATAGAAGACGATTATATTCAAACAGTGATCAAACTTGAGAACGGCCTATCAACGGAGGATATAAAAAAAACGACTATCGCAGTAGAACAAGCCATGCAGGCCATGAATAAAGATCTACAAACGGCATTAAATTTAGATACTCGACCGATTCTTTATCAAGAAACATTGACCGACGGTGTAAACCGCATTGAAGTTTCTGCACAAATTGTGTCTGGCAGTGCGCGTAAATTTTCCAAACAAGACATCATTCAACAATGGCGTGAACGCCTTGCTTCTATTCCATCAATTCAATCAACCTCATTTGAAGAGCAAGATGATGATAGTGACATTTTCATTGCCGTTTTAGGGAAGGATTTTTCACAATTAGATCAAGCCGCTAAAGACTTAATGCAAACCATCTCATCTTATAATGGTGTTGTAGATCTAAGAAGTAGTTTTGAAGGCGGTGAACTTGCCGTTGAAATTAAACTACTGAACTCTGCTTACCCTCTTGGTTTCACGCAAAAAAACGTCACTGATCAAATTCGTGATGCCTTATATGGTTTTGAAGCTCAACGTATTCAACGAGGCAGCGACGAACTTGCAGTGATGGTAAGAAGGTCTCGTTCAGAGCGAAACCAGATACAAGATCTCAATAATTTTCAACTAGAAGCACCCAATGGTGACCTTGTCGCATTATCTTCCGTTGTTCAACTCACCTCTAAAAAAGCATTGAGTCGTATCCTGCGTTACAAAAAACAGCGCGTTGTTATTATTTATGGCAGCATTAATGACGATGCCGCGGGTGACGATTTAGAGCAAAAAATAGAAAACGCTATCGCCAAAAACCAACAACGCTACCCCAACATTGAATTTAAAAGCGCCGGAGAAGAAGAGGAAGAAGAGGCCGTTTTAAACTCACTCATCAAAAGTTTTCTACTCGGCCTTTTGCTTATCTATATTTTGCTAGCAATTCCATTAAAATCCTACTACAAACCCGTCGTCATCATGGCTGCGATTCCTTTTGGCATTATTGGTGCAATTTTAGGACACTGGTTAGTTGGCATCCCCTTTACCCTATTATCCTTTTTTGGGGTTCTTGCACTCAACGGTATTGTGATTAACGATTCCTTAGTATTAGCTTCTCGATTCACGCAAATCAAACAAAAAACTGAAAACTCAATAGACGCCGCCATTGAAGCAGGTTCGTCCCGTTTTAGAGCGATCATCTTAACCTCTGTCACCACATTCGCAGGCTTGGCGCCACTTTTGTTGGAAAAATCCGAGCAAGCTCAAATAATTATTCCTATGGCAGTTTCAGTCGCATTTGGAGTGTTATTTGCCACTATCGTTACATTACTTATTATTCCTGTTCTACTCTGTATTAGTGACGATATTCGGGAAAAATATAGTGATAAATCGTCAGAAACTAGCACTTCAACCGCACTCACAACAGCACCGATTAATTCATGAAAGCTAACACAAAAGATATCGCAATTGTTTCTTCGCAAGGTCTAGGGGATGGCTTAATACAGCTAGTATTTGCCCAGAATATTGCACGAAAACTATGCGCTAGCAATATCGAGGTAACGTTTTATCAAGATCACGTATTTCATTTATCCTCCATCATCAACAATTGTATCGTCAAACCTTATCCAACAGCATCTAACATGGTTGCCGAACTTTCTGAATATAGCGCTGTGTTATATGACCATGGTTCAAAATTTGCTGTTCAAATGTTAAGCCATGAAAAAAAACATCCTCCCCACTTCATCCCTTACTACGTCACTCGACATAAAACCCAAAATAAAGAACTACGTTCCATTTTTATAGACCACATTCACGCAACACAGATGAATGAACTGGGTGTTTTTGCAAACCTAAACCAATCAATACGACACCCTTTTAAGCATCATTTAAGCGTCAATGAGCACTTCGCATGGTTTTCAAAGAAATACCTCGACATAGACGAATATGAATTAACCCCACTATTGAATATCCCCTATACATGGAAAGCGCAAAAATTTTCCAAACGAGTATTGATCCATCCAAGCAGCTCAATGACATCGAAAAATTGGTCAGCGAAATCTTTTAAAGCACTTGCATTAGCGCTTGAACAACAAGGCTGGGAGCCTCAATTCACTATATCGCCTTCTGAAAGGTCAACATGGATTGACCAAGTAGAGAAACGCTTTCTAGCTCCCTCTTTCTCTTCCATTTTTGAATTAAGCCAATACTACTATGAATCGTCTGCACTTATTGGCAATGATTCAGGCAATGGTCACTTAGCTTCAGCCATGGGCTTGCCTGTACTTAGTATTTTCAATCGATGGAAAAAGTCATACCCTTGGAGGCCCAGCTGGTCAAATAACAAAGTTGTTTCACCTTGGTTGCCACAATCAATGGTAGGTGAAAACTGGAGTCATTACTTGACGGTAGATAAGGTGCTCAAAGCGTTTAATGCATTAATACATGAACGCTATTTTCTAAAACCTAAACCAATAAGAAGCGAAAGCCATTTCAAGTTTGGCTCACATACCTGAGTAACACCTAAATCAATTGGCTTCGCAGTTTGTCGCTTCTTTACGAACAATTAAAAACTCTTGTGGCGCATCGACCCCGACTTCCATTTGCACATCGCGGCACTTAGTCAATGTCACAGTAATCATTTGATTATCAGGCGTCACAATTAATAGCGATTCACCTTCTCTTCTAGTCAAAACCAACATAAACAGCTCCCATCATTATCATTTTACGGAGGTGGTTACTGCTTCACCTACATTAACTATAGTTCATGTTATGCGTTTTTGTCCACTCATTTCACATTTGCGCGTAGAAGCACATGATTAAAAAAATAAAAATTCACTTAAGCCTTAGAAATTACTGGTTCAACAAGGACTGTTTCCTGCTCAACCCCTAATGGCGTTGCATCTCTACCTAAAATTTCACTTAACCTATTCACACACGGATAGTTATCATGCTGCAACAACTCATAATGACCGAATGAATAGGGAGTGACATTGAATACATCACACAAATGACTCATAAATCTCGCTAAAAGCTTTGGCACTTTCACCGTCAATGCTCTGTGATCCATCGTGTTAGGACGAAGCAATGTTAAATACGCTGTGAGCGTCACTCGCTGCTTGCCTCCTAGCTCATAAATGCGATTTTCTTCTTTTTCGGTAGCTGTTAACAATGCAATCCTTGCAACAGCCTCACCTAAATCATCAACATCAATGGGTGTAAAAACACCTTTTGCATTAACAGGTAGCGCATAAATAGGCCATTTAGCCACCTTACGAAACCATTTTGCACCATAGCCGTTCTCACCATCAACCAATGATGGGCGAACAAGTGCCCAATTTGCTTTACTGCTTATTAGCGCTAATTCTCCACGGCGTTTACTCTGACTAAAACGGCTCTTGATAGGGTTTCCTAAACCTAATGCAGAAATATGTATCAAACGAATATTGTGCTTTGTGCAAGCTTCCGCAAGCAAAGCAACTGCATGATGATGGACTTGTTCGTAAGTTTCTTGGTGGCGTTGGCGCAAAATACCCACCGCGTTAACAACCACATCAATACCATTCAGACGTTCGGACCAGCCCTGAATATCATGAATCTTATGCAAACAAATTTGCCTAATTGGGTCATGGCTGCCCTTAACATGCTGAATATTACGTGTCCCAATAACAACATTGGCACCTAAACGCTTTAATTGCTGAACAATATGCCTGCCAATAAACCCTCGCCCTCCAATCACTAAAACTGTTTGGTTGATGTGAATGTGATGGTGTTTGTTCATCGCTATTATCTCCTATCGGAATGAGAAAACAACAGAGTATGAATTTCACCGAGTTAAAACTTCCTTGTTTATAAACAATCAACAAAATTATATTTTATTCATGAAAATCAATTAGTTAAAAACAATACTAAATTATAGAATAGCAATATATACAGTAATCAAAGGAACGTTATGACTTATGCTCACGCCTAAACTGACCCGGAGACATACCTAAAGACTCCTTAAACGCCGTATAAAAATTCGACTGAGACTTAAACCCAGTTTCCATACTAATCGAAAGAATTGATATTTTTTTATCTGCTAACAACAGTTCTTTAGCTGCCTGAATTCTATGCTCTCTCACAAATCGGGGGAAACTCAGCCCATAAGCCGTATTAATTAGCTCTGACAGTTGGTGCACTGATAAATCCAATAATTTTGCCACCATCGATAAATTCAATTCTTCGTTTTCATATAATCGTTCATTCACCATCAATTGTTCTAATTCATCCTTCTTTATGGTGGTGTCAACACCTTGGAGTTTAGTCTTTGCATAAGCTAATTCTGCAATTAATAAAATATCACTTAATAACTCAGGAAAAATAAGCAACGCTGTAACAATCAGCAGAATCGCAACAGCGATAGAATTTGAATAGCTAATGTAAAAAATACTAGGATCCATGGCAGGTAAAGACAAACCCAAAATCAATGCCGCAAGTGCCATGATCGCGAATAAACCAAAGAAGAACATTTCAAATTTAAAACGGCGGCTTTCATGTTTAAGCTTATAAATCGCTTGAGTGAACCAAAAGGTATAAGCCGTCCCAAATAAAAATGCGACAACTGGCAAGACCTTAATGGGCAGCAACAAGCTTAAAACAAACGGTGTGATATTCAACCAATCAAACCAACGATAATGTACATTTGGAAATAACACTTCCCTGCCAAAAAAGAAAAACGCGGGAGGAATGATGGATAATAATGAGCAATAAACCCTAGACTCCAACAGCTCGACACCTTCTATAAAGTGTAAATAATGCCCTAATTGCACCAACGACAAACTAACTAATGTCACTGTACAGGCTAATTTTCCCGCCTTTGTTTTACGCATATCAGGCAAAAAGAATACATAAACAAATAACAGCACTAAAACACTGACAACGCTAAAACCTGCTAATAAAGAACTAATATGATTTACCAAAACGTCACTCACTTACAACCTTAGCTTTGTTTATATAGTTTTTCGAAGCCTTTTTGACTAAAGCCTCGCATGTGTTTTTTCCCCACCAAAATCAAAGGAACGCCCCGACCTTGGAATTGATCATAACGTTTTTTTGCTGCTTGATCTTTCTCAATATCGTACTCAACAAAAGCAATGCCATGCTTTTTAAAATAGCGTTTAGCTCTCTTACAATGACCGCACCAGTCTGTTGAATACAGAATAACGCGCGCACTCGCATTAGCACCCGAGACACGGTAACTACTATCTTTTAGGGTCTTGACCTTAATGTTTTTATCTTGTGCCTGTCTCGGTGGCTTGTCTGAGAAATGCATTTTCCCATTTTCACCTTTCCATTGATAGATTTTTGCTGATGCTTCTGTGTGAAAAAACACCATCAACAAAGATAAACAGATTAACTTCAACATGTTCAGAATTCCTTGTAATGAAAAGTAATTATCCAGTTATTTTATGCGGCATTCAACGGTCATTGACAAAAACTTCAGACAACCGTTAAGCCTAAGACACCTTAGAATTTAACATTCCCCGACGCCCCAAGATTGTTCACCTTCGTTTTACCGAGTATTTTGAGCAAAAGGTTTCGCAGAAACCTTAACATTGGGTAGGCCAAACAAGCGACTATTTTTGATTTGAATACCCAATAGTTAAACCGATTAAATACGCCAGACCGGCTACTCATCAATGCAAGCGTATGAATCGCATCAGAGCCATAGTAAAACTGATCGCCAACAATCAAAACCATTCCCTGATCAATATCAAACCCTCTATTCGTAATTTCATTCATCAACTCAGACGGCTCTCTTGCATCAATAAGCGTTAATAGCCCAACGCTTTCACGTAAGCGAACTATCTGACAATAGTATTCACATGCAGGACATTCTCTGTCATACACTAAAAATATTTCGTTACCTGTCTTCACCATTTTATTCATGCTAGTTTTAGATAATATTTGCCCCTAAAAAAGCAATCATACTAACGACCAAAAACGCCAACCATGACAAATGCTTTCCTTTTGTGAAGTAAGCTGAAAACAGCCCACTGAATAAAAAAACAGCACTGATGACAAATAAAATAAAACCAGAAGATTGTGCTTGATTAGCCAATATTGCCGCAAAACCAAACCATGCAATGGATGTGATGTGCCAACAAAACCTCAGCGTCCCTTTAGTGAATTTATCATCACCGAACAAATGAGGAATATTATCTCGTTTAAACAACCTAATGAGTATATACCGCTCACCAAGATATGAGTGCGTCAAACCACACGCAATTAAGATTATTGAAGCGAATAACAACATATGACTACCTCAGTTATCCAGCGCAGACGAATGTGAACCATCGCTGTCTGGCGCAGGGAAAGTGTTTTTGAAAGTAAAGCCCTGCGCAGTTGCGCCGTTTTGTCTCAATATATCCAGGCGATGTTTAGCCTCTTCAAGCGAGGGATATTGGCCCGACTCAATCCACCATAAAACCATATAGAATTCCATTTTATCAAACCACTCTTTCCGCCGGCGCATAATCTCAAGGTGAGCATCATTGCGATAAGTAAAGGCCACCAAAGAGTCAATATCTGACCACACTGACATATTGATAATAATGTTTGAATCACCAAACACCTGCGCATCCATTTCGTCATTGCCCGAGCCAATAAACCGCCAAACAAAGCCAGGCTGAGACTCACCAATCGCATTGACACGATCAATGTTATTCACAAAGTCAGCATTCACCGGATTATTTTTCGGTAAACGAAAGCGTGCGATATTTAGTTGAGCTAATTGATAAGACATTTGATTTTCATAGAAATAGGGCTGATCCCATGGGAATATTTTACATTCATATAACAACCGCACATCACTTCTGAACGGGGGGTGTAGTGGAATGAAATACAACCAAGTCGAAGTGTGGATTTTCTATTGTCGCCCTCATAGATTTTAGCTCATCTAAAATAACCAGCACATCACCACCCTCTCGAGTGACCAATAAGCATTCTTGTTTTTGCGCATTGCGTAAAGTATCTTTAGCTTCGCACGCTATGATAGAACCATCCATTAGTGTTAACACGAGCGGCAGTCGATACATGCAAGCAATTTCAATATAATCATGCTGATTGCAACTAATCATGAACTTGTGTTTCTTTACGGTTGTTCGAAAAAATTTTTCTATTCCGGACAAAAAAGACTAGCCCAAAAAAGACAAAACCGACTCCCATGACGACGGGAAAACTACTGATTTTTTCTCCTTCAAAAAGTGCAAAACCAACAAAAATCAAGCCCATGAAAACTAAAAATGCAGGCAGTAAAAACATATTTTTCGGCGCATCAGAATATGCTTTTGCACTTTGGGAAATAATCAACTCAAGAGCCTCTACGCGCTCTTCATGAATACCTTTACAAGCAAGGCCATGTCCTAAGTCGGTGACACAATCACCACATAACCCCTTACTACAAGCCTTGCATATCCCTATGGCGGGCACTTCAGGATGATTAAAGCACTTCATTAAAATGAGCTTTCTAACAATTCAACGGCTAAATAACTTTCTATTGATCTCATCGATTTAATCTCAATTATTCTATCCACAAATTTTCACACATCACTGGATAACTTGCAGGAGAAAAGCGATCAAACGATATATCTCTGACTTGTCGCAAATCTCCCCACAACATTTGATGCCCTTTTAATTTACTTGTCAAACGAATGCTTCTCTCTAATCTCATCACTTCTTCTGAAGTTGCTTCACGAGCATCGCTCACTTCGCCAAATAAACGCACGGCAGGTGCTGAATCAAACGTTTTTTTATATAACGCTTTTAACCAAAATGTTTTTGAACTATTCACGCCCATTAGACAGACACGTTTATTATGTTCAAAATTTTTCGGCATTGCTTTCGAAAAGGCATCAAAATAATACGCCGTCATATCATCACGAAAAAATACATGCCCAATTGGTGTGACATGTGGATTGCCTTTTTCATCGACCGTGGCCATTGAAAAGTAACCATTCGATCTTTTGCTATTATTTAATATCTCTACTATTTTTGCCCAATTCTTCTCTAAATTCATCATATTTCCCCTGCTTCATCGACAACAAGATGATTCAACCCTTATATTCATTCGATAATAAGCCAAAGCATTTCAAATCATGGAAACGCCCTTTCCAGTAACCACTATCTCTTCGAAGACCTTCTTCTTTAAACCCAAGAGATGTCAACAACCGTTCTGACGGGATGTTGCCTAGAACAGTATCAGCTTGCACGCGATGAAGGGCTCCACAGGATAATCTACCAGTAAAGCCAGCAGTTAACATGGCTTTAACCGCTTCTTGGGCAATGCCTTTTTGCCAATAATCAGGATGAAGGTCATAGCCAATAACCGCATTTTTCATGGGTATTGACCACGAATTAAATCCACATGTGCCAATCAGGTGGTTCGCCTGTTTCAGACGAATCCCCCAGCGTATTCCTTGATTTTCTTGAAATCGCGAGATAAACAAAGATAACAATTGCTCTGCTTGGGCGCTGTCACTAAAAGCAGCTAAATCATAATATTCAACCACTTTTTCCTGCCGAAACAATTCAAATAACGCGTCAACGTCAGACGCCATGATTTCCGATAACACCAGCCGTTGAGTGTCTAACTGTGGAAAATTCATGTCATTAACTGTCCAATACGAAGTTTATTTCCATCTGGATCTTTTATCGTGAACTCTTTGGTTCCATAAGGGGTTTCATGCAACTCAACATCGAATGCTACCCCCTGAAATTTGGCATGAACGGCTAAGGAATCAACCTTCTTAACATAAAAATATAGTTCCATACCAAAAGCGCTTTCATTTTTGTGCTCAGTAATAAACACCGTATTGCCCCCATTTGACATCGAAATAAACAATGGCAACTCTGGTTCGAAGCGGTGTTCCCAGTTCTTTTCAAAGCCTAATACTGAATGATAAAACTCATACGATTTGGTCGCATCATTCGATTGTAGCGTGGGTACGCAAAGATCTACTTGTGGCTTCATATGCCTCTCCTTGTTTTTTAATAAGGCAATAATACGATTTTAATTCAGGTTTATAATGAAATTAATTTCACTATCTCTTTCATTTCGACTAATTGACCGATGAATATGGTAAGTTGGTACAAAGAATAAAATATCCAATGAAAACAACAACAGGAGAATGATATGGTCAATAAAACCGTCCGCTCGATCATGCGATCAACCAACATCTGCCTTAACCCGAAAATGAGCCTAGACTTGGTAAGCGACCATCTAACAGAAAACCACCTGCCCGGCGCACCCGTAATTGATGAGAATCACAACCCTATTGGCTTTGTCTCAGAGTATGATTGCCTAAAACAGTTGATGCAAAGCACCTATTATTGCGACAACACAGCCCTTGCTGAAGATGTCATGTCCACAAAGCTCATCACAACCAGCCCAGAATTAGCACTGATCGATGTGGCCTCTCAGATGAACGACAACAAAGTAAACGTCGCTCCTGTGGTAGAAGAAGGGAAAATTATCGGCGTTATTTCACGCGGGGATGTCATGCGCGAACTCGTGAAAGACTTATTAGAGTGCAAAGTGCCCGTCTAAGTTAAGCACATTATTTAGCAACTCTGTTGATATAAAAAACCGCTATGAGACAACATAGCGGTTTTTTCATGGTTTTTAGACTCAAAAGCTCCTGAATATCTCTGCTCATTAGAATGTTCACTTAGCCACAACTTTCTTCAGGTATGAGGCATCAATATCCGCATCAATATAAGCCATACCTAAGGTATTCAAGTACTCCATTCGATCGGCTTGCATTAAGTCTATATCAGGGATACCGAAACCATTTTCTTCATAAATGGCTGCCAAATAACCCATGAAGGTTTCCCCTTCTTTGGTCAACAACAAGCTAGCAGCACCAACATCCGGTTTAACGTTGACATTTTCTGTTTCTGGCAATCTGACAGCAAACACGACTGATTGCTCGTCACCGTCAATGCGAACACGGCGGTTTCTTACCGTTTGTTCTGCCCAGAAAAAAGCAAGTTCCTTACTTTGCGTCAAAAAAACTGGCTCAATCGATTCGGTATAACGATTGCCAATCGTTTGCATGGTCTTTTTGGTTGCTTCATTGAATGCTTGGTCTCCAGAACGCAATAAACCTCGCTCTTTGATTGAAGCGACCAGTGCTGATGACGTGCCGTGATACCAGACATCACTGTGAGTAAAGCCTTGCTCAGTTAATAACTCTTTAGCATCTTTAAGGAAAGTTGGGGTTTTCATAATAGCTGCCATCATTGAGATGGGTGTAATCAGTTGGTAGTAAAACTCGTCATTATAACGAAGTGAGTGATTCGATTCTGTCATAGACTGGCGTCTAGTAAAAACGTTCTAGCATTTATATCGATAAAAGTCAGCGCATAAAAAAGGCGACTCCTCAATAAGGAGTCGCCTTCAAATCCCAAAGGATGACTCTAACGATGTAACGCTTAGCTGAACTGGTTAGACGTATTTTTCGCGCCACCCGCTTTTAATGCGTTTTCACCCGCAAAGTATTCTTTGTGATCATCACCCATATCAGAACCTGACATGTTTTGATGCTTAACACAGGCAATACCTTCTCGGATTTCTTTTCGTTGCACGCCTTTCACGTAACCCAACATGCCTTGCTCCCCGAAATACTCTTTTGCAAGATTATCGACAGACAAAGCAGTCGTGTGATAAGTCGGTAGCGTGATCAAGTGATGAAATACATTCGCTTCACGTGATGTATCCGCTTGGAAAGTACGGGTTCTCTCATCAGCAACAGCAGATAATTCCGAATCATCATACTTAGCATTCATTAGATCACTACGATCATAATCAGACACATCTTTGCCTTCTTCAACCCAAGCATCATACGTTTGTTGACGGAAGTTTAGCGTCCAGTTAAAAGATGGCGAGTTATTGTAAACAAGCTTCGCATTTGGATGAACCTTGCGAACATCATCCATCATGCCTTTAATTTCATGAATCGTAGGAACCGCAGTTTCTATCCAAAGAAGATCAGCACCCGCATTGATCGCTTCGATGCAATCAAACACACAGCGCTCATGACCCGTACCTGCTCGGAACTGATATAAACCTGAAGGAAGGCGCTTAGGACGAACCAATTTGCCATCACGATTAAAACATACATCACCTTCTGCCATGTCAGCTACGTCGATTTCTTCAACATCTAAGTAAGAATTATAGACATCGCCTTGATCACCTGGCTCTTTAACAACCGCGATTTCTTTCGTTAGGCCTGCGCCTTCAGAGTCAGTACGAGCAACGATGATACCGTTATCAATACCTAATTCTAAGAAAGCATAACGCAATGCACGCAGCTTGGCATGGAAGTCAGAATGAGGGACCGTTACTTTGCCGTCTTGGTGGCCACATTGCTTTTCGTCGGCCACCTGGTTTTCAATTTGCAGTGCACATGCACCGGCTTCGATCATTTGCTTTGCCATCAAATAAGTCGCTTCAGCATTACCGAAACCCGCATCAATATCAGCAACGATTGGCACAACATGAGTTTCATGGTTATCGATTTGGTTTTGAATGGCTTTAGCCTTTACTTCATCACCCGCATCTCGCGCAGCATCTAGTTCACGAAACAAACCACCTAGTTCACGTGCATCCGCTTGTCGTAAAAATGTATACAACTCTTCAACTAACGAAGCGACCGTCGTTTTTTCATGCATAGATTGGTCAGGAAGAGGACCAAACTCAGAACGAAGAGCAGCAACCATCCAACCGGAAAGGTATAAATACTTGCGCTTAGTCGTGCCGAAATGTTTTTTAATAGAAATGAGCTTTTGTTGACCAACAAAACCATGCCAGCAACCTAAGGACTGCGTGTACTTCGTTTTATCTTTATCAAATTCTGCCATATCAGCACGCATAATATCTGCTGTGTACTGAGCAATTTCTAGACCTGTTTTAAATTTGTTTTGTGCTCGCATACGCGCAGCGCTTTCAGGGTTGATCGCATCCCAAGAACTACCGTTCTGATTGCGTAACGCACTGATCGAGTCAATTGCTTGTGTATAGTCACTCATTTTATTTCTCTCGCTTTTAATATAAAGGGTAAGGGTAATTTAATTATTATTATGCGTTTGCTTGCTTCTTCTTGATTCGATAGTCATGCAACAATGGTTCTGTGTAACCACTGGGTTGAGTACCACCAAGAAAAATCAAATCTTTCGCCGCTTGAAACGCCATATTTTCAGCGGTGTTTAATGCCATGGGCTCATAAGTAGGATCTGCCGCATTTTGTTCATCAACAATTGCAGCCATTCTTTCCATCACTTCCATCACCTGCTCAGGTGAACAGATTGCGTGGTGCAACCAGTTGGCAATATGTTGACTGGAAATACGCAAGGTGGCGCGATCTTCCATTAAGCCAATATGATTAATATCAGGCACCTTAGAACAACCAATCCCCTGATCAATCCAGCGAACAACATATCCCAAGATGCTTTGAATGTTGTTTTCAAGTTCTTTCTCAATTTCAACAGCACTTAGCGCTTGATCCTGCATAAGCGGAATCGTCAAAATATCATCCAAGCTTGCGCGCGCTCGTGTTTTCAATTGATCTTGTTCTGAACGAACATCTACTTCATGGTAATGCAATGCGTGCAATGTCGCCCCGGTCGGAGAAGGCACCCAGGCAGTATTTGCTCCTGACAAAGGATGATCCTTCTTTTGGCGCATCATTTCAGCCATCTCATCAGGCTTAGGCCACATGCCTTTACCAATTTGCGCCTTACCTTGTAAACCGCAAGCTAAACCAATATCAACATTCCAATTTTCATAAGCCGCAATCCAAGGCTCTGCTTTAATAGCCTCTTTCGGCAAGAACGCACCCGCTTCCATACTCGTATGGATTTCATCACCTGTGCGATCAAGGAAACCCGTATTAATAAAAACACAACGCTCTTTCGCCACACGAATACATTCTTTTAAATTAACCGTTGTACGACGTTCTTCGTCCATAATGCCAATCTTGATAGTATTTTTCGGCACACCCAAAATTTCTTCAACTTTCGTGAATAAATCACAAGTGAATTGAACCTCTTCAGGTCCATGCATTTTAGGTTTAACAATGTAAATGCTACCTTCTTGGCTGTTTTTAACTGGCGCTTTAGTTGTCTCTTCTAAATCAATTGATGCAATCAACGAAGTAAAAATGCCATCCAAAATACCTTCAGGTATAGAATTCCCTTGTGCATCTTTGATCGTATCAATTGTCATCAAATGCCCAACGTTTCGGATGAACATTAAGCTACGGCGCCTGATCGAAAAAGACTCTCCATCTCGACCGTTGTAGATATCATCTCTTTTCATGTTTCGAGCAACAATTTTGCCGCCTTTCATGAATCGTTCAGCCAACTCGCCCGTCATTAGACCTAACCAATTACGATAGACTTCAATCTTGTCTTCTGTGTCAACAGCCGCAATCGAATCTTCACAATCCATGATCGTTGTCACCGCCGACTCAATATAAATATCATTGACATTAGCAATATCCAACTTACCAATACCGTTATTCGGTGTGATGTGAATTTCAATCAATAATCCATTATGCTTGAACACTAATTCGCGTGGCTCATTCTTAGAGCCGCTATAAGCGACAAACTGCCCAGGATTTTCAAGGCCAACATACGTACCATCTTTTAAGACAGCCGCTAGCTTTTGGTAATACATTTGATACAAGGTTACATCGTGATGAGAACCCTCTTTTAACGGAATGACCTGATCCAGAAAATCACGTGAGAACTTAATCACTTCCTGTCCACGTAATGGATTGTATTTGCCATTCGGTTTTAGCTTTCCAGTTTTGGGGATCACATCACTGGCATACAGTGCATCGTATAAGCTGCCCCAACGCGCATTCACCGCATTCAAGGCAAATCGTGCATTTTTAACCGGAACCACTAACTGAGGACCTGCTATTGAGGCTATTTCCGCATCAACATTTTCTGTTTCAATAGTAAAGTCAGGGCCTTCCTCAACAAGATAATCGATGTCTTTTAAAAACTGTTTATAGACTTCTAGGTTTTCACTAGAGTATTCATTTTTTTCATGCCATTCATTAATCTGTGCTTGAATTTTCTCACGCTTTTCTAATAGTGAACGGTTTCTTGGTGAGAACTCATTGACTACCGACTCGACGCCTTCCCAAAATTTCTTAGGATCTTGCGACGTTAATGGTAAAATTTCATCTTCAACAAAGCGACGAAATTCTGCATCAATAATCAATTCTGATTTTGTTGTTAATTCTGCATTCATCGTTCTAACCTCTCGTTGTTTAACTCTCATTTGATGTTAAATCTGCTCAAACACCACATTCAGGAAACATATTTCCTTTGCTATGGTTGATATTGTAGATCCAGAATCGTTATAATTTCACAAATAGAATTTCACATTGTCAATTTCACAAAAAATGAAAAGAAAAAGTTCACTGATACGAAAAGGTCACTTCATCGGCACAAAAATTCGCAACATCCGAAAGCGAAACAATCTAACGATGGAAGACTTATCGGTTCGGTGCATTCAAATTGATGCTGAAAGCGCACCCTCTATTTCTTATTTATCCATGATAGAAAACGGTAAACGTGTGCCAAGTGAAAAAATGCTTGAAGTCATTGCCGACGTGTTCCAGAAAGATTTGAGCTGGTTTTTAGATGAATCTCCCGACAAAGAAGCCATTATCGATAGCAACCCTAAAGGCGGAATTGATGGCGTTGCTCTTGAACCTGGTTTTTTATTCTCCAAAGATCACTTACAAAGTGCTTTACCCGAAATGTTGTCGCAAACAGGCACCTCAGGCCAACAGTTTGGCCACCTACTCATCAGAGCTCACCAAGAACATCATCATAATAATTTCCCAGACTTAGAAAAAGCCGCTGAAGAAGTAGGAAAGAAAGTGATGCCATTATCAGAAAATGACATTTACCAAATTGTGAAAAAAATGGGCATGACCATCAAATGGTTTAGCCGAGCACCAGATGAAATCGTCGATGAAGCCAACATTTCCAGCAAAACCATGGTTCGTTCATTCTATGAAAGCCCAAATACCATTTATGTTAACGAACTACTCAAAAAATATCCGCACAGCTTAAAATATGATTTAGCCACACATATTGGACATCAAGCCTTATATGGCAATGAAGGCCTTTCAAGTACCAATATGACTGGTCATGGCTTAATGGGTAAAACCTATAAAGAAGTCAATGAGCTTCACCAATCAATGACGATTGATTCAACGGAAATCTTGCAAGCATGGAGAGACTTTGAGTGTAGTTTTTTTGCAGGTGCTCTATTGTGTCCAAAGGTGCCCTTCAAACAGCACTTGAATCGCACAGCCTATGCGATTAATAACAATGAAGCGATTGGCGTCTCACCATCTACCTATATGCGACGAATGACAGCTGTATCACCTTATCAACATTGGCATTATTTTGACACCTATCAACCAGCTCGCCTAAAAGCGGTCTATCGCGGCAATGGCATTCCTTTACCCATTGGGAATATGCGACCGATTCAAGATCCATGCCCTCATTGGTCATTGTTTCGAGCGTTCGATACACTGTCGGCAGACCCTCGCGCGCAAATCTCTATTTTGCGAAAAGGAGAGCAGGATGTGATTTACTCTTGCGATTCAATCCGAACAACAGATCTTGCAGGGAACCCACATGTATTATGTGTGGGCATTGACTTAAACCCAGCACTTCAATCGCAAGGGATTGATTCTCAAGAAATAGCGGCTGAAATCAAAAGAGATTGCTTAGCCAATGGAGGCCAAGCTCCGGTCGCGCCACATATCAAAAAAGAGTTAACTCGCATTGCTCGCGTACTCAATATTTCTTGGGTAGAACGCGGCCTACAGAGTGACGCTATTGTCATTTGTTCACGAGGAGGTCTTTGTCCAAGACAAGAAAAGTGCAACGAAACACCCGAATCGTTACAACCTTCGTTAACCATGAAAGATATTCGCCGAGAAATTATTGGCCAATCACGCTAATCTACAACATTCAATTCACAGCTTGCTGATGAGAGCCTATGAACTCACACTCTCCCTATGAGGTCTTTGTATCCATCAATGGGCCAACTAAGACTGCGCCATTGGACAGCAAGACACTACCGCCAACATAAACTAACCCATCATAGTGAGCGGCTATTTTAAAGAGGCTGTTCCAAATTAAATGGTTCTCTTCAAATTCCTTATCGGTCGATAAGCCAAGCACTAGTTTAGTGTGACTAATCACCGAGCTCGTTTCCGTTTTCCTTTTTTTATCTGCCTGCAACGAGTCAATATATGCCAAAAAACCAACGATGTGCTTCGGCACTTCAGAAGGCCGCATGATATTAAATCGAATCACATCATGCTCTAACACGACATCATAGTGAAGTGTTTTTCCATCCGGAGATCTCCCTGTTTTTACCTTCTCAAACACATCAAACAGGTTCACTGTATCCTTTTGAATATAAATTGCGCCATTGGCTGGCATACGATTACTCCCAACTAGTAGAACACGGTTAAATCATCATGTTCTGTTAACGGTTTTCTGTGAGTTTCTCAAACAGCTACACCCTGCTTAACTCATTCATCAGAGGCTTATCTTACCTCACTAATACCTAACACCACGAAGTTCAGGATAAAAAAGGCCAATAACAAACCCAATAGACACGGCAATCCACATACACAGAGCAAACAAACGAATGTGCTCAGCACTCCAATGTGCCGTAAACCACTCCAGAAAGAAAATCGACTTCCAACCTTCTATGGCCTTCGCGCCTCCCCAACTTAATATCCATTTCCAAAAGAGGCTTTGGAAAATATAAATAACGACATAAAGACTAAGACTCATAGTTTCGCCTCAAAACACTCGCCATCACACAACGATATCAACCGTCACTTCGGTTTTGACTGAATTAGCAATAAAACATTGCTCATGAGATTGATGGTGCATTTTCTCGACTTGTTCACGTGTAGGTTTTTTATCACCAGAAAATTTGATGTCTGGACATAAGGTCACTTTAGTCATCGATATTTTTCCATCAAGGCCTTTTTCCATCACACCTACCGCGTTGTCTAAATATTGATCAATAACAAACTTTCTTTTTGCGGCGATAGATAAAAAGAACAACATGTGACAACTTGATAATGCAGCAACAAAAGCTTCTTCAGGGTCCACATTAGCCTCAACCGAATAAGGCAAAGGCACCACATGTGGAGACGAAGAAGCAGCAACAGTCACACCTCCATCAAACGCCCACTCATGCCCACGACTGTACTCATTATCGATATACTTTTCGTCGGTCCCACGACGCCAGACTACTTTTGCATAATATTCAGACATTGCTCACCTTCATGATGTGACTATTAGCCATGTTATTCTTCATTGTGACATACCGCTTCTATATTGTGTCCATCTGGACCAATGACAAACGCGCCATAATAATTGGGGTGATATTGTTCTCTTACTCCTGGCAAACCATTATCTTTTGCTCCAGCATCAATCGCAGCTTGATAAAACTGATCAACTTGCTCCCTATTTTTAGCGGCAAAAGCAATATGCATCCGAGTCGTTACAGGCTCATCAAGCCCAAACCAAAATTCTGCTTTTCCATCTCTACCAAACCCTACCCAGCCATTATCTTCAGCCACTAACTCAATACCAAGAGGTTTGAGCGCCTTAGTAAAAAATGCCAAACTCACTGGCATGTCAGACACAGTAATTCCTATATGATCAATGATCATGACAGTTCACCAAAAAATTTTACTGTATTTAGAAATTGACATTGCGTGCAATCATTATTACCTCATCAGCAGAGTATAGGTTAGATATAGTGGTTTCTACTTTAGCCCCCAATGTGCTTTTATATAACCTTTGAGCAACATTATCTGCTCGAGTCGTTACCACTATATGCTTTAAGGTTGCACTTTTCAGAACCAATTGCTCTTTCACCAATGGTAGCGATTCATCAATTAACTTTCGACCAATTCCGTTTCCTTGTGATTCAGGTAATACCGCTAATTGTTCTAGTTCAAGGATGACTTCATGTCTAAAGCCACTTTTTTGTGCCCAAAGAATATAGCCTACAACTTCATTGTTTAACTCAGCGACAAAACTGAAAAAACGAGGAAAAGCATTTAAGCTACACTGCAGCCATTCCAGCGAGTTCTGCTGCCTTACAAAGGCTAATTGATGCACTAAAGCAGCTTTCGGCACATCAGCTTCCGTCATAAAACGAATATTCATATCACCTCCTGAACACTAATACTTATCAGACTCTACATAAAGGTGAATTTAAATCACCCTTTTCCCAGCAGTTTATAATGCGTACTCCAACGAGCAAATTTAATCTGGCTCACCCGTCCCAACAAACCCAACCATTCGGGATACTAGATCTCCGCCTTTTTCTACAAAATACTGGCCGAGTTGAACTTGTTCAGAGCCATCGGCCCCTTTTCCGCCGAAAGCGACAGTAACACGGGTGACTCCAGCCACTGTGTTACTTTTAATAACTTTTGCTGACCAACCCGGAGCATTTGCACTAAACATGCCGACGTAGTTATTTAATGCTGCGACACCTTTGACAGTTTCGGGAGTACGAGGGTCGTCATACTCTATAAATTCGGTCACTGAGCTATTTATTTTGGCAAGTCGAAGCTCAGCTTCCTCTATCTGCCATGCATCAAAAAAAGTGGTAATACAATCTGACATATTTCTCTCCTATTTTTAGTTTGTATGTCACGCATAACGCCTCAATAAACAGAGCAACTTTATTACGTCCCAGCGCTAAAGGCGCAAATTGATATGCTTTGTCATTTAGTTTCATCGCTTGGATTGACCAGAATATCAAAGTGTACTACATCTTCGCGCATCCCTAGCTTGCTATATAATGCAATAGCCGGCTCGTCTTCGGCGTCAGTTTCTGCCTGTACGAAAATGACATAGGCTCCTCTTTCAGCGGCAATTGACCTTAATGTTTGAATCAACCCCGTTGCCACTCCTTTTCGTCGATGTTCGGAGGACACAGCAAGGTCGTATATATAAAATTCACTGCGCTCTTGCTCAAATTTTTTTAACTCGTAGGCTGCAATACCACCGACGACCTCTTTACCGTCCAGCGCAACAAGCGCTATAAAAGAATCGCCACTCAGTAAATGCTTCAAATAATCCGCTCTTGGGCGTTTCTTAGTGTAAGTATTCGCATCATTAAACACTTCGCCGAAGTGAATCAGCAAGGCGTTCATTAACTCAATATCACTAGGTGTCAGTTGACGGATTTCTATCGACATCGGTGTCTCCTAAACTGTATAACATCTAAAAAACCTGAGGAACCCACGTTACTTTGCTTGTATGAGTTTATTTAAGACTATACACCTATCAAGCTCCTTACTGCGTTCTTGACATCATATATTTTTTCAATAGAGCCAATATTGATTTGGCCTTTATTAGTCAGTATTTCTTTGACACCGACACTTAAAATTATTTCTCGAATCATTCGGTTTGTCACTATAAGTTGGCTTCTAGACGAAAATTGCCCTTCACCAACCTCATGCCAGTCATGATGATATTTTACGTCTCCTACGACTTTGGAGTTATCGTTCGCATTTGGCCAGATAATGACAGTAATCCATCCATCATTTCCGCTGGCTCGCCAACGAAACTCGACATCATCAACGACGATCTTTCTACTACCTTTTTTGTTAATTGCCATTAGATCTTAATACTCATAACGCATTTGTAAAAGGCGCGGCGACAGGAGCGTCCTTTTGACAAACTTGTTAACTCTTGCTAGGAACACTGGAGTATTAACCAGCTATTATCAAATTGGTTAAGTTTAGATTTTTGTTCCTGCACCCAAAAATATACCATCCCACAATTGCCCCACATAATATCCAACTCATCATCACTATCAAATTGAAATAACAGTTTCCATTCCTTAGCACCCGGCTCTAACTTTTTTGCCTCCTCGCTTTCGTAACCTCCAAAACCACCGAGATAAACGCCATTGGATGCCAGTTGAGATTCTAGGTCCATATAATTGCCTTGGACAGGTGACGGGTAACCACCTATTTGATGGGACGGTTCGTCGTCACAATCACTAAGGTCAATATATGCATCAACTTCTTCATCAGATAGTTCTAGTTTCTCAACACTAGGATCGTCGTAATTTGGGAGTATTTGAACTAGTACAGGCTCAATGAATATTTCTTTAATTTTCCATTCGTCATCTAAGTCCAGTGGGTATTCGACGTAACCATTTGGCTCGGAATGATACAGTACAGTCCAACCTCCCCGGTCTTTTGGGTCGAAACCCCAAGGCATCTCAACTACATCATAAAAAAACAACAATCAGCCCTTATCGGCAAGCCAGTCGTAATGATGCACGCTAGAAATTTCAAACAAGTCTATTTGGGCAAGAAAAGCCATTGGCTTTCCTTTGCTTCTTGGCCATTCAAAATCATTTTTATCAACAAATGGTTTTCCACCGAACTTAGTATTTTTGTTTTTAGACGTCTTTTTCAGCCTTACCGCTGGGCGTTTTAAACCTTCAACTTTGGGTCCTAATGATTCCTTTATCTTGTCCCAATCAATCTTTTCTCTAGTTCCAAATAGTTTCTTAAATATTTTCATGATCTTCTCTAAGAGAGTTAACGCCCACAGCAGAGGCGCGCTTTAGCGCGTCCACTTCTGATTTTTCTTGTTATGAGTATCATGTCTAAAAACTAAATATGCTTGCGATGGCATCAAAAACACCCATGATTCCTTCAATAAAAGCTTCAAAA
>JBOEGT010000021.1:0-71894 GCA_050633585.1 Arenicella sp.
AATTAGGTCAATTCTTTTTGACCCAATATCAATATGATGATGCCAACCGACTCACTCAAATGACCTATCCCAGTGGTCGCGTGGTCAATTACCAGCGTGATGCGATTGGCCGTTTGATTGGCACTACCACAACGGACACCCAAGGTACACAAACACCACTGATCACCAGCCGAAACTACCGCGCGGATGGTCTGTGGACAGAACAAGTCTATGGCAGTGGCTTAACGCAAACTAAAAACTATGACCAACAAGGTCGTTTGACGGATCATCAAGTCTCAAACACCGGAAACACGGATGAATATAGCCGTCAATACACCTATGATGCCAATGGCAACATTCTTAGAGAACAATCGCTCGACAATTTGTATGACACTGATTATCAATACGATGCCTTAGATCGTCTCACTGAAGAACTCGATTCCATTAAAACACTCACCAGAGGTTTTGATTACGATGCCAATGGCAACCGTCTAGAAGAAAGCGAAGATGATAACGGCAGCACACAAATCACGCCGCTCACTTACACCAATCAATCAAACCGCATTGAAACGATTAATGGCCAAACCATCAGCCTAGACCCTTCCGGTAGAACGCTACAAGACGGTGAAGGGCGTTCTTTTGCTTACAATGATGCAGGGCGTATTCGCTCCATTAGCATGAATGGCCAAGTGGTCGGTGAATACTTCTACAACAGTCAGCAGCTGCGCACACGCAAAATAGTTGGTGGAGAAATCACGCTGTATCATTATGACCTTGTGGGCAATATGATTGCGGAAAGCGGCTTTAGTGAGCCTGTTTTACCTACAAATATCGCTTTAAATAAAATTGCCGAGCAAAGTTCAACTGCTGTCGGATGGACAGCTGATCGAGCTGTAAATGGAGCATTCAATGATTCGACCCATACTGTCAATCAAAACCAACCATGGTGGCAAGTAGATCTAGGGAGTCAGTCAGAAATACAGACTGTAAGAGTGCATAAGAGATCAGACTGTTGCTCAGTATGGCTTTCAGATTTCTATGTATTGGTCAGTGATGCGCCATTTGGTTCGCAATCATTGGATGAGTTGCTTGCTAATCCGTCGGTAGATAAAATTTTCCACGTAGCAGATATTAGCTCAAATTTCACAGATTTCGTTTTTAACGGTTCAGGCAGGTATGTCAGGATTCAGTTAACTGGGTCTGGCTTACCAGTTAACCTTGCTGAAGTTGAAATATTAAATGTTGAACCTTCAATAACTGAATTTAATCAAGAGTACATTTATTCTGATGGAGAGAGAGTGGCAACGTTTGCTCATCAAGAGAGTCCTTCATCACAAGGCGGTGTATCTTCTGATATCAATATCTCTCATGGTAAACAAGCTTCACAGAGCAGCACTGCAGTCGGATGGACGGCTGATAGAGCAGTGAATGGCTTTTTTAATGATTCGACTCATACGACCAATGAAAATCAACCATGGTGGCAAGTTGATCTTGATGGGCAAGCAGATATACAAAGTGTCAGAATTCATAAAAGGGTCGATTGTTGCTCTGTTTGGTTGTCTGACTTTTATGTTTTAATCAGTGATGTGCCTTTTGGAGCACACTTATTAAGTACTCACTTGGCTGACCCTAAGGTTGATAAGGTCTTTCATGCTGGAGAAATAATAGGTGATTACGTAGATATAAATTTTACTAATGCAAACGGTCGTTATGTGAGAGTCCAACTAAATGGTTCAGGGCTGCCAGTAAACCTTGCAGAAGTTGAAGTTTTAGGTGAAATGCAAACTAATAATGGAGCTGTAAATACTAAACTGCAATACTATATCAATGACCACTTAAAAACACCGCAACAGTTGATCAATGAAGATAATGAAATCACTTGGGAGGCAGAATATGAAGCTTTTGGTGAGGCGAATATCAAAACTCAACAAGTGACAAATAATCACCGTTTTCCGGGGCAATATTATGATCAGGAAACAGGGTTACACTATAATTGGAATAGGTATTATGATGCTGGTGTGGGTCGTTATCTGACAAGTGATCCGATTGGGTTGCAAGGTGGAATCAATACCTTTGGCTATGTGGGTGGAAACCCACTTTTCTGGACAGACCCCTCTGGCTTACAAATGATTATGCCAGGGCCAATCCCTATGCCTATTCCACCAATTTATCCTACAAACCCTCCGAGATGGAAGCCGGGTTGGCCAACCCCTACATGGCCGGGTGGTGGTGGGCCAAAATGGAATGACCCTAGCGAAATGTCTCCGATAAAAGGTTTCCCTGAACAACCACGACAATGTCCGGGGGGAGGTGAAGATTGTGAAGAAACTAGAAAAGCTGCTGTGGCATTATGTAAAAGTAGAGGAGCAGCTCTTGGTACTGCTTGCTATATTTTGGCTTACAGTGTTTGGCTAAAATGTTTATTTGATAACGGTTTGGGCGGGCCTGATGGAGGGGATTTTTAAATGACTCAAGACACAATTTCGATTTATGAATTATCTGTAAAAAAGATGAAAGAAATGGCAAACAGGAATGGCTATATAGTGATTTCTACTGAAGAAAAGAATCGACAATATGTTAAAAAAACTATATATGAATTAGAGTTGACCTTTGGTTCAAGAAAACCTTCAAAATTTATAGAGAATTTTTATGGTTTTAAGTTGTTGTGGAAGTTCATTATTTCTACTTTCACAAGAGCGAAAATATATGAATTATCAGTTTTTTATATTCATTATCAACCAAGTTCGTATATAAATGATGAAGGAGATATAGTTCTCAAGTAAATCGAATAAGAGGGACATCCATTGCAATCAATACAACAAAGCCCNNGGGCTTTGTTGTATTGATTGCATTAACGCTTAATCGTTTGCTGAATGAATCGAAGTTCCGTGATTAGCTGTTTGCTTTGTTCAGTTAGCTATTGCTGATTCAAAAACAACCCCCAAATGCCAGTTGTTGGAATCTGATTCATCGTGATAGTTCGGTGATGTCATGGCACGAATGGCATGATCATAAAACTGATAGGACGCGAGTAGATGCGTGAGCGAATCTTCGAGTTTGGTGAGTTCTTGCATCAAATATGGAGGTTCAGTATTCTGTGAATCATTGTCACTTTTATTATTGAAATTAGCGATTCCGATATTTACTGTTTATAATCAGGCAGCGTAATCTCTTCTGACTTAAGTAAAGTGTTGCGTATACAGATGCCTCCGCGAATCACTGAATCATATGAACCTTAAAAAGAAATATACAAAGCTACTTTTACTGTCCTTTCCGCGATCGGGAAGTGTTTTTTTGAATTATTGTCTGCAATATGGTTTTAAAACGTTCTTGGTAAATCAGAAGCCACATTTAGAAAGTTTTTCTAAGCATTTAAGTGGTTTTGAATTAGAAAATAAAGTGCAAATTCTTAAACATCATGACTTTGGTGCTGTGGCTAAACACGATAACGAAGATGTTTTCACTATTTTTATGTTAAGAGACTTTAAAGAATGTGTTCCGAGTCATTGTGTTCAGGAAGGTACAGAGGATTATCAAAGCTATTTAGATGAATATTGCGATGGTTTATTAAGTTTTAGGCAGTGGAAGAATGAAAAGCATGTTGTCTATTATGAAGATTTTATTCAGGATCCTGTCCGAGAGACCTCGATCATAATAGATAAGTGTAATAGTGATTATCATCACGTTATGGCTTCACTGAGTGATGATATTGATGATTTGAGTAAGCAATCAATTGCTTTGAAGAAAAGCTTGGGCTCACCATCATTATCAGGTGGAAAGCAGTCCTCTTTTCATAGCAAAAAAATCAACCAAAAAGAACAGGGTGCAATGATTGAGCATGTTAAGGCTCGTCTCGTTTATGGAGATTTGTTAGAAGTGGTAGATGCGTACCTTTGACCTGAGACTAATCATTTCCGCATGACGTAATATTCTCTTGTTCAATGATGGGTGGGTTAAGGTAATTAAGCATTGAATTAGTCTGTTTGAAGCTTTGTGTTTTTGGTCTTAGGAAATCAATACAGCAGTCAAAGTATGAATATTCACTGCCATAAAAGTATTTAGCTGTTTGCACGACAAGCATTTCAACTAGGCTTTTTTGGGTGTTCTTTAGGGACGTTTTATTGTCATAGCCTTGAATTGAGTCTTTGAATAAAACACCTCCAAAAGTGAATAATCGAGAGCCGTATTTTTTCTTCATCGCGGCCAAAATTTCGTGATCATCTGTGATTAAAAATAGTGGTGTGTTTTTCGGGTGTTGGTCAACGAAAGAGAGAATTTGGTCGTTGCTGTTAGTTGGGAATGCGCCTTTTTTTCCGGTGTCTGTATCATAGGCTCGTAAGTGAAACGCAATGTAATCTTGTTCTTGGAATGATTGTTTAATGAGATCGTTTGCTTTGTCTATATAAACTTTTTTTGGCTTGAATACAGTTTTTAATGTTCTTTGGAATACTTCTTCAACGCTAAGTTTTTTGTAGTCATGATTGAGTGGGAGCCAAGTTTTCAAGAGCGGAATGTCAGCTAGTTCAGTGCTAATCACAAGTTTTTCAGTTTTATTAAAAAAAGCTATATTGCTTATGCAATAACGCTGGCCATTGGTTTTGTCCAGCCAACTTGTTCTTCTCTTGAATTCATGGAGTGGTGTTGTTTTCCAGTGGTGTGGAAATACATCGGCTTGGTAGCTAACAATGTCTTTTAGTCGTGTATTGTCCGGGTCTTTGAATAGTGTTGTGTAGATATTCTCATTAGCGTGTGAGTCAACGCAGCTATTGTTCCCCCAGTAGATCACCAGTTTTCTATTCAGTACCTCAGCCAAGAGCTGGTGTGCTGCTAAGTTGAGAAGATCATAAGCAAACCCTTTGCCTAAGGAATGAAGAAGAAGGAATCGTTCTTCAGTGGATGTTTGGGAAGCTTTGGTGTGTGCTGCGTGCTTTTTAATGAGCTTGTAGTTGTCTTGCGCCTTTTTAAAATGGGGTTGTCGTTTTAATGCTAGTTCAGCAAAATTCAATGCTTGGTCATGAGCACCAATGGAATACCCTAACATGGCTTGTAAATTCAGTGTTTTTGCATCATCAGGAAAATAACTGTGGCTGATCTGTAATGCCTTATCAGCGAAGTAAAAATTATCACTATGAATGTGATCTCGAGCATAGTTTAAGAGTGCTTTTCGAGTGCTATCATTATAAATACATTCTTCAGGTTTAGGCGAGCAGGGAATCATGTTTACTGGAGCGACACATCCCATATGCAATTCTGTGAGTTGAGGGATTTCTTGGTATAGCTGTGTCAATTCGGTTGGAGAAACGTAGCTCCAAGGCTTGTGCACTGCAAAGGGTTTTTTAGAGAAACTACTTTCGACTAGCAGCGTTTGCGCCGTTTCTCTGCTGGGAAGCTTTGCCTTGATATCGACGAATGCTTTTGAAAACCAAATATCTTCGTTGATATAGATTGAAGGGTGGTCTTTTTGCTTGGTTGAGAAGCTGCACTCAGATAAGGCTTTTATTCTTTGTGAACGTTTGCTAAAACAAAAACCTCCATTGCCACCTAATGTTGGTAGGTCGCTCCATCGGCGCAAAATACCGTCTGACCATGGCGCGCCAACGTAATGATAATCACAAATTTCTTTAAGAAGTTTTTTTTGTTTAATATTGATTAAGGTATCAACTTGAAAGCAAAGTATGTTTTCTTGAGAGAAATTGTGCCAAAAGCTTTTGTTAAGCAGAAGCTCGTTGTAATCGTTAAGGCTTTGAATAGGTTTTTCTAAAAGGATTTTTTTATAGTTTCTGGAAAATTGCTTTATACAATTGTCATCAATATATTGATCATTATCTTTGCTATGAAAAAACCAAATTTCCCAACCTTTTGGTAAACAGCGATCGATGTTTTCAATCACCATTGGTAGGTTTGTGTGTTCGCGCGTTTCGATGATGAAGGCAATTCCTTCTTGCCATGAGTTTGATTGACCCTGTTGTGTCATTAAAGAATGCTTGTATATGCGCTATAAAATATGAATTTTAGATATTATTCGTTAGACTCATTTTAACGTATTTTTTTGTAATAAAGTGATATGACCGAAGAAGCATTAAAAAAGTATTATTTATTTTGTAATGAAAGATTGTTGCAAAACATTCCAGAAGGCTTGGAGAGAGTTTTGGAGTTTGGATGTTCGGGGGGTATGTTAGGTCATCGCTATAAGCAGGAAAATACGAAGACAGTTTGGCATGGCGTTGATGTTTTTGAACCAGCGTTAGCACATGCTAAAACGATGTTAGATCAAGCATGGAAGATGAATGCTAATCAACTAAGGCCAAATCAAACAATGAAGCAAGCGCCTTATGATGCGCTGATTTATGGTGATGTTATTGAGCACCTCACTCAACCAGAAGAATCATTGCCGACGCACTTAGCCTTGCTGAAAAAAGGCGGATATATCATTGCATGCATTCCCAATGTTCAGCATTGGTCCATTATGCAACAGGTATTAGGTGGTGAGTGGGAGTATAAAGATGAAGGAATTATGGATAAAACTCACCTGCGTTTTTTTACACGAAAATCTTTTATTACTTTGCTCGAAGGTTTAGATCTAGAGGTGAGTGGCATGCAACGTATTAGTTACGAAAATACCCGAGGCTGGATGAAGCGTGCGCAAGAAAGATCGACACTTTTGAAGTCTTTAGAGACATTGTGTGAAGAAAATAAATTGCCTTATAGTGACTATGATTTTCGAACCTTTCAATATGTTTTTGCTGCGAAAAAGATACGTTAGGCAAAAGTATGTATGATTCATTAAATATAGAGAATTCTCTTTTTTGTACTATTTAGTCGATGAAAAAAATACATCTTATTCGGCATGCTAAGTCAAGTTGGGAAGACAGTCTTCTTTCAGATGTTCAAAGACCATTAAATAAGCGAGGTATTCGCACCTGCCAATTGATGGCATCACATATCTATGCAGCTGGTTGTCACTTCTCGAATGTTTTTTGCAGTCCTGCGGTTAGGGCGCACTCAACCATTGAACGGTTAAATCAGCATTTACCGAACGTCGATGTGCAATGGCAAACTGATGACGCGTTGTATACGTTTGATAGCAAGCGCCTTCATCAATTTTGTCGAACATTGAGTGACTCCGTTTCTGATGTAGTCATTGTAGGACATAATCCTGCCTTAACCGATTTCTGTAATGAGTTAAGTTCAGCTAATATAAAAAATATACCAACGTGTGGTTATGTTCAGTTACTAGCCGATAATGATTGTGACTGGTTGCACATGTCTGAGATGGATTTTGAGTTAATACAGTTTCTTAAGCCAAAAAAGATGATGAGAAGCATGGGAATAGATTTAGATATGTCATGAAATTTAAACTCGATGGCTTACAACTTTTCACTTAACAAAAGGATAACAAACTATTCGACACTTGATTCCAAGCTTATGTGATACTGCCGTTTTATAACACCTCAGTCGGTAGATAACATGTTAAAGCTTCCTCGTAATATTTATATCATGGCGCTGGTAATGGCGTTTAGCATGTCGTGTGCTTCGTTGATGCTATTGGTCAGCGGTTTGTTAGCGACGCATATTGCGCCTGAGAAAAGTTTAGCGACATTGCCGCTTGCTGTGATGGTGGTTGGGACGGCATTGGCGACTATTCCGGCCTCTATGTTGATGCAAAAGATTGGGCGCAAGCTCGGTATGATGTTTGCCGTGTTTGTGTCGATGGCAAGCGCGTTATTAGCCATGTGGGCAGCACAAAATGTGAGTTTCACAGCGCTTTTATTTGCATCGGCTGGCATTGGCGTCAACATTGCTTTTATGCAGACAGGTCGTTTTGCTATTTTAGAAAGTGCTCGCGATGAAAAGCAGCAAGCCAGTGGTTTATCGTTGGCATTGCTGGCGGGCTTATTGTCCGCCTATGTGGGGCCTCAGCTCGGTGTTCTTGGCAAAGATTTAGTAGCAGCGCCGCACGGATATGCAGGCTCATTCTTGCTGTTTGTGGGGGTGCAAATCATCACATTAGTGTTGTTAATGTTGTTTAAAAACCCTGTTATAGAACAACAAGAAAACACAAATACTGGCAGGCCCTTATTGGAAATAATCACAAAACCAGCGTTTATTATAGCGGCGAGTTCTGGAGCCATCGGTTTTGGCGTAATGACGCTTGTGATGACCGCCACACCTATCAGCATGCATGAATTTCAACACCACTCATTGGATTCCACTAAATGGGTGATTCAATCACATATGTTTGCGATGTTTTTGCCATCGTTGGTCACTGGCATGTTGATTGTGCGAGTGAATAAAATTCTGTGTTTATTGTTGGGGCTCTTAGTTTATGTTGTGGTGAGTTTTTTCGCTTTTCAGGGCCATGAAATCATGCATTATTGGTGGGCATTAGTCTTGCTTGGCCTAGGTTGGAATATTTTATTTGTGACCTCAACGGCTATGCTCCCAAAAGCGTATGAAGGCAATGAACGTTTCAAGGTTCAGGCATGTAACGATTTCTTTGTGTTCGGTTTTCAAGCATTGGCCTCATTTTTCGCCGGTTGGTTGCTATTTCGTTTTGGGTGGTCGGGTGTCATTTGGGTGTTGTTAGTGATGACAATTCCGACGTTTTGCTTGCTAGCGCTGGTGTATATACGTCGAAAATTAATATCTCAAACGCTAATCACGTGATCAACACAGCAACTTTAGTCATGATGTTGATGTAATTCACAAGCATTATTCTCTTGAGCCAAGGGGTGCATAGATGAACAATGTAAAAACGAAATACACTAAACGATTCGAGATTATTTGCGATTATATTTTTGAGCACTTAGATGACAATCTCAGCATTGATGAGTTAAGCCAGGTGGGGCATTTTTCAAAATATCATTTCCATAGGCAATTTTCTGCGTTGATGGGTATTAGTGTTTTTAAATACATACAATTGATGAGGTTGAAAAGAGCCTCTTATCAGTTGGTGTTCCATCAAGACTGTAAAGTGATTGATGTGGCATTGGATGCAGGGTTTGAAAACCCTGAATCATTCTCACGTGCATTTAAAAAGACATTTAAGCAAACGCCTTCAGAATTTCGGCGTCAACCTAAGTGGTCTTCTTGGTATGAAAAATATATCCCAATCAATTATCGAGGAACTCATATCATGCAAGTTAATATTGTTGAATTTAACGAAACACAAGTCGCTGTTTTAGAGCATCGTGGAGATGTTGGTTTATTAAATGACTCAGTGCAAACATTTATGGAGTGGCGCAAAGACAGTGGTTTATCTCCGGTAGAAAGCAGTCATACCTATGGTTTAGCGTATGATGACCCCAAAACGGTGAAAGCAGCCAAGTTTAGGTTTGATATTTGCGGGGCAGTGCTATCAAAAGTACCTGAAAATAAGCAAGGCATTGTGAATAAGGTGATTCCATCCGGTAGGTGCGCTGTGATTAAGCATAAAGGCTCACATGATTTAATGGGGGAGAAAGTGCATTATCTTTATGGGCAATGGTTGCCAGAAAACGATGAAGAAACACGTGATTTTCCCTGTTTTTTTCATTATTTGAACTTTTTCCCAGAAGTGCCAGAAAATGAATTAGTGACACATATTTATTTGCCGCTAAAGTAGTTGGCGAAATCAAACTTCGTTGGCTAATATTTTTTATCAGGCCAATGCCAGAGAGGTTCGTCTAACATGCCCTGGCCATGCACTTGTGTTTGACCTAAGTTTTTTTCTAAGTGAATGCTGTGACATGTGTCGGACTTTTCTAGGCCTGAAATTAATCGACTAGCATGAGACACCACCCAAATTTGCATGGTGTCTGATGCTTGGATAATGAGTTTGGCTAAGGCGGGTAACAAGTCAGGGTGCAAGCTAGTTTCTGGTTCGTTCAACACCATCAATGGTGGTGGTCTTGGTGTCAGGATGGCAGCAACTAAGAGTAAGTAGCGGAGTGTGCCATCTGAAAGTTCAGCCCCTGATAGAGGTCTGAGTAACCCTTCTTGTTGCAAACTGATGGTGAATCTTCCGTCTGGCTGAACATCAATTGCCAGCTGTGACCCCGGGAATGCATCGTCAATGGCCGTGTGTAATGCATCCACATCGCCTACTTCAATGATGGTTTGCAAAGCGGCTGCTAAGTCATGACCATCATTGTGTAAGACGGGTGTTCGGGTGCCTAATTGCGGTAACCGTGCGGGGGCTTCTGAGTCAGTTCTGAAGTTATCATAGAAGCGCCAGCTTTTGATATGCTCTTTCAATGAAGCTATCTGAGGTGCATGTATTGGGTCAGAAGCTTGAATAAAAATACTTTCATACTTATTGGCATGTTGGGATAGGATTTTCCATTCTTTATCTGGTCGTGACTTTAGTAGGCCTCCAGAGCGGTCGATTGATAGGCGGTTGTTTTTGAATACGTCACCTTTCCAAATGCACTCGCGTTTAATTTCTGGGTCAAGTCCGAAGGCTGTTGGTCCGAGCGATTCAGGTGTTGGAAACCCTAAAGAAATGGCGTAACCAAAGTCTTCCCCGCTAAATCCTAGACGCAAGCGTGAGGCTTTTGAGTGATGGGTTGGTTCAACTTTTACTTCTCCAGATAGCATGCGTTTAGATATTTTTTCTGGACCGGCCCATAGTGTCGAAGAGAGTCCTCCTTCTTTGGCGAGTGAATTGATAACGCCACCTTGCGCGGTTTCGGCCAGTAATCGAAGTGCTTTATAAAGGTTCGATTTACCACTGCCATTGTCTCCGGTAATGACGGTTAGATTCCCAAAGGGAATGATAATGTTCAATAATGAGCGGTAGTTGCTAATTGCAAGTGTATTAATCATGTTTGGTTTTCTATTTCCGGTGATTTGAAAATGAAAACGGGCTTTTTAATGTTTAAGCGCGCTACAATCGTATGTAGTTTGTCAGTGTATAACAATAGTAAAAAATCATGAATATAGATTGGAATAAAACCTATGCAGCAATTTGGCGGCAGCAAAAAGGGTATTTGAGACCTGTCGTTGCTTTAGACCCTATTGGAGTAGATGCACTTGTTGGAATCGATCGCCAAAAACAGGAATTGTTGAGAAATACCGAACGATTTCTTCAAGGAAAACCGTGCAATAATGCTTTGCTTTGGGGTGCGAGAGGAACAGGCAAGTCGTCTATTGTCAAAGCCGTTCTTAATGCCTACAAGCATCAAGGTTTGCGCTTGATCGAGGTGTTTAAGCATGATTTATATCACTTGCCGGATATTGTTGATGGCATAAGAGATCTGCCTCAACGATTTATTATTTACTGCGATGATTTTTCATTCGATGACAACGAACATACGTATACGGCATTGAAAACGGTGTTGGATGGTTCCGTGGAGTTGCCGCCGCAAAATGTCATTCTCTATGCAACGTCAAATCGTCGGCATCTGTTGCCTGAATATCAACGTGATAATGACGGTACCAAAATTGTCAACGGAGAGCTGCATTATTCTGACGCGGTTGAGGAAAAGATTTCTTTATCTGACAGATTCGGTTTGTCGCTGTCCTTTCATCCACAAAATATGGCAGCTTATCTCGATATTGTAGATAGCTACTTCCCTGATTTTCAAGGTGATCGAGCGGCTTTGCATGAAGCGGCCAAACTGTTTGCCATGGGTCGTGCGACCAAAAGTGGCAGAACGGCGAAACATTTTTATAATTACTATGCGGAAAAAAGTGAGTAGGTGATGCTTAATGAGTGTCAGTGTGACCTTTAGCTATTTTCGTAATAGCGAGAGTTGCTCCCCTCAATGAGGGTGTGCTGACTTTCAATGAGAGTTGCTAGAAATTCTTTGCAAGCTCTGACTCTGGCTGTCGCGCGTAAATCGACATGGTTGAGCATCCACACTCCCCATTTGGATGGTTCAAGTTCTAAGTCTAGCCGCAAGAATGTAGGTTCTGTGTCCCCCACGTAGCAGGGCATTCTACCTATTCCTATGCCATTTCTAATGGCGGATGCCATCGCGCCAATATCACTGACTCTTAAAACGGTGCGAGTATTCGAAAAAGAGGCCGTCCAGCTAGGATTGTCAGGCTCGCTGCGAAATAAAATGGTGTCGACTTTGTTGGATAAATTATCAAAAGATTCTTGAGTTCCATATACACCGTGCTTGATTTTGAGTAGTTCACGGCCGATTAAATAATCGGGTGGATTTTCGGTTAAACGAATGGCGATGTCGGCTTCCATGGAGGCGAGGTCTGTTAAGCTGCTGGTCATCAAGAGTTGTAAGTCAATGTTAGGGAAGTCGCGACTAAAGTCTCCTAATGAAGGAATGATCATGCGATTAGCAAATTCATGTGCGGTTGTGAGTTTAAGTGGGCCTGCTAGTGCGGTGTCTTGATTGGAGGCGACATTGTCGATATGGCGAACTTTGTCTTCGAGCGCTAAAACGTCGTCAAATAGATTTTCAGCGGCTTGTGTCATGGAGTAACCTTGCCGGGAACGATCGAATAAACGTGTGTTAAGGTCTTTTTCTAGGGCTTGAATGCGTCGTGCGACGGTGGTGTGTTTGACATTTAAAACCTTGCCGGCACCACTCACAGATCCTTCTCTTGCAAGGGTTAAAAAGTATTTAAGGTCATTCCAGTTCATGGCTGATTTCGTTAATAAAATGATTGATTTTGATGTGCATAAAAAAACATTATATGTGCATATTAAAGTATTTATAATTTATTTCGCACATCATATATTGAATGTACTCAATACACATCAGTTAATATAAATAGGAAAAAGAGATATGAACACAGGCACATTAAGCCGTCTTTCAGCGTTTACTAAAACGCCTGAAGGAGGCAATCCAGCAGGCGTATGGGTGGGTGATCAATTGCCCAGTTCGGAAGAAATGCAGCGAATTGCGGCTGAAGTAGGATTCTCAGAAACCGCCTTTATTGCTCCGAGCGTCGGAAGGAGTCGCATCATACGTTATTTTAGCCCTGAAATTGAAATTCCATTTTGTGGTCATGCGACGATTGCTTCGGGTGTTGTGTTGGGTGAGTCTACGGGTGATGGTGTCTATCAGTTAGAGACAAAAATTGGGAAAATTCCAGTACAAGTAGAGTCTACCGACGGCTATAAGCAAGCCTCGTTGACATCGATTGATACGAAATTTAAGTTGGCATCTGACGATTTACTTGATCGTGTTTTATCAGCGCTCGATTGGTGTAGAGATGATATAGATGTATCTATTCCGCCAGCTGTCGCTCATGCGGGAAACTGGCATTTAGTCTTGGCGGTATCTACCAAAGAGCGCTTGGATAATTTGTCGTATGAGTTTGAAAACCTCAAGGCTATTATGCAAGCCAATGATTTGGTGACCTTGCAATTGATCTGGCGTGAAAGTGATGCGTGCTTTCATTCTCGAAACCCTTTCCCGATAGGAGGGGTAGTTGAGGATCCGGCGACAGGTTCGGCAGCAGCGTCATTAGGAGGCTACCTCAGAGATGCCGGCCTGATCACTGTGCCAAAAACGATCACCCTTAAGCAAGGAGAAGTGATGGGAAGGCCAAGTAAGCTAACCGTGCACATCCCAGATCAAGGCGGTATTGTTATTTCTGGCACAGCAGTACATCTTTAAATTGTTATGCCTTGAGATGCATGCGTGTCTCAAGGCATTGAGAAACACGTGTCAACATTGATTGAGAAGGCTTGAAAAGGTTTTTACTTTCTATATACTTCACCTTTCAAGTATATAGAAAGTAAAAAAGAGAACATTATGCACGTGCAATCGAATCAAGCATCCGCTATCACTAAGCTGTGGATTAGTAGTACATCGTTAACCAAGAAAGTTGATTTAAGTTTTGGAGCCATTCACGGCATTGCTTTTACTGAGTACCTCGTGCTGCAACACTTGATGAGTGCGACTAACAAGGTTGCTCGACGAATTGATTTGGCTGAGTCAATGCAACGAAGTGCTTCAGCGATCACTAAAATGCTAACACCCATGGAGAAAATTGGCTTAATCGAAAAGCAAGTGAATCCAAGAGATGCCAGAGAAAGTTTGGTAAAAATCACTGAAGCAGGTGAAAAAGTGTTTATAGATGCATCTGACACGCTAAACCAACGCTCAAAAGTCTTATTGCAGCGCTTAGAAAGTGATCACTTAAATAACTTGGTTGAGGTGTTGAATATATTAAATGAAACCTAAGTGAGTATTTCCTCGACAACGTCGCAAATAATTTCGGCAACCAATTTGCAATCGTCATGGCTAAAAGTGAGAGGAATTCTCATGTCTAACAATGTTGACAATATTTTTTGAGTTTTGGGTAGTGTGGGCATGCCGTTGATATATTGCCAACTATCATAACGACTGGTGTAGCCCTCGGGTTCGTTGTTGCCAAACCACTTCAATGTCACTCCGCGTTCTTGGCATTGACATATAATGTTTTCAATCTCGTTAACGCTGGCTGAGGGTAATGAAAACTGGATAGAACTCGCAACAAATTCTTCCTTCTTAGGTCGTTGAACGAGTGAAATAACAGGGGATAGCCCCAGAATGTTGACTAATACGGCATAACGCTCATTCCAACGGACACATTGTTGGTCGAGGCCCGCTAATTGTGGTCGTAAAATGGCGGCTCTCAGGTTGTCCATGCGGCCACTATAATTGGGGGTGTTGAGTTTGATGTGATCAAACGTTGATTTGTTAGGCGACGCTTGGTGGTGCTCAAAAAGCATATAAGACCCTGAATGAATAATCGCTTTCGCCATTATTTGATCATTCGAGCAACACAGCAAGCCTCCCTCTCCTGAGTTGATGTGTTTATAGGTTTGAGTGCTGAAGCAGGCGATGTCACCGAAGGTGCCGCTTTTTTGGCCGTTCCAGCTGGCCCCCATTGTGTGTGCGCAATCTTCGATTAAGAGTAAATCATGTTGTTCGCAAATATCCATGATGCGGTCCATGTCAGCAATATGCCCACGCATATGACTGAGCATGAAAAATCGCACATCATCTGCTGAGGCCTTTATGGCTAAATCCTCAAGGTCTATGCATAAGTTGTCATCTGTTTCGACTAATAAAGGTATGCCACCACTATTGTGGATTGATCCCGCAACTGGGGCTAAAGTAAACGCATTACATAAGACTTTATCCCCAGGCTCAATGTCTGCCGCCCGCAAAGCGATGTGCAGAGCATAGCCGCCAGAGGCGCAGGATAAGCAATAAGGTAACCCTAAATAATCCGCAAACTCAATTTCTAATAAGTCCGTTTCGCTCAGTTCGTTCGGCAACGTATTGTAGCGGTGTAGTCTGCCAGATTGCATCACATTAACGGCGGCATCGATGCCTTGTGTAGGAATCATTTCCTGTTGAGTAAACGACTTGCTGAATGTTTTCTTCATGATATTTTTTGTCAAAATTGAGTCTTTGCTATGAGAAAATAATCATATCAAATAATAATGTAAGCGTTTACATTTTTGTTTTATAACAGGTAAAATTTACCCTTCGCTGCCGATTGTTTACTATCGAGCTTATGAGTCAAATGACAGAGTAATACTTAACGAGAGCTTTCACCATGCAAGATAATTTAGAGATATTGTCGCGAGCGATTGAACAATGGGCGAATAAAGATCGACCCGTATCAAATGCGCCGTCTGCGTTAGAGTTAAAGGAATTAATTGATGTAGAATTGTCAGATAATGGCTGTGATTCAAGTGATTTGGAGCAAGCTATTCATGACTATCTTGAATTTAGTCCAGATGTTTCTAGGCCTGAATTTTTTAAATTATTATATTCAGGAATGAATAAACCCGCATTGCTTGGCGATTGGGTGACTAGCCTGACGAATGCCACGATGCATACCTACCAAGTGGGCCCTGTGGCGACATTGATGGAATTAGAGCTTATCCGTCAATGGAATAAGTTAGTGGGTTTTGATGAATTTGGTGGAGAAGGTGTGATGGTTGCAGGAGGGAGTCAAGCCAATATGATCGGGATGATGTTAGCACGCCATCGCGTGATGCCTGAAAGTAAAACGCGAGGCTTGGAGGGTAAAACCTTAGTTGCCTATGTTTCTGATCAGGCGCATTATTCTAATCAACGGTCTGCGAATCTTTTGGGTATTGGGACAAACAATTTGGTGGCGGTAGAATCTGACGAGCAGGGCAGAATGTGTCCTGAGGCATTGGAAAAATCCATTCAACAGAGTGTGTCACTTGGTCATACGCCCTTTTATATCGGTGCCACCGCAGGAACCACTGTGCTAGGTGCCTATGATCCTATCGAAGCCTGTAGTGAAATTGCGAAAAAGTATGATATTTGGTTGCACATAGATGGTGCATGGGGCGCGCCAGTATTGTTTTCTGAACAACACAGGCACTTGATTAACGGCAGCCATTTAGCGGACTCTTTTGCATGGGATGCACATAAATTGATGAATGTACCGATCACAGCTGCAGTGATTTTAGTGAAGCATGCGGGTGCGTTAAAAGCATGCACGGCGGGTGGTGGAGGTGAGTACCTTTTTCATCAAGATGCGAATGCTGAATATAATCTCGGTGAGCGTTCGATACAGTGTGGTCGACGTGCTGACGCACTCAAAGTGTGGCTAAGCTGGAAAGCAGTAGGCCATCAAGGTTTTGCTCAAAAAATTGATTATTTGCAACGCATGAAGGTGCTGTGTGTCGCCATGATTGAACAGAAAGATCGTTTAGAGATGTTAGCGCCAGCCGCATATTTGAATATATTGTTTCGATATAAGCCCAAAAAAGTTATGTCAGATGAAGCGGTGAGTCAATTGAATATCGCCATTTGTAAAGCCATGAAAGACGGTGGGGGAGCCTATGTTGATTATGCGAATTATAAAGGCACCTTTGGTATCCGTTTAATTCTCGCGAATGAGCAAGTTGGTGAAACACATTTAGACGCACTACTTGCAGAATGTCAGCAATATGGAAGTGAGCTGGAAAGTATTAATAATTAGTTATTTCATCCGATAGTCATATAGAGAAACTAGACTGTCTCGTCTGCATCAGTATGAGATGTTTGATGCATTCCTTTTTCTTAATGTTGAACCTATGGAGGAGATGTATGACTATTAAAGCAATTTTGTTGGATCACGACGGGACATTAGTTGATTCTGAGCCTTCTCATTTCAAAATGTGGGAGAAAGTTCTGAAGTCTTATGGCGTAGATTTGACGATGGATGATTACAAGCAGAATTATGCCGGTGTTCCCACGTCGACCAATGCGGTTGAAATGGTGAAAAACTACCCGTCTGTGAATGTGGATTCATCTATCTTAGAAGATGAAAAAAATATCGCGACTCGACGATTTTTATCGAGTGATGCCTTCCCACTAATGGACGGCGCAAAAGAAGTTATCCAGTACTTCAAAGAGGCAGGTCTTAAAATTGCCGTGGTGACTGGCGCAGGAAGAGAAGGTATTGAAGCAACGATTAAGTCAAACGGTTTACATGACTTTTTATCGGTTGTCGTATCAGGAGATGATGTTGAAAATAGCAAGCCTTCGCCAGATGTTTATTTAAAGGCAATGGAACAGCTTGGGGTGGATTCTTCAGAGTGTATTGCTATTGAAGATACTGAAAATGGTTCGAAAGCGGCGGTGGGAGCGAATGTTCCCTGTGTGGCAGTGCCAAATGAAATGTCTAAGCAGCATGATTTTAGTCAAGCTTTAGGTGTATTTGATGATCTCGGTCAAGCTAAAGCATGGATTTCAAAGAATTATCTGGCGTATATTTGATCGTACTGTGGTGTGTGTTTTTTATTTGTTTATGTGGCAGATAAGATGAAAATGCTCACCCATGATCCAATGCTAATTAACCAAACAAGCGACCGGAGTGTCGCTTGGTTGGTGATATAAAAAATACCATGAAGAAGCCTGCAAGCGACAAATAATAAGGCGAAATTATTGAGTGTATTGGCGTTTATATTGCCGATATGACTAGCGATAATCACTGCCGCAGCAAAGGCTGGAAATGCTTCGAAACTATTCGATTGCGCCCAGTTGGCTCGCTGTCCCCAGCCTTCAAGTTGATTTAAGAAGTGTCTGGGTTCGTGGTTGTTAAAATTTGGTGTAGAGATTTTTGCAAGGCCTGCCCATAAATAGGGCATTAGAGCAGTGATGAAAACACACCAATAAGCAATTGTCATGATGATCACTCGTCGCAAGCACTCGTCGCAAACAACGCCTCTTCGCCGACTTCACCGTCAACGACTTTACCGCCGAGGTCTGAGAGTGTTTTTTTCAGTTGTTTAACGGAAGAAGACAGTGAGTCTTCGTCACTGCTGCGGATAATGAGGCTAACAATATAGCCTTTTTTGCCTTGACGATCTTTTGGGTAGCTACCAATGTCAATTTTACCCTGAAAAGAATGTTGCAACGTCTTGAGGTGTTCGGCGATTAAACCTTCTGGCAAGTCAGTTGTGAGTGCGCTACTTTTTACAACGGCTCCGCCTTGTAATAACGGTAATATCCCTTCTAGCATATTACGCATGATGCGAGGGACGCCAGCCATGACATAAACGTTCTCCATGCAATAACCTGGCGCCATTGAGACTTCATTTTTGATTAGCGTCGCGCCTTCAGGAGTATGCGCCATACGCTGACGAGCAGTATTAAACTCAATATCTTTAGACGCATAGAAATCAGCCAATAATTTAAAGCCTATCGGATGAGGCGTGTTGGGAACACCAAAAGCTTTCGCAATACACTCTGAGGTGATGTCGTCATGGGTGGGTCCAATGCCCCCCGTGGTGAAAACGTAGTCATAGCGATTTCTCAGTGCGTTGATCGCATCAACAATATCGTGCTCTATGTCAGCAACAATACGAACTTCTTGGAGTTGTATGCCACGTAAGCCTAGCTCAATGCCTAAATGCTTAATGTTGGCGTCTTGAGTTCTGCCTGAAAGAATTTCATTGCCAATCACTAACATTGCTGCAGTGACTGTAGAAGGTGTTTTTTGTGTCATATTCATGCTGCCTAGTTTACCTGTAGAAATGTCAAGATATAATGCTTAACTAACATTTGAATCAACTTTTATAGGCTATTTTCTATGGATGCATTAACTGTATTGCAACAACGTGTTTCTTCAGCCATTTTAGAAGAGCCGGCACCGACTCAAGATCAACTTAACGAAATGTTTAAAGCGGCATTGCGTGCCCCAGACCATGGTGCTTTGACCCCATGGCGATTTTTGACGATTGAAGGGGAAGCACGCCAAACGTTTTCAGACGCATTGTATGCTATCAGGGAAGCGGAGGGGGTGACTGGCCGTGGCTTAAATAAGATGAAAACCATTGGTTTACGTGCTCCCTTAATTGTAGTGGTCATCGCTAGTTTGAAAGACAGTGAAAAAATCCCGGATGTTGAACAAGATTGGTCTGCTGTCGCGGCGGCACAAAACTTGATTTTAGCCGCTGAAGCACAAGGGTTAGGGGCTATTTGGCGTTCAGGTTGGCCAGCGTTTCATGATGGAGTGAATCAATTGCTGGGTTTATCTGAAAAAGAAAAAGTGGTCGCTTATGTGTATATAGGGCAACGGCCTGAAGTACGTCGACCTATCACACCATTAGCAGTTGAAGACTTTGTTTCTTCATGGAATGGATGATTTTAAATAGAGAGTATAGAGCGAGTATTGGCGGTGGTTATCGCAGCAATTTCTTGCGCTTTTTCAGTGCGAATTTCAGTCAGAGCCTCTAAAACGAAAGGTATGTATTCTGGACTATTACGCTCACCATGATGTGGTTCGACAGTCATGTCAGGTGAATCAGTTTCAAGCACAATAGCCTCCAGTGGAAGTTCTTTGGCAAGTTGGCGTAATTTTCTTGATCGTTGAAAGGTCAGCATGCCGCCAAAACCTAATTTGAAGCCTAAATCCAGATAAGATCTTGCTTGTTGCATTGAGCCATTAAACGCATGGGCAATCCCGCCTCTAATGCAATGCTTTTTTAATATAGATAATGTTTTGTCATGGGATTTTCTTGTATGCAATATCACGGGCAGATCATGCTTTTGCGCGAGGAATAGCTGTTGTTCAAATAAATGGATTTGTGTTGTTTGATCTAATTCAGGTAGAAAAAAATCTAAACCAATTTCTCCAACGGCAACGACTTTTCTGGCGGCAAGCAAGGCGTCGAGTCGTGTGATGTGCTCCTCAAGGTGTTGACTTAAAAAGATGGGATGCATACCCAGCGCGCAGTGTAAGGACACGTTGCTATGTGGTGTGTGTTGCTCACACAAGTGTAGTAAATTTTCCCATGTTGCTGCAGTAACGCCAGGTATAACAATGTCGGAGACACCTAATGCTTCACACCTGTTCATGACATCATTACGATCCTTATCAAAAGCAGCAAAGTCTAAGTGACAATGTGAATCGATCAGTGCGTGAGTGCTTGTTTTCATAGGTGGTGCAGCAGTCATTATGTAAACGCCAACGTTAAATGCTTAGATAAAAGGTATAATGCCGAACGATTTGCAGACTAGCAAATTGATAGATTACCATTTGGGCGCTCATTGGTGGTTGATTAAAAATCACCAGAGCCATTAGTACGGCAAAATAATATGTCTGAACTCGACGCAATGCAAAAAGTCACACACCCCCCACGCCGATTTACTGGGCTGTACTCCTTGTATGGTGAGCAGGGTTTAGCCAATTTACAAAAATCTCACGTTGTTGTCATTGGTGTTGGCGGTGTTGGCAGCTGGGCCGTTGAAGCTTTGGCGCGGAATGCCATTGGTCATATTACGATGATTGATATGGATATGGTGGCTGAATCCAATATTAATCGACAGCTTCCAGCGATGCATTCAACGGTTGGTAAAGATAAAACCATAGTTTTAAAAGAGAGGGTGATGGATATTAACCCCGATTGTCAGATTGATATCATTGATGATTTTGTGTCAGTGACAAATGCGACTGAAATTTTGCCTAAACAGGCTGAGTATGTCTTAGACTGCATTGATAACTTTCGGGTGAAGGCCGCTATCATTGCACACTGTAAGCGAAAAAAAATGCCCGTATTGACTGTCGGTGGTGCTGGTGGTCAAGTTGATCCGACTAGAATTCAGCAAGTTGATTTAAGTCGTACGCAGCATGATGCCTTGTTTGCTAAAACACGAAAACTGTTGCGGCAAGATTACGACTTTGCGCGTAACCCTAAACGCACATTTGGCGTGCCATGTGTCTATTCTGATGAGCAAGTGAGTTATGCAGATGGTCATGGTGGCCTAACTAAGCAAAAGCCTGAATCAACAGGATCGGGCTTGTCTTGTGCGGGTGGTTTAGGTTCATCGATGCAAGTGACGTCGACATTTGCAATGGTGGCCGTGGCCCGAATTGTGAATGATTTGATTGAGGTATAATGGAATATGAGTATGACAAAATTGCATAAAAAGATGCCGATCGTATTGGCGACCTTGAATGCTCGCTACATCCATACCTCTTTTGGCCTACGTTATCTAAAAGCAAACTTAGGAGAATTAGAAGCACAGACGGAAATTGTTGAGTTCACATTGGAGCCAAAGCCTGAAGATATTGCTGAAAAACTGCTTTCTTATGAGCCGGAAGTCTTGATGATGAGTGTTTATATTTGGAACACTGTTCAAACGGAAGCTGTCTTAGGTATTGTGCGTTCTCTGCGTCCGGATTTGCTAATTGTCGTAGGTGGCCCTGAAGTAAGCTATGAAACAGAAACACAAAATATTTTTTCTTTAGTCGATTATGTGGTTTCCGGCTGGGGAGATATCAGTGCCGCAGAACTTTGTCGGCAATTATTATCCGGTGAACGACCTAGTGAAAAAGTGATTAAAGGTGAACAGCCCAAGTTATGTGATATCAAGATGCCTTATCACTTATATACCGATGAGGATGTGCGTAATCGCGTGATTTATGTTGAAGCTTCGCGTGGGTGTCCTTATAAATGTGAGTTTTGTTTGTCCGCTCTTGATAAAACGGCTTGGCCATTTGACATAGATCTATTTCTGGCTGAAATGGATAAACTCTACCAACGGGGAGTCAGGCAGTTTAAGTTTGTGGATCGTACGTTTAATCTGAATATTAAAATTAGCTTGAGAATTCTAGAGTTCTTCTTGGAGCGCATGGATGACGATATGTTTTTGCACTTTGAGTTAATTCCGGATAATTTACCTGACGCGTTAAAAGAAACGATTCAAAAATTTCCGGAAGGAAAATTGCAATTTGAGATTGGTATCCAAACCTTTAATCCTGAAGTACAAAAACTCATTTCACGTCGGCAAAAAAATGATAAAGCGGAAGACAATTTACGATGGTTGCGTAATGAAACCTCGGCTTACTTGCACACAGATTTAATTTTTGGTCTGCCGAGCGAAGGCATGGAAAGTTTTTCAAAGAGTTTTGATCTACTGTATTCTTTGAAACCTCACGAAATTCAATTGGGTATCTTAAAAAGACTCAAAGGTTCGCCGATTATTCGTCACTCTGATGAGTATCAACTGCGATTTAATCCAAATCCTCCCTACAATATCTTATCAACTCGGGATGTGGGTTTTTCTGAAATGCAGCAAATGAATCGTTTTGCGCGTTTTTGGGATATGTTGGCGAACTCTGGGCGATTTCGCGCATCATTGCCGCTTTTACTGGAGAATGCGGAGAGAGAAAGTTCTCCGTTTAAAAACTTCTTACGCCTGAGTGAGGAGATATATGCAAGGCTGCAACAAACGCATAAAATTTCCTTATTACGATTGTTTGATGTGGTGTTTGATGTCGGCGTTGAAGTGATGCGGGTCGAAGAAATGACTTTATTGGAAGCCATTAAAAGCGACTTTCAGCGCTCAGGACAAAAATCCCTCCCTAAGTGCTTAAAAAAGGCTGGGAATGTCTCGGTAAAGTCTATGCAGGGTGATGCTGCTAGAGGAAACCAGCGTCAATTACGCCATTAGGCTTTTAGCCCAAGCCTTTAAGCTGGTAGAATGTGGCGTTTATTTTATTAAGAGAGAGAACATGAACATTGCAAAAGACTTAGTTGTCGCCATCGACTACACGTTAACAAACTCTGAAGGTGAAGTGATTGATTCATCTGAAGGTGGCGAAGCATTGCATTATTTGCATGGCGCCGGCAATATTATTGTTGGTTTGGAAAATGAGCTTGAAGGGAAAAAAGCAGGCGATAGTTTGTCGGTTGATGTTCAAAGCGATCAAGCGTACGGAAAACGCATTGAAGAGCTAGTTCAAGAAGTGCCTAAAGATGCGTTTGGTGAGTTGGGTGATATTGAAGTTGGCATGCGCTTTCAAGCCGAAACTGAACAAGGCCCGGTACCTGTTGTTGTGACAGCATTAACTGATTCAACGGTGACTGTTGATGGCAATCACCCCTTAGCAGGACAAGATTTGCATTTTGATGTAACAATTAAAGACGTGCGTGAAGCATCGAAAGAAGAGTTAGATCATGGCCATGTTCATGGACCTGGTGGGCATCAGCACTAATTATTGTATTCATCATAGAATGCAAAAAAGGCGCTCCTTTCTTTAATATAAAGGTAGCGCCTTTTTTATATGTCTTAATAGCGGATTACGGGGTTTTGATGATGTTATTTTCAATGCAATAGTGAATCACTTGATCCACGCATGCTTGGATATCTAGCGCGTCGGTGTTTAACGTTAGTTGAGCATTCTCAGGTTCTTCATACGGCGATGAAATACCTGTAAAGTTGTTGATTTCACCTTTTCTTGCCTTGGCATATAAGCCTTTAGTATCGCGTTTTTCACAGACTTCTAGTGGGCACTTAATATAGATTTCACTGAAGTCTTCTTCAGCTACCAAGTTTCTGGCGATTTGTCGATCTGAACGAAAAGGAGAAATAAAAGCCGTTAAAATCACAACGCCAGATTCCATGAACAACTTTGCTGTCTCGCCAATACGGCGAATATTCTCTTGGCGGTCAATCTCGTTGAACCCTAAATCTGAGCATAATCCGTGGCGAATGTTGTCGCCATCTAGCACCATAGTTAATATGCCGCGTTCATGTAAAGCGGCTTCTACAGCCGCAGATATAGTTGACTTACCCGCCCCTGAAAGGCCAGTAAACCATAAAATAGCCCCGCGATGTTTATTTAAACTTTCTCGTTGTTGCCTGGTAACGGATTGTTGTTGCCAGACAACGTTTTCAGATTTTTTATCCATCGAGTGTGTGGATGTATTTCGTGCTATAAATTGTCTGTGATTTCAGGGACGGCATCAAATAGATCGGCTACCAAACCGTAATCGGCAAAGTTGAAAATAGCGGCTTCTGGATCTTTGTTAATCGCTACGATAACTTTACTATCTTTCATGCCCGCGATATGTTGCGCCGCACCAGAGATGCCTGCCGCGATATATAACTCAGGCGCAACAACGACACCTGTTTGCCCGACTTGTTTATCGTTAGTGATATAGCCAGCATCTACGGCAGCACGTGAAGCGCCAACCGCAGCACCTAACTTATCCGCTAATGCCTCGATAATGGCGAAGTTGTCTTTGCTGCCAACACCGCGTCCGCCCGATACAACAACTTTTGCTGTCGCGAGGTCTGGGCGTTCAGATGTAGCAATTTCCTGGTTTTCAAAATTGGATAATCCTGTGATATCACTAGCAGGAATTTTTTCAATACTTGCAGAACCGCCTTCACCAGCAGTTTCAAAGCTTACTGTTCGAATAGTGATAACTTTTTTTGCATGCAAAGCTTGTACAGTGGCAAGTGCATTGCCTGCATAAATTGGTCGGATAAACGTGTCGTTAGAAACGATGCCCGTAATGTCTGAAATTTGCGCGACATCTAGTAAGGCGGCAACTCTAGGCGCGAGATTTTTACCAAAGTTAGTCGCTGGCGCTAAGATATGTTCATAATTTTCAGCCAGTGTCGTGATCAATGGTGTTAGCTCTTCGGCTAGTTGATGTTGATAATGAGCTGCATCAGCATGTAGCACTTTGTTGACACCGTTAATAGAGGCAACTGCATCAGCAACATCAGTGCAGTTTTCTCCAGCTACTAGAACATCTACATCGCCCAGTTTGATGCCCGCGGTGATGGTGTTTAAGGTAGAAGGATTAAGTTCGTTATTGTTGTGTTCGGCAATAATTAATACACTCATGATCTACTCCTAAATGACGTTTGCTTCATCGCGAAGCTTTTCAATAAGTTCAGAAACGTTTTCTACAGTGATGCCAGCCTTTCTTGTGGGTGGCTCTTCTACTTTTAGCACCGTGAATCCTGAGGCAAGAGAGTCATCATTAATACCGTAATCAGCAAAGGTTTTTACATCCAATGGTTTTTTCTTCGCTTTCATCATATTTGGTAATTTGATGTAGCGAGGTTCATTTAAGCGGAGATCTGTCGTTAAAATGGCAGGCATTTTTAAGCGTAACGTTTCTAAGCCGTTGTCTATTTCTCGAGTGACTTTCACGGTGTCGCCATCGATTGTTTGTTCTGAAATAAAAGTGCCTTGAGACCAACCTAGCAGTGCGGATAACATTTGCCCTGTTTGATTGTTGTCATTGTCAATGGCTTGTTTGCCCATCAAGACTAATCCGGCATCTTCGGCATCAATGACGCCTTTGAGAACTTTGGCGATTGATAGAGGTTGTAATTCACTATCGCTATCAATTCTGATAGCTCTATCAGCGCCAATGGCTAATGCACTGCGCAGTGTCTCATCGCTGCTGGCGTCGGCAATTGTCACAACAATGACTTCACTCGCCGTGCCGGCTTCTTGGAGCTGGACTGCTTCTTCAACGGCAATTTCGTCAAATGGGTTCATCGACATTTTTACACCGTCAGTATCAACCCCGGTTTCATCGCTTTTGACGCGAATGCTGACATAAGGGTCAACTACGCGTTTGATAGGTACAATTATTTTCATTTGTTTGGCCTTGCTCGAACATCGTTGAAAGGTTTTGGCAATGCAATGTTTTTGTTTGAAAGCTTGCCTTGTAAAGGTTAGGCATTATAGCGCCTAAATTTAGTCGTCGCTATATGCAAAAAAAGCTTAAGCGTCGTTGGTGAATCGTTGGTTAAAATGAGGCACTCTTAGACACTAAAGTGTGTTTTTTTCAGGCTCAGTGGCTTGGCTGAAGAGCTTTGCTCTAACCGTTTTGCGGTATTCGCTAGGTGATATAGAGCGTTGCTTCCTGAAAACTTTAGCGAAGTAACTTAAGTCATTGAAGCCGGTTCTTTCCGATATTTCCGCAATATTGAGATTGGAGTACTGCAATAAATCCTGAGCGGTATCGATGCGTATATTTTGTAAATATTGCATCGGCGACATTGCGGTCGCAGATAAAAACCGGCGAGTGAAATTTCGAGTGCTCATGTCGTGTTGATTCGCCAATTGTTGAGTGGTAATGGGTTCTGCTAGGTTATCTTTCATCCACAGTTGTGCTTGAAGAATAGATTCATCGGGATGGTTTTGATTCTTTTTGTCGATAAAACTCGTTTGATCATAGGCTCGCCGGATTTCATGTGAAAAGTGTCTTTCAATGTGTTGAGCAACGGGTATGCCATATACTCTTTGGATAAAATGAATCGTTAAATCCGCTAAAGAGTTAATACTGGCGGCACAGTAAATAGGATCTGCTTCCGTAATGAAGTGTTGTCTTTTTAAGTGAATGTCAGGGTAGCGTTTTTTAAATTGATCAAAAAAATACCAATGTGTGGTTGCAGGCTTTTGATTGAGTAACCCTGTTTCGGCAATCAAACAGACGCCTGTCCCAACAGCGCATAATAGTGCGCCGTTTTCGTATTGATATTGGAGCCACTCAATCAAGCCTTTTGATTGGTGTATCACTTTTTGTGGGTTTCGCCACAGAGCAGGGACATAAACTAAGTCAAAAATTTCTTGCTTGTCATGTTCTTTTTCAGGATTTTTATTCGAGGTGTTGTCAGTTGAGTTAAATGTAATTTCTGGCATAAAACGTAGCCCGCCATGGGCCATCACAGGTGCCATGTCCTGCGCAATCAGAGTGGGTTTAATGGCTTTTAACCTTGAGTGCTGGGTTCGCGAATATTGAGCGGCGGCCGCCCACATTTCACTTGGCCATGTCATGCTAGTGGCCAGCATATGATTGATTAATACATAAGATATTTTCATTAGGGCGATATAATACGATGTTTGTCCTAAATGTCTCTATATTTGTCTCTTTTATTTTAATTTAATTGCTTGTGGTCAATCTATAATGCTGGTCCATTAACGTATTTTGTCTTGAATTAATCACCCTAAATTTGACACGCTTATGACACGAATCCCTCTAATAGTGAGTTTTGGTGGTGTGAACGCTGCTGGTCGCAGTTCATCACATCATGGTTATCGACGCATGATCATAGAGTCTTTGTCGGTAGAAGACCGGCAAGATGTATTCAGTGGCTTGGCACAGATGATGGGGCTAGTGACATTCCAAGATGGAGAGTATCAAGATGCAAGTGGGCGAGTGTTGAGCTTAGCTGACATTGATGCTGAGTTTAGTGAGCTAATACTGGAAGGTACGCTAATCCGTCATATTGAAGACACTTTTTTTGATCCCAGCAATGTTCCTGGGCATAACGATGTTGATGTGAGTAGCGAGACGGATATTCGGTTTGAATTAGCAAAGCGCCATTTGCCAAGTACCTTGCCTGAGAATTGGCGTATCCATGAAGTAAGCGATCGACGTGTTCAAGTGGTGATTACGGATGGTTTCTCTGGCAAGGTGCAAACCTTTCGTAAAATGGCCGTATCAAGTGCTGGTCAATTGCCTACTGGTTTTGATCCGGCAGCAACGTATAACTCTCGTTATCACCCAAGGGGGCTAACACTGACTGTATTGGCCGCAGCTGACGCGATTAATGCATTGGGTGTGCCATGGGATAATGTTGTCGCTGCGATTTCACCTGACGAAATGGCCGTATATGCGAGTAGCCTTCTTGGTCAAATGGATGATAATGGCTTTGGTGGCGTACTGCAGTCGCGTTTGAAGTCTAAGCGTGTTTCATCCAAGCAATTAGCATTAGGGTTTAATTCAATGCCGGCGGATTTCATCAATGCTTATATTTCTGGAAGCGTGGGTGCGACAGGAAGTATGACCGGCGCATGCGCTAGCTTTTTGTACAACCTGCGCTTGGGGATGGATGATATTCGCTCTGGTCGTCGTCGTGTGGTGATTGTTGGTTGTAGTGAAGCACCAGTTACACCTGAGGTGATGGAAGGTTTTGATGCGATGAGTGCGCTGGGTCGCGATGATAATATTCACAAACTTGATCCGAATTCTACACGCTATGATGGCCGTAAAACCAGTCGACCTTTTGGTGAAAATGCGGGCTTTACCATTGCCGAGTCAGCTCAATATGTCATTTTGATGGATGATGCCTTGGCGGTGGAATTAGGGGCAGATATTCATGGTGCAATTGCAGATGTATTTGTGAATGCGGATGGCTTTAAAAAGTCTATTTCATCGCCGGGTCCTGGCAACTATATCACGATGGCCAAAGCCGTGGCGGCGGCCAAGGCAATTGTTGGCGATGAAGGCATTCAACACCATAGTTTTGTACAAGCACATGGTTCTAGCACCCCACAAAACCGAGTGACCGAGTCCCAAATTTTAGACAAAGTGGCGGAAGCTTTTGAGATAGAAAATTGGCCAGTAAGCGGTGTGAAGTCGTATGTGGGGCACTCGTTGGCACCTGCAAGCGGAGATCAATTAATTGCGACGTTAGGCGTGTTTAAATATGGCGTTTTACCAGGGATCAAAACCATTGATAAAGTGGCAGATGATGTTATAGACGATAGGCTAAATATTGTGACGCAAGATGAAACATTAGAGTCCCCTTTAGTGGCCTTTTTAAACTCGAAAGGCTTTGGAGGGAATAATGCGACGGCGGCTATTTTATCGCCATTAGCGATTGAGCCATTGCTAGCAGCCCGCTATTCTGAACAACAGCTTGAAGCCTATACGGCTAAGCGCGAAGAAACACGTCTTCGCACTAATGACTATGATACTTCTTTTAAACAAGGGGATTATCGTGTCATTTATGCCTTTGGTGAGAATTTGGTTGATGAAGCACAAATTCAAATCACTGCAAAAGAAATAATGATCCCAGGTTACGATGCTGCCATTGATTTGCAGTTTGAAAATCCTTACGCATAGACTTGCGATATCCATTAATAGTAAACTGAGTGATTAAACAATCCATTTGTTAGATATATGAAATACCCACAAAAAATTTCGCAAGCTATCGTGCGCTTTGGCCTGTTAATCGTTTTGCAATGCTGCGTAGTTTTTTCTGTGCAAGCCAATCAAGCTAATGTCGTTGATGTGAAAATTACCGCATTGGGGGATAATCGTTATCGCATTGACGCGACACTGAGACATGCGGATACTGGTTGGAAACATTATGCCAATGCGTGGCAAGTGTTTGATCCATCAGGAAAGCTTCTCGGAGAGCGGGTCTTGCACCATCCACATGTGAATGAACAGCCCTTTACGCGTAGCGCAACCATCGTTATTCCCGCGAACGTTAAAAAAGTGACCATCCGAGCCAGAGATTCACTGCATGGTTTGAACGATAATGGGATGACCGTGTTAGTGCCAAAAAAATGATGACGTAATGTCATTTCCTGTACCCGCAAAAAAGCCTCTCAGTGAGAGGCTTTTTTGTTGCATGAAAAGTGATTTTTAATACGTAATCGTTTTTTGAATTTCCCACTGGCAAGTTGCTAGAACATCGGCAATGCGCTGCCCAGCGTTGCCGTCTCCATAAATCGCTTCTGACGGGTACGCACCATTTTCAACTTGCTTTTGAATGGCGGCATGAATGGCATGTTGATCGTTATCCACATCAATGACATTCTGACCGCGTTCGCGCATATTTTGGCGTGTGCCAATATTAACAGATGGCGTGCCAATAAAGGCACCATCGCGGATTCCGCTACTGGAATTGCCAACAAGGCACGCGGTGTTTTTCATGAGTTTAATGTAAACATCAATCGGTAAGTTTTTAAAGTAGTGAAAATTTCCATTATCTTCATGCTCACGAAATTTTCGCATGCCGCGAGCAATGTCTTCAGAACCAGCGTCACCATTTGGCCATAATACGATAGCAGGTAGCCCTGTCTCTTTAATGGCGCGAAGAGAATTGAGGATTTGTTGCTCGCCCGCACCATACTCTGTAGTGACAGGGTGTTGAGATAAAATAATGAATGAATTGTTGATATTGATTTTATCGCCAACGCCTTCAGTCATGATTGGCGACATATCGACATCGTCTAGGTTGTCAATGATGTTGGCAACGAGGTCTAGTCTTGGGCAGCCGACGTTATGTATAGATTCGGGTAGTTCACCAAGTTTAATAATGCGTTCCACCGCATCATTGCATGCAGGGAAATGAATGTGCGCAAACTTAGTGATAGCATGGCGAATACTTTCGTCAATCGTTCCAGTGACTTCACCGCCCATAGTATGCGCTAGAGCAATGTTCATATAAGTTGTCGCAATGGTCGTTGCCATTGTTTCGAACCTATCACCAATCGTCACCACAATGTCGGGTTGTAATCTGTCAAAGGTGCTGGCCAACTCTATTGTGCCAATGCCTGTGGATTTTGCCATTGTCAGAGGTGTTTCACCTTCCATTAGCATGTAGACACGGTCATCAATGTTGAAACCATCTTTTTCAATTAAGTCGACTACTTGTCCATAGCGATCGAGTAACGCCGATGAGGTGGCGACCACCTGAAGCGTTAGTTCTGGATGGTTGTCGATTGCCCGCATGGCGGATTTGATGCTGCTATAGTTGGCGCGCGAGCCAACAACGACACAAATTTTTCTCATGAATTTCGTCTAAATACTGTTTAAATCGTTCAAATCTATAGGTGACTGATGTCAGCGTCAGTATGACTGACATCAGCTGCCTATATTATCACTTTAAACAATTTTCTATCGATAAATTGCCTTTATCGATAAAGGTTTTATGCTTAATAACCGAAGAGTTTTGGTAAAAATAGAACAATTTGAGGGGTATAGGCGATCACCACTACGGCGAGCACCGATACACCCGCAAAAGGTAAGGCTTTCGCGGTGACTTCTTCGAGAGAGATATTTGATATGCCTGATGCGACAAATAAATTCTCTCCTAAAGGAGGTGTTGAAAAGCCAATTGATAATGTGCAAACCATGACGATGCCAAAATGTGTAGGATCGATACCTAATGTATAAGCGACTGGTAGCAATACGGGGGTTAAAATCAGAATAGCTGCAAGAGTTTCCATAAACATGCCAACGATTAATAGAAAGGCAATGATTAATAGCCATAATAAATAGAGGCTTTCCGTCAGGCTTAATAACCATTCTGCCGCTAAGGACGGAATTTGATTTTCGACTAATAAACGGCCAAAAGCAGTGGCTGTGAAAAGAATCAGAAGGATACGTCCTGATAGCCATGTTGTTGCTTCGAGAGAGTTGGTAAAGTCTTTCCAAGTCAGTTCTTTATGAATAAATATGCCAATCACTAAGGTATAAAAAATAGCGACGATAGCGGATTCTGTTGGCGTGAAAAAACCTGTGTAGATTCCGCCAAGGATGACTAATGGCGCCAAAGTTGACCAAAACCCAGCTTTAAAAGCTGATGTTATTTCTGTCAGTGACCACCCTTCCGCTGTGCCTTTGTATCCATTACGCTTACAGCGAATGTAATTCAGTATCAGCAGGCTGATTGAAATGACAAGCCCAGGAATGACGCCCGCAATAAATAGTTTTGGGATGGATACGCTATCAAAGTCTCCATGGGTGGCAATGGCTTCTGGAGGGATGGTCATACCCAACGCAGAAATGCCAAAGATAACCATCGGGATTGAGGGTGGAATGACAATGCCTAAGCCACCAGAAGAAGCAGTCACCGCCGAAGCGTAGCCTTTATCATAGCCTCTTTTAACCATGGCTGGAATCATCATCATACCAACTGCTGCAGTCGTGGCAGGTCCTGAGCCTGAGATGGCTCCAAAAAACATACAAGCTAATACAGTCGCCGCTGAAATGCCGCCGGTGACGGGGCCTGCAAAGCTCTCAGCAAGCTTGACCAGCCTTTTTGAGATGCCTGAAGCTTCCATTAGAGAACCTGCGAGTATAAATGCCGGCAGAGCCATTAAAGGGAAAGATCCAACGGAATTAAATGCTAACTGGACAAGCTTTACTGGGTTTTGATCAAGATATAGGAAGGAGGCAAGAGCAGACACTCCAAGAGCGACAGTCACGGGTGCTCCGATGAAAAGCAGCCCAAGAAAAGTGCCGAATAAAATAAGGACAATAGTAGATTCAGTCATGATTATTCTCCTGTAGTCTTACTGTTATTTGATGATTGAGTTAACTCATCGAGTTCAATGGCATCCGGGTCTTTAATGTCAATGCCTTTGACAAACTTGAGGTAGTTAACTTGAATGATGCGTATCGACATCAATGTAAAAGCGATCGGGAGAATAAGATAAATGTAGCGCATGGGAACGCCTAATGTTTGTGACTTCCAGAATAAATTCATTTTGTAAAAAATAAATTGGTAGCTGATATATATGAAGTAAATATTGAATGCTAACCAGATAAGATCTGAGAGCAATTGGAAAAATGCTGTCAGCTTTTGTGGCATTAATTTGAATTGAAAAGTCACGCGATTATGTGCGGCTAGTTTTGCAGCATGGCTTGCGCCAAAGAAAACAAACCAGACAAATAAATACACAGAGAGTTCTTCTGTCCATGCAATTGAATAGCCAAAAAATTCGCGTGAAACAATTTGTGCAAAAAGTAGGCACACAAATACGACTAGGAGGAGTTGGCAAATATAGCTTTCTATATTTGCAAAAATTTTCTTTAATGCTCCCATAGGAACCTCTTTAATGTGTTGAATAAAAGGCGGGCGCTTCAGAAATAAATGTAATGCAGAGGTAAAACAAAAAAACTCCCCAACGAAATTTATTCAGTTGGGGAGCCGTGTTTATATAGGCTTGTACATCGATTTATTTAATTTCTGCGCGACCTAATGATGTGAGAAGTGCGTTGATTTTCTCTTTGCCACCGACTTCTTTGTAGAACTTTGGCCATACTGCTTTTTGTGCTCTTGATGCCCATTCAGCTTCATCAGTCAGTGTGTCAAGTTGCATGCCGTATTTTGAAACGAGCTCTTTTTTGATTGTTTTTTCTTTCTCTTGCAACCAGTTAAGGCTGTAAGCAGTCGCTTCTTTACCAGCGTCAAGAATTGCTTTTTGTGTCGCCGCATCTTGTTTCTTGAAAAGGTCTTCTGAAATGATAAGAGGTTCAAGTAAGAACAAATAGCTTAGATCAGTGACGTATTTTTGTACTTCACCAAACTTCATGGCATAAATAGTTGTATATGGTGTGTCTTGCGCATCAACGACTTTTTGTTGAAGTGCGGTAAATGTCTCTGACCAAGCCATTGGCGTTGGATTAACCCCCCATGATTTGTAGGTGTCGATCATGATTTCATTTTTTGGTACACGAACTACTAAGCCATTCAAATCAGCGATTTTTTGTACTGGGCGCTTAGAGTTTGATAGCACGCGAAAACCAGAGTACGTCCAAGCAACAATCCGAACATTAGCGTTTTTTACGGTTGTTTCAACTAATTCTTGACCAATTGAACCTTCAACCGTTTTTTGAGCTTGGTCAAGGTTCTCGAAAATATAAGGCAGTGATAAAATACCCAGTTGTGGGGAAAATGGAGATAGGTTGTTACTGGCAACAATTGATAATGGTAGGGTGTCTAGTGCTACATCATTCACTGTCGCTTGTTCAGAGCCAAGTTGACCATTTAAAAATAGCTTTGATTTCAGTTTCCCGCCTGTTTTTTCAGTTAAAAGTTCGGCAAACTTTAAACCCAGTGCTTCTTGTGCACTGCCGCCGCCATCACCAACGGCCATATTCCAAGTTGCTCCGATACTATTTGCTGAAGCAAATAAACCGACAGCTAAAAGCGCTGTTTTTGCGAAGTTCATTTTTGAGTTCATGTCTCTGTTTCCTGCTTGTTTTTTTATATGTTTATAGATTGTTTGCGATAAGCCTTGAACGATTTGATTGAAATTTGAATACGTAAAACTTCATTGCTAGAAAAAAATGTCCTGAAAATGAGTGTTGAAAACCCTTTTCAAGACATAAATCACTATCAAAATTTGAGGAGGTTTTTACGCTGCAAACGGTCAAGGATGTCGCGCTTCAGCAGGGAAAATACGCTTATAAAAATGCGAATAAATCCGCCTGCTTAAATACACTCTGAAGATAAAATAATTAAATGACAATCATTATTTTTACGCAAAAAGCAAGGGTTGTAAGATTTTTTTATTATTCTAAGTTTTTGATAAATATAATAATTTATTATTGTTCCATAAATTTTTTAGTTGTTTTTCTGGACTCATTAAATTATTTGGATTGGTACAATTAATGAATTTAAAATTTCATTGTATGCACTTTTTTGGTGCCAGAAATCTCATCTGGACTCATCGTATGTTCAGAATTGGTGCAGTGTGTGTTTGTTAAGCTATGATAAATTCTTTTCAAATAAAACCGGTTGTTGGTTAAGTGTTGTCAGGTGCTTTGGACAATGAAATATTGATTGGAATTGAACAAGCACTCCACATGTTAACGCTAAGCTAGTGATACAAATTCATAAATTAAGAGGCTTATTGTGTCTGAAGATAAACAGTATTTAGAGTTATTAGAACAGTTATTCATTGCGTTTAATGCAGGTGATTTAGATAAAGTGATGACGATGATTCATGATGATTGTGTTTTTGAGGGAGCAGCAGGGCCTGAGGCGTGCGGTGTTCTCATTGAAGGTGCATCAGCCATGCGCGCGGCTTTTGAAGGTGTGTATAAAACATTCCCGGATGTTCAATGGCGAGATTGTAAACATTTTTATGCCAATGGCCGTGGTGTATCCGAGTGGACATTTACGGGCACCAATGCTGAAGGCAAACGCATAGAGTCGAATGGTGTTGATTTATTCACTTTCAAAGATGGCAAAGTGGTGTCTAAAAACGCTTTCCGTAAAGACCGACCTCTTTTTTAGTTGTTGATATTAATGATGTGCTATTTAGTGCAAAAGTGTTTAATAATAAGTTTCTTTAGCGCGGGCTAAAGAAACTTATTTGACAGGATAAGTATGATGCCTAACCAAAAGAATAATACTCCTTATAATCCGGCGTATGATCCTTGGTCGGATAAAACGCCAGGGCATGGCCAGCAACACGCACCAACCTTTTGGTTGGTTGATGCTGGGTCAGTGCCAGAAGATGATGGACCTGTTACGCAAGATATAGACGTTGATGTCGCTATTATTGGCTCGGGTTATACCGGATTAAACACAGCGATTTATTTAGCGAATGAATTCGGTATAAAAGCAACTATCTTAGAAGCGAATAGTGTGAGTTATGGTTGCAGTACACGTAACGGTGGTCAAGCGCAACTGGCTTCTGGTCGTTTAAAACGTTCTCAATGGGTGAAGAAGTACGGTAAGCAACGGGCATTAAATTTACATGCCGAAGTTCAAGATGCGATGAACTATTTCAAGCATATGATTTCTGATATTGAATGTGATGCTGATTCGGGAGGGCATTACTACATCGCACACAAGCCCAGAGTGGCGGAAGCGCTTAAAAAAGAAATTAAGGTCCATAACGATATTTTTGGTTATGAATCAAAGTTTATTGATCAACAAACTTTGCGCAATGAGGTGGTCAATGATCGCGAGTCTTTTGGCGCTATGTTTGAACCTGACGGAATCAGCATACAACCTGCCAAATTAGCTTTTGGTTATGTGAAAAAAGCGCGGCAGCTAGGTGTTAAAATTCATACATCAAGCCCCGTTTCTGGTTGGGAAACGATTAATGGGGTGCATCATTTAAAAACACCTGGTGGAGTGGTCAAGGCACGAAAAGTCGCTATCGCCACGGGTGGATATACGTTTCCTAAAATTCATAAAACAGTGAAGAACCGCCTAATGCCAGTCTTGTCTAACAATATGGTGACAAGGGTGTTAACCCAAGAAGAGCTTCACGCCATTGGTATTAAAACAGGTACGCCTTTGACGGACACGCGAGTACTTCGTCACTACTTTAGGCTTTTGCCCAGTAATCGTTTACAGATTGGTAGTCGCAGTGCAATTAAAGGTAAAGATGCGCCGAAAAAAATATATGAAGATATGCTGATTAGAGACTTGGTGCGTAAGTTTCCAATTTTAAAAGGTATTGAGATTGAATATTCTTGGTGGGGTTGGGTTGATGTCTCTCACGATATGATGCCTCGCATTACCCAGCCTAATCCTACTGAGAGTGTCTATTATGCGCTAGGCTATGGAGGTAATGGCGTCATGTATTCAGCGCAAGCGGGCCGGCGAATGGCTGAGTTAGTCGCGGGTAAAACGTTGCCAAAAAATGTACCTTTCTTTGACTCTAAGCTGCCATATCCAATTGCCTTTAATACGATTGAGTCTCCATTGTTTGCGCCTTTTCGGCGCTTGGGGCAGCGGTTCTTATATCGGTGGTATGAATATACGGATGAAAGAGACTAATGTGAGAATGTAGTCTGTTTAAGAAAAAGCGCTAAATAAAACATTTAGCGTTTTTTTTTTTTTGCCTATCACGGGCGCGTTTAACATAAGCAAATTCAGGGGAGAGCTTATTGAGCGGTTAAGTGATTTCTTTGATAATTTTGGCGAGCTCTTTTATGCCTGGATCTATTTGCTTGTGAGGAATAGATGAAAACCCCAGTCTGAAATAGTTTTTTGGAGGGTTTTCTTCCAGGAAATGCACGTTTCCTGATTCAATGATGATGCTGGCTTTAGCGGCAGCAAGCCTTAACCTGGATGCATCTAAGTTTTTAGGGCCTTTGACCCAGCATGATGCGCCACCCATGGTGAGGTTAGGCAGTAATTCAGGTAAATACTTTCTGAAAGCTTCTTTTAAAATCTCACTCCGTTCTTCATAGGCGTGGACAAGGTTGCGAATCAGCGTGTCATGATAGCCTCTTGCTAAGAATAAGGCGACTGCTCGTTCATTGTTAGTGGCTGGGTGACGCAGCATCAAACGTCTTAATGCACGTAATTCATGAATTAACTCTACAGGGCCAACAACATAACCCATGCGAAGCCCTGGTGACAGGGTTTTTGACAAGCTTCCAACATAGATAACGTTGCCATTTTTATCGAGACTTTTTAATGCAGGTAATGGGTTTGAGTGGTAATTGATTTCACTCTCGTAATCATCTTCGATCAACAGAATATCTTTTTCAGCCGTGCGCTCTAATAATTCTTTACGTCGCTCAATTGGCATTGTGACGGTAGTTGGAGATTGATGGCTTGGTGTGACATATAAGCAATCACATTCATCGATATTGTCGTCGATGATTAAACCTTGCTTATCAATATCTAGACTCTTAATATTGGCAGCGCTTAACGACACAATGTTGCGAACATCAACGTAACCTGGATTTTCTAAACCAATGGTGTTGTCTTTATCTAATAAAAGATTTGATAGCAGATATAAAGCATGTTGGCAGCCTACGGTCACTAAAATTTGTTCTGGCTTGACCCAAACCCCGCGCCGAGGTAGCAAGCGTTTATGAATTTGCTCGATGAGTAATGGATCATCCGTATCATAGTGGTCAACAGCCCAGTCTTTAATGGCACCGACGCTCACCGCGTCTCGGCAACACTCTCGCCAATTATTGGTTGGAAAATAATCGTAATCTAATTGCCCATAGATAAAGGGATACTGAAATTTTTTCCAATCATTAGGCTTTTGAATATTCTTCTGTTCAGAAGGTGTGAATTTAAACTTATTTGCCCAATTAAGGCGGTCACTCTCTGGGATGCGTTTCCTTTTCTTTTGGGGCTTCACCATGCCTTCAAGCACATCTGGGTTGACAAAATAACCGCTGCGAGGCTTTGTGATGAGATAACCGTCATTCAGTAAATGGTCGTAGGCTAGAACGACAGTGTTTCTTGCGACTTTTAACTGCTTTGATAAATTGCGGCTAGAAGGCAAGCGTTCTGATAAGGGAATTTGGCCGTTATTAATCGCATTGACCACCTGCTCCCTGATTTGTTTTTGCAAACTTACGTCACTAGATGGGTCTAGATGGAATAATTGAAATACCGACATAAGCGTGCTTTTATTTTGGGTTGATGGTGGCGACGTACGTTAAATTTTTCTATGAATATTTGTTTTATTTTCCAGTCTCTGGGAATATGTATCCATGATATCGAATATATCAATTGCAGTCATCGTAATGCTTATAGGTGATGATTTTCTGTAAGTCATTGATAAATATAGATATAAATTAAAATCAATGATAATCTGGAGTAATAAAATGTTTGTTTCTGGACCTATCATTGGTTCCAGTTTAACGGTAGTTTGGGACCCAGTGACCTATAAAGATTATAAATAGATGTATAAAAACGATAACTTAAGTCATTTTGTTAGCTTGAAGAGCAAGCATTACCGCTAAGAGGTGATCTTGGTTTCAACGTTCAATAAAGAGTTATTAGTACAAATAAGAAAAGAAATACTGAAGGATAAGACTCAATAAACTATAAAAAGAGGTAAAAAATGAAAACAGTAAAAAATATCGTCAAGTCAGTTGCAGTTGCGACGTCAGTAACGATGGCTTCATCAGCGTATGCAGATGTTAATGTTGCATACTTTTTGGAGTGGGCTACACCCAATCAAATTGCAAAAGTTGAGAAAATTTATGATGAAGCACTCGGCGAAAAAGTAAACTGGGTTAACTTTGGTAGCGGTGGTGCGATGACTGAAGCGATGCTTGCTGGTGATATTGATATCTCTTATAGCCAAGGCTTGGCGCCTTTTGTCAATGCGGTAAATGCAAATGCGCCAATTAAAATGGTCGGAATAGCAGTGGCCTATGGCGCCGCAGATGATTGTATTATTAGAACCGATTCTGGCATAACCAAAGCAAATGCAACGGAACTAGAAGGGAAGTCTATTGCTGTTCCATTAAATACAATGGCGGACTTTGGTTTTCGCATGACGATGCAAAACTTAGGTGTCGATATTGCTAAAGTAAAAGTGGTAGACCAAGAGCCTGCTGATGCGGCAGTTTCACTGGTTGATGGTGCGGTTGTAGCGGCATGTGGGTTTGGTGAAAACTCATTGTCAAAAATGAAAGAAGTGGGTCAACCAATTTTAACGGTGGACGAGAAGAAAGCAGCCGGAATTACCAGTTTTGATATTGTTTCAGTGACTGAGAAATTTGCACAGGAAAGACCTGAAGCGCTGCGTACTTTCCTTGAAGTCACCGCTCAAGCAAATGCTGATTTTGCGAAGGATCAATCAAAGATTGATGTGATTGCAAGCGATGCGGGCTTAACTCTTGAAAAGACTAAATCACAAATGGCTGGTTTTGTATTTCCATCTGTTGCCGATCAAATGTCCGGCTATTTTAATGAAGGTGGTCGTGTTGCAACCATGTTGCCTTTTATGGGAAAAATGTTCGCAACAGCAGCGGCGCCAGCGAAAAGCGATTACGGTACAGTCGTTGATACGTCTTATTTGAAGTAATTTTTCTGCTGTATTTGCCAGTGTGCATGAATAAAAGGTTTTACCAGCACTCGTTGATGAGTATTGATTGAAAACCTTAGCATTGTTGGTATGTAAAATGGCAGGTGACATCAAAACACCTGCCATTTTTTTTGAAAAAAACGATAGCGTGATAATTTTCTAATCTCATAACACGAATTATCAGCTTATCTATGAATTGAAATGTTCAGCTTGAACCTGCATAACTGTTGGAGCGATGGTGTATGAGTGATCTTGTTTTAGACAACCTTAATATGGTTTTCAATGTGTCCACAGGAGGCACAGTTCATGCCTTGAAAGATGTCAGTTTCACACTGAAAAGTGGCGAACTATTATCTGTTCTAGGCCCCTCAGGTTGCGGTAAAACAACCTTGTTAAATATTATTGCCGGATTTATAAGACCCACTGGCGGTAAAGTGGTATTGGGTGATGAAGAAATTGATGGGCCTGGTGTCAATCGTGGCATGGTATTTCAACAAGGCGCGCTATTTGAATGGTTAACAGTTGCTGAAAACGTTGACTTTGGCTTGCGGATGAAAAAAACAGATCCAGCGAAATGTGCCAAGTTAGTTGAAGAGTGGTTAGAGATTGTTGGCTTAGCAGGCTTTGGTCATGTACCGACCTATCAGCTTTCTGGAGGTATGCAGCAACGCATCGCTTTAGCACGTTGTTTGATTAATGACCCTGATGTGATTTTGATGGATGAGCCCTTGGGCGCATTAGATGCGTTAACGCGTGAAAAAATGCAGTCATTGGTTTTGAAGATATGGAAGGAGACAGGTAAAACCATCATGATCATTACTCACTCTGTAGAGGAAGCGCTACTACTGGGGGAAAGACTGTTTGTAATGGCACCAAGGCCGGGCCGATTGCATAAAGAATATAATTTACCATTTGCAGAGCAAGGTTTAACTGAAGATCCTCGTGAAATCAAAAATAGCGATAAATTTATTGAGACACGCGAAGAAATTCTCACCATGATCTGGAATATGGAAGAAGAAATTATGGGGCAGGTGTAATTATGTTTGATTTCTTATTTGAATACAGAGGCTTTATTGTAGGGTTTATTTTCCTTGCCTTAATCAGCGCATGTATAGCCGCGACTATTTATGGTCGTAAGCTCATTCGAACAGAAAAGACTGATGCGGTATTTGGTGATCCAGAACGCGCATTAGGTGGTTGGCATTGGGTGGTGACCGGTGTGAGCGCAATTTTACTCATATGGTTTTATTTTTCGTGGGATACGGCGAGAGCTTTTTTCCCAAAAGCGGCCAATGAGTTGTGTCAAGTTGCCAAGTTGGAGTATGCAACAAACCCGATTCGATCAACGTTTGCATTAGATAATTCTTATTTGCGTGGATCGAGCCTGATTAAGCGAGAAGTGAAGCAGATTGATGGCCTAAAATTGCAAATAGATTCGTTGGGTTTGAATGAAACGCAAAAATCATCAGCATTCACAACGATTCAATTAATGGAGAGTTCGCTGAAGTTATTATCAACACCTGATAATTTAGACCCTGAGACGGTCAATCAAATTAATCGCGTCAAAGATAGTATTATTCAATTAACCGCTAAGCTTAAAGATGATAGTTATCCTGGAGCACCGACAGCGGAGCAAATTGAAAAAGCTAACTCACAAGGACGTTGGGGAGATTCAGGTGATGAAATTCCTTTGCACCCTGCGAGCCCACGAGGATATAAGTTTGATGCTGCTGCAAAAGAAATGCGAGCTATTGCGATTGATTTCTCAAAAGTACGTAATCAAAATGCTAAATTTCTGAATCAAGTTGAGCAGTTGAAAGGTCAAATTGAGTCCTTAGAGCAGCTAGCAACCGAATCAGGAAAAGACGATTCGATAGTACAAGCGAGAAAAGACTTCTCTAAAAGTCTGACACGAGTTCTTAGACGTATCGATGATGGCTTGATTTTTCCACCCAATGCGATGGATGGATTAGAAGCCGCATTAGTTGACCTAGAGAAAGAGCAACAAGATCAACAAGGTGGTTTGAGTTTCATTGACGCTTGGATAATGCCAGGGGGTAAAATTAGTTCAGGAAGTAGTTCTTGTAGCGAACAAGGTTCGGGCCGTTGGTTGCCGAAACCTTCGGATACGTTGAGAACAATGACTCGAATTTCAGATCCAAATATTGGCTATAAAGGATATCCATTGCTGTGGTACAAGCAAAAGCCTTTTGGTGAAATGGTTGATTTCGTGGTGCCTGATTTTCTATCAAGCTTGATTCCGGGTGATTTTCCTCGCCATTCTGAAGATGGAAAAATAGGGAGTAACTTTAAAAGCAAAGTGCATAATTTTGCGACGGGTAACTTTGATTCATTCTCATTGCCAGTGCCTTCCGGGCATATATGGGATTCTTTACTCAGAGTTTTAGCGGGATTATTCTTTGGTATTATCCTTGGTGTTCCGTTAGGTTTGTTTATGGGTTTATCTCGATTCTCTAAAGGCTTCTTTGACCCCTTAATCGAACTTTATCGTCCCGTTCCTCCGCTAGCATGGGCGCCACTTATTTTGACTATTTTTGGTATTCAAGATGATGGTAAGATTTTCTTATTGTTCATGGTGGCATTTGCCATTATGGTTATTTCTGCTCGAACAGGTGCGAGTGGTACACATTTGTCTAAGATTCGTGCGGCGCATTCACTAGGCGCATCTAATCAGCAAATTCTGCGGCAGGTTATTTTACCAAATTCATTACCTGAGATTCTCACGGGTATACGAATTGCGATAGGTGTATGTTGGGGAACCTTGGTTGCGGCTGAAATGCTAGCTGGAACGACGGGTATTGGTTTTGTAGAAAACGTTGCACGTAAACAGTCAGATTATGAAATCATTTGGACGACTATCATTATTCTAGGCTTATTAGGGTTGTTATTCGATCTAATCATGAGATGGGTTATCGATAAAGTGATCCCATGGCGTGGTAAAGGCTAACGTTTAACGACTGTCATAATATTAGACGGTAAAAGAAAAGGTTTACCCATGAGGGTAAGCCTTTTCTTGTCTTTAACTAAGGATTTCCAACTATTTTGATTGTAAAAAGAGGATACAATGCCGAGTTTATTATCTAATGTCGATCCAGGCGGGTTGCTTGAGTATTCAGTGGTTTACACTGATCGTTCTTTGAACCACATGTCACAATCTTTTCAAGATGTGATGAATGACATTTCGGTGACGCTAAAGGATGTATATCAAGCTCATTCAGTGGCCGTTGTGCCCGGCAGTGGCACATTTGCGATGGAAGCCGTTGCTCGACAGTTTGCGACTGATCAAAAATGTCTAGTTATTCGAAATGGTTGGTTTAGTTTTCGTTGGACAGAAATTTTTGAAGCCGCAAATATCCCTAGCCAAGAAATCGTGCTTAAAGCATTGTCCGATGGTTCTCACCAATCTGCGTTCGCGCCAGCTCCAATCGAAGATGTTGTTAAAACTATTCAAACGGAAAAACCAGCCGTTGTTTGCGCGCCTCATGTTGAGACTTCAGCCGGCATGATGCTGCCAGATGATTATATTAAAGCAATGGCAGAGGCTGTGCATTCTGTTGACGGCATTTTAGTACTGGATTGTATTGCTTCAGGCACCATCTGGGTTGATATGAAGGAGTTAGGTGTTGATGTATTGATCAGCGCGCCACAAAAAGGTTGGAGCGGTTCACCATGTTGTGGCTTAGTGATGATGAGTGAAGCGGCGACTGAACTCGCACAAACATCCAACAGTACGAGTTATGCCTGTGATTTGGGTAAATGGCTGCACATTATGCAAGCTTATGAAAAGGGGGGGCATGCCTATCACGCGACTATGCCAACGGATGGTCTAGCTGTTTTTAATAAAGTAATGCGCGAGACGCAACAATTTGGTTTTGCAAAAGCAAAAGAATGCCAATTAGCATTGGGCGATAACGTTCGTGAAATTCTGCGCATAAAAGGCTATAAGAGTGTCGCTAGCAAAGGGTTTGAGGCTCCAGGCGTTGTAGTGTGCTACACCGACGATACTGCGATTCATGATGGGTCGAAATTTAAAGCCTTGGGTTTTCAAATTGCTGCCGGTGTGCCACTGCGGTGTGATGAACCTGAAAACTACAAAACATTTCGATTAGGCCTGTTTGGTCTGGATAAATTGCAAAATATTGATCGTACGGTTGATCATTTAACGCAAGCGTTGGACAATTTGGACGGATAAATAACATCTTTTATAAAAGGAGGATCTTCAACATGTTGACGCCTTTTTTTGCTCTCTTTAGTAGTTGTTTCATTTTATTTTTAGGCATCGGCCTAGTGAACCTCTTGTTGCCTGTCAGAATGCATCTTGATGGTATGCCAACAGACTCAATTGGTTTGGTGTTGTCACTCTATTTTGTGGGCATGTTTATCGGCGCTATTTACAGCAAAACGTTAATTGCACGTGCTGGACATATCAGAATGTTTTCTGGTTGCGTGTCTTTAAGTGCCATGAGTATCTTGCTCTGTAGTTTAAGCTCAGACTTGGTCTTATGGGGTGGCATGCGAATACTTTTAGGGTTTTGCTGTGCGTGCGCCTTCACAGCAATGGAAAGTTGGCTCAGTGCAAGTTCGACAAAAGATACGCGAGGGAAAATTTTAGGTGTTTACAATGCCATTGTGTGGGGAGGTTTGTTTGGCGGACAGTTTTTTATGAACATCGCTAGCCCTGAAACCACGACGTTATTTGTTGTGGCGGGTTTATTGTTCTGTGCTGCCGTGATTCCTGTCTCGTTAAGTCGTCATCAAGGACCCGTCATAACGACTGTAGAGCCAATGGGTTTCTCTACACTCTTGAGAGTATCTCCATTGGGTGTGGTGGTGTGTATTGCGTCGGGTTTTTTATATGCTTCGCTATTTAGTATGTTGCCAATCTTTGCTCAAAGTTTTGGAATCAATGGCTTTCAATTATCGGTTTATATGGGAGGTGCGGTGGTTGGAGGCTTTATGCTGCAATACCCTGTGGGCTATCTATCTGATCGTTTTGGTCGACGGTCTGTATTATTAGTGTTGTTATTAATATCAATAGTCGCGTCATTTATCGTGACGCAGCTTCCTCTGCAAGAACACTTCTTGATGGTATTACTGTTGACTGCTATTGCGGGTGGAATCATTGCCTGTACGTACCCGATGAGCATTTCACAAGTGTTTGACCAGCTAGAGCAAAATGAAATGATCGCAGCCATGGGCAAGTTAATTTTGGCTTATTCTCTTGGAGGGGCTTTAGGACCATATTCCACGTCAGTAGTGATGAATGTATTTGGCAGTCAATCACTGTTTTATTTTCTTACCGCTGTGCAACTCATATTAGTGGTATTTGTGGCTTATCGTATGATGATTCGTGACCCGCTGCCAATAGATGAGCAAGAAGATTTTGTGATGCAAACTGCTGTGATTACTCCGCCAGTTCAGCTGGATCCACGCGTTGAATACGTAGAGCAACCGACTGGCGAGCAATAACAGGCTACTTTATAAAATAGCTGTTTTGTGACTTCTTGTGCTTAATCAGCAGATTTTAAACAAATGCCTTTAGGGTCATAGACACATCCGGACGTCACAGTTGCGGGGTAGTGCTGACCTAACACCTTTACCGTCAATCCATCTTTGATTGTCATGTCGTGCTTAGCAATTTCAATATAGGCAATGGCTAAGCTTTTCTGCGTGCGATGACCATAGCAGCCCGACGAGACTTGCCCAATGACCTGACCATCAAAATAAACAGGTTCCATGCCTGAAGCAGCATCAACTTCAGAATCATGAATTTCTAATACGACCATTTGGTAAGTTAACCCTGCTTCTTTTTGTGTTTCCAGAGCCTCTCGACCTTCAAAATCATGGTCAAATTTCACAAACCAACCGAGGTTGGATTCCAGTACAGTGTATTCCGTGATGAGGTCTGTGCCCCACATGGGGTAGCCTTTTTCTATGCGCATTGAATCCATTGCTCGAAGTCCAAAGTCCCTGATACCAAACTCTTTGCCTGCCTCATGAAGTGCATCATAAAGTGTTTGTTGTTGGTCAATTGGGTGGTGTAACTCCCACCCTAATTCACCGACAAAGTTCATGCGTAATGCACGAAGAGGAACGCCCGCAACCGTGATTTCTTGCCCGCTAAACCATGGGAACGCGGCATGACTGACGTCATGGTCTGTTATTTTACTCAACACTTTTCGAGCATTAGGCCCCGCGATGACTAAGGTGCCAAATTCCTGTGTGATATTCTTCACAGAAACTGAACCATCATTTGGCAAGCGCGTACGTAGCCAATCTTCTTGTAATTGTTCACCAATTGCCGGTGCCATCATATAGTAAGCACCACTTTCAAGTAGGGTGATGGAATATTCCCATGCAATACCGCCCTTCGTTGTTAACGGGTGAGACAGTGCAATTTCACCTGCCTGTTGTGGAATCCTATTTGGTGAGAATGACTGAAGCCAATCGAAAGCGTTGTCGCCTGAAATTTCAAACTTCGTAAACGGAGATAGGTCTAATAAACCAACATTGTTTTGTACATTTAAGCATTCATCTGCAACAGGCTCAAACCAGTTTCCACGGCGAAAACTATGCTGCTCGATGGGTTCCATTCCTTCTGGGGCAAACCAGCTTGGACGTTCCCAGCCATAATAAGCGCCAAAAACCGCATTGTTGGCTTGATGTGATGCATATATGCGAGACTTTTTCTGACCACGCACTGCTGGCCGCATGGCATATTCATTGGGGTAACCTAGTTGGTATTCATTGGCATATACTTCGGTACCCTTGGCAACACAATAATCATGATCTGCATAGCTACCGAAACGGCGAGGATCAAGCTCAAATAATTCAAGTTCAGGGTGTCCATCGACAATCCATTGCGCCATAAAGTGACCCGCGCCACCCCCTTGTACGATGCCAAAGTTAAAACCAGTGCACAAAAAGTAGTTGTCATAGCCATACACTGGGCCAATTAATGGATGGCCATCAGGTGTATAAGTAATCGGACCGTTAACAACCGTTTTAATTCCAGCAGTTGAAACCAGTTCAACCTGTTCCATTGCGGTGCATAAAATATCTTCAATGCGGTCTAGTGACGGTTGTAAAAGTTCTTGGCCAAACTTAGCGGGGACACCATCAACAGCCCAAGGAATGCCCCCTTTTTCATATGGACCTAGAATAAAACCTTTTCCTTCTTGGCGCAGATAATAGGAGACGTCAGGGTCTCTTAACATGGGTAACATCTCATCGCGCTCTTCTAACTCAGGCACATTGTCGGTGACTAAGAACTGATGTTCCATGATGTTCATAGGCAATTGGTGCCCAATCATCGCAGCGACTTCATTGGCACGAAATCCGGCGGCATTCACGATGATTTTAGCGTCAATGACGCCTTTTTCTGTCGTGACTAACCAGCGACCATTTGCTTGCTGTTCAATAGATTCAACCGGGTTGCCACGAACGATAGTTGCGCCATTGTCTCGAGCGCCTTTCGCCATAGCATTGGTGACTTGCGTTGGGTCTATGTGGCCATCTTGAGGGTCCCACAAGCCACCTAATAAACCTGTTGTGTCAAGATAAGGGTAGAGTTCTTGTAGGCGTTCAACCGTCACCATTTCTAGATTAAGTCCGGCATTGTCAGACATGGCCGCAACTCGCTCAAACTCGTCCATTCGATCTTGGGTGTGCGCGAGCCGAATAGCGCCCGTTTGATGGTGTTGTACTGGAGAGCCTGTTAATGCTTCGAGCTTGCCATAAAGATCGATACTGTACTGTTGAAGCTTTAAGACATTATAGTCATTACTAAAGTGAGGTAAGTTCCCAGCAGCATGCCACGTTGACCCGGATGTTAGTTCAATCTTTTCCGTTAACATCACATCAGTCCAACCCATCTGAGTGAGGTGATATAAAGTACTAACGCCGGCGATGCCGCCGCCGATCACTAAAACGTCAGTTTTATTTTTCATGATTTTTCCTGTATTTGTCGTTGGTTTTACATGTGTTGTGACGGTTTCAACGCACAATAATGGTGTTTCAATCATCTTATTGAGATATTTTGTTATAAACAAACGATATTTTTTTAAAAAAAGGATAAGCTGAGCTTATGGAAAATGTATTGACGAATGACATTCAACTGAATTGGTTGCGCACATTTGCTGCCGCTGGCAAGCAGCTTAGTTTTACATTAGCAGCGAAAGAATTGAATATGAGTCAATCAGCTGTGAGTCAACAAATACAGTTGCTTGAACACCATTTGCAGCAAAAGTTGTTTGTGAGAGCCAACCGCTCCATTCAGCTAACCGACGCTGGCCGCGCATTTCTACCGTTGGTCCTTGATGCTATTCGGGAGTTAAATTCTGGTGCAGCACACATTTTTTCTTCATCCATTCATGCCACTGTTGATGTGAATGTGAACTCAACATTTGCGGTGCTTTGGCTAGCTTCCCGATTGTCTTTTTTTACAGCGGAATTTCCAGACATCACGATTCGTCAGCAAGGCTCTAACTGGTCAACAGATTATGATATTTCCACGGCTGAACTAGAAGTTCGTTATGGTTCTGGTAGTTGGGCTGGTTTTGATTCGTATCGCTTAGTCGAAGGAAGAATTAGACCGTATTGCGTGTTAAAAGATGCTGAGGAAATTCACAAAAATAAAGACTTTTCGACGATGGTATTGCTTGAAGTCATCGGCACACCACAAGGCTGGGACGATTGGTTAAAACAGCATGGATACGAGTCGTTAAAAAACTATCAATACCAGCTCATGGATAGTCATGCGACGGCGGTCATGATGGCGGCGAATGGAGCAGGAGTGTGTTTGATGTATGATGATTTTATGCAAGAAGGTATCATTTCCGAACAGCTTCATGCACCTGTCAAGCAGGCCATTGACAGTAGTGGTGGGTATTACTTATGCCATCGCAGTGATAAAACTTTATCAGACGCATCCAGAACCTTTAAGCAATGGTTGCTGTCTATGGTTAACTAACACTAAGAGCAACATGCCTGAGTGTTGATACGTTATTTATGATGCAGATTTCTTTTCAAGGTCTGTGAATGCTTGAAATGCCCAAGGCCTGATTGCTAACACCATGGTTGTTCCAAGTCGGTCTTCCATATCCAATTGTCGATCATCTTGATTCAATTCTTCAAAGTATTCTCCAATGGATTGCAGCCTTTCAACGAGTCGCTTTCGGCTTAGCATGCCCATATTGCCGTTGTTGACAATACGCAATTCCCCATCATTCATGAAATCACCATTAAAGAATTGTGATTGAACTTGTTTGCGAAAAAAACGTTCAATAGGGCCATTCGTTTGCCAAGAGAAGTTTGATGAAATTAACAAACGAATGCGATTGTTCATTTGTAGTTCAATCATTTTCATGCGATCGAGTTTAGCCAAATGCTGAATGCATTCGGCTTCCGTCATATCGTATTGTTCAATAATGTCATTTAAGGTCCAAAAATTAGTGACGCAATAAGCCACCAAAATTAATTTGATATCGCTCACTAATTCCTTTTCGTGTTGCAATGAGAGCTGGGAAATAGTTGGTGCATCATTTTCTGCCAGACTTGCAAGGTCGCTCACTTCAATATCTAACAAATCACAAATTCGGTCAATCCTCTCTAAGGAGAAATGGTTTTTGGCGAACATGTTTTTAATAGACGCCTCGGATAATTTTAGTGCCGCTGCAATCTGTTTATAAGTAATGCCTTGCTGACGAAGTTCTTTTTTGAGGGTTGCGATGAGTTTTTTTGATCTAGCCATTCGGAAAGTATAATTATTTTGTTCTTTACGGTCAAAAGAATTAGATAATAAACGGTTTTGTTTAAAAATAATCCTTCATTTATACACTGGGCCCTCAACGTAAATCAAACCAAAGAGGGTAAACATGCGTTTATTTAGAAGAATATCATCTACAGTCTTAGCATCCGTCGACAAAGTGATTACGGAAGTTGAAAATCACGATGCCGTCGTTGAATCTATGCTCAAGGAACTTAAAACCGCATCAGCCGAATGCAAGGTTCGTTTAAACAGAGTCATGCAAGACGGCAAAAAAATGCAGGAAGATTTAGACAAACTCACAGAAACGGAGCAATTATGGACAGAGCGAGCTAGCCAACTAGCCAATGACACTGATCAAGAAAGTCAAAACAAGGCGTTGGCCTGTTTAGAACGGCGCCAAAAATGCCGCGTACAACAGAAACTGTTGAACGAACGTTTAGCACAGCATGCGATTATTCAAACACAGCTTAAAGAGCAGCTGTTAACCATTGACAATCGATTTGCTGAAATTAATGATAAGCGTCACTTGTTGCAATCACAGCAAGCGGTAGCGGAAGCGAACCGAGTCGTGTCAGCAGCAACCGGTGCGCACAGTAGTGATATCGATGCCACATTAGATCGCTGGGAAGTATCGATTGCAAAAATGGACGTGCATGCATCTCACAGTATGCAATTGGGTGGAGCACCACATGAGAATATCGATGAACTTGCACAAGAGTTTGAAACCAATGAAGCCAATGCGGCGCTCCTTGCTGAGCTAAAAGAATTGCAGTCATCTGATAAAAAATAGGAATAGGAGGATATGATGAATACTACACAACAACTTAATGAATGGCAGTCGCCATATGATTCGGACGTGTTAGAGCACGACAAACAAGACACGTTGCTTGATCGGGCGACAGGCTTATTAAAAGATTTTGCCAATTTTTCTTCGCTATTGCGCATCTTTGGGGCAATGGCTGTGTTGGCTTCGATGTCAATGTTCCTGATGCAAGGTTGGAACGATACCAATGATTTTGAGCGTTTTTGCATGATGATTGCACAAACATTTTTGCTAGGCACTGGAGGTCTAGCGATGGTGAAAGTGTTAAAAGAAAACAAAGGCGCCCGATTATTCTTTGGTTTAGCATTGGTATCGGTGACAGCAAATTTCACCACCTTAGGCGCACTCATTTATTCAGTGTTTTCCTGGGATCAGGTGATCGTGGAATATCCTAGTTTTGCCTTGTGGAAAGCGACATCGGCTAGTGTAGCTGTCATGTCAACAGGCATTGCCATTGTCACGTTGTTGCCTCTTACATGGTTAGCTTTTTCGGTGTTGGTGCGTCCAGCAGCGAAGCAGTTAACACTTTGGTATGTCGGCATGAATATGTTGTTGCTGATTCCGGTTAGGGATGTGACGATTATCATCGCGCTAGTTGCCATCGCGAGCGTGGCGCTAATGCAACTCTTTGTGAAAAAAAGTGGTGACAACGCGACATCTGAATTATTCTCATGGAAAACACAAGAAGGAAAATATGCACGAATCGTATTGTTTGTTCCAGCGGTGATTATGCTAGTGCGCAGTGTGTTGCACTATGATTTTAGTACCATGGCGATTCTGATGACAACTATTTCAGTGTATGCATTGTCAGTATTCACGGCTAAAGTTTTGGATAATCAAGCCAGTCCATTTGTTCAATTGCTGGGGCTTATTGCTGGGCTTCATGCTGCTGTCATCGTGTCTTTTGAGATGGCGCTTCCGATCTCAGAGCAGCTTGATACGTTGGTGTTTGGGTTGGTGTTTGGCGCAATTTGCGGTGATGTTTACCGTCGTAGCGTTAAAACATGGATGCAAGGCTTTGCAAAAAATGTTGGAGCGATTTTAATCACGCTTTGCTTAGTGGCAAACCATTTGATGTACACCAGTTTTACAACAGCGTTCACGGCTATTGTCATTGCGTCATTGATGCTACTGGCCGCTATTAAGATCAAAGATATTGTGCTGAGTGTCATTGCTGTCGGGATTGTTGTGTCACTGCCCGCTTTCCACTTTGCTACTGTGATGGATTTCTTTATCGGAAGTGGTTGGTTAGGTTTTGCGGTTGGCGGTGTCAGCATCATTATTTTGGCATCATTGTTGGAGCGTTATGGCGCAATTTTGAAATTGAAACTTTCGAAATTCTCAACAAATCATCAGCAAGAAGCCTGAACTAAGTAAAACACTTACATGAGGCAAAGGTCAGGGTTTCCTGGCCTTTGCGTTTTTTTACAGTGTTTTTTATTCATGGCTTGGGTTGGTGCAGAGGGATGTTTTTATGTGCTATCAGGGAGCAAAATATTGAAAATAAAGCACTTTTTCTCCAGCACGTTTCCAGAAAGCCCCCGAATAACTCAATGTGCCTGCTTGGCACAACAATTGCTCAAGTAAATAGTTAATGTGTCCATGATGAGATATGGCCACGACTTAACTACTAATATAGAGAGTAAATAATGTCATATTTAGTTCCAGCAGAATTTGTCACCAAAATGGTTGACGCAGGTGAGTCAAAAGTATTTATGTCGACTCGCGACACCTTGATTCGAGCATACATGGCTGGAGCGATTCTCGCACTAGCGGCAGTATTCGCTGTCACGGTTGCCGTACAAACCGGTGTATTTTTAGTGGGCGCTATGTTGTTCCCAATCGGTTTTTGCATGCTGTATCTGATGGGCTTTGATTTGCTCACCGGTGTATTTGTTTTAGCACCGCTCGCCTGGTTAGATAAGCGACCAGGAGTGACCATTAAAGGGATATTGCGTAACTGGGGTTTGGTCTTCGTGGGTAACTTTGCAGGAGCTTTAACTGTTGCGTTCATGATGGCATTCGTTTTTTCTTATGGCTTCTCCGAAGAACCAGGCGCGGTTGCGAAAAAAATTGCAGGTGTAGGCGAAGCCCGGACATTGGGTTATGCGGCTCATGGCACAGCCGGTTGGATTACAATTTTCTTTCGCGGCATGCTGTGTAACTGGATGGTCTCTATGGGTGTTGTCGGTGCGATGATTTCAACGAACGTGAGTGGCAAAGTCATTGCGATGTGGATGCCAATCATGTTGTTCTTTTTCATGGCGTTTGAGCATTCGGTTGTGAACATGTTCCTATTTCCTTTCGGCATCATTGTCGGTGGTGATTTCTCAGTCATGGACTACCTTATTTGGAATGAAATCCCAACTGTATTAGGTAACCTGGTCGGTGGCTTGGCATTCACAGGACTGACACTGTATACAACGCATGTTAGAACCGGAGCAAAGCGTAGCATCAGCTAAGCAGATATCTAACGAAACTTACGTTTAAAAGCCTCGGTCAGAGTATTGTTGTTGACCGAGGCTTCATGCGATTTATTTGAATTTATGTCAAATCAACTCCACATTAGCTTTGGTCAATATTCTGATAAAGGCCGTAAGGCCTTGAATCAAGATTATTGTAGCGTCCGAGTACCCCTTGGGTCGCAACGCGACTTAAAAGGCGTTGCTATTGCAATGGCTGATGGAATTAGCAGCAGTGAAGTAAGCCAAGAAGCAAGCCAAGCCGTTGTGCAAAGTTTCTTAGAGGACTATTACTGCACTTCGGATGCATGGTCAGTGCCAACATCTATTGATAGAGTCTTAAGTGCAGCGAATTCATGGCTGTACTCTAAAAACCAAAATAGCCCATATCGATATGATAAAAACAGGGGCTATGTGTGTACCTTGAGTGTATTGGTTCTCAAAGCGGCTACGGCTTTTATCAGTCACGCCGGAGATACACGTTTATATCGCCTCAATGACGATGGTTTGGAGCAATTGAGCAACGACCACCGTAAATGGGTTTCTGAGCACGAAAGTTTTCTGAGCAGAGCCTTGGGGGTGGAGCCTCAATGCGAGTTTGATACACAAACGCTGCAAATGAATGTTGGCGATCACTTCATTCTGGCTACTGATGGCATTTATGAATTTGCCGAAGCGCAACATATTATTCGCACGATCAAAGATCATTCTGATAATTTGGATGGTGCAGCGAAACGCATAGCGGATTATGCCTATGACAAGGGTAGTGATGATAACTTAAGCATTCAAATTGTGCGTGTAGATGCATTGCATGAAAAAGAAACCAGTGAAGTCCAACAACTCATTGATACATTGCCGTTTCCCCCTCTCTTAGAACCGCGAATGACATTTGATGGCTACACCATTCTGAGAGAGTTGTATGCCAGTAGTCGTAGCCATGTTTATGCCGCGCTAGATGAGGCAACACAAAAAACAGTGGTTATCAAGATACCCTCTCTAGATTTGCGTGAAGACCCCGACTACGTGGAACGATTTCTCACAGAAGAGTGGATTGCTCGACGGATAAATAGCGCCAACGTGCTTAAAGCGGATTTGCAAGATCGTGAACGCAACTATTTATACACCGTGTCAGAATATATTGAAGGGCAAACACTCACTCAATGGATGATTGATAATCCAAAGCCGGATGTCGAATCAGTCCGTGGAATCATCGAGCAAGTCGCAAAAGGCTTAATGGCATTCCACCGGATGGATATGCTGCATCAAGACTTAAAGCCCGACAACATCATGATTGAGAGCTCTGGGACTGTGAAGATCATCGATTTTGGTTCGGTTTGGGTAGCAGGCCTTGCAGAACAAGCGTTAGCCGATGAAGGCAACGATATTTTAGGCACCGCATTATTCACAGCGCCTGAATATTTTCTTGGAGAGAGTGGCACACCCCGTTCTGATATGTTTTCGTTAGGCATCATCACCTACTACATGTTGTCTGGTCGTTTTCCCTATGGCACCAAAGTGTCGAGTGCGAGAACGATCACGGCTCAAAGGCGATTGAAATATCAGCCTGTATTAGATGATGATCGTGAAATACCCGCTTGGGTTGATGCGGCAATTAACAAAGCGGTCAGCATCAGCGCCTACAGGCGTTATGAAGATATATCTGAGTTTCTTTATGATTTACGCCACCCCAATCAAATATATGTCAATAAAACAAAGCCTCCTTTGCTAGAGCGCAACCCCGTTGCTTTTTGGCAAGGATTATCCAGTATTTTGGTGTTGATCATTGTCTATTTATTAAGCCGATAATCAATATTGTATGCCCACATAAAATGTTACCCATAGGTGAGAAAATGATTAAAAGTCGCGCAGAAGTCACAGAGCAAATTTTTGCAACAAAAGTTGTTAAAGGCATTAAATGGGCAGAAGTTGCCAGTGCAATTGGGTTGTCAAAAGAATGGGTGACATCAGTGTGTTTAGGACAAATGGCCTTTGATAAACAGCAAGCCGAAATTGTCGGTCAATTATTTGATTTATCCGATGAAGCGATTGCATGGCTTCAAATTGCACCCTATAAAGGGTCTTTGCCCACAGCCATTCCCACCGATCCACTCATTTATCGCTGGTATGAAGTCGTTAATGTGTATGGGTCAACGATTAAAGAACTGATTCATGAGGAATTTGGTGATGGCATCATGAGTGCAATTGATTTTTCCATGGATATTAAACGTGAAGAAGACCTTAATGGTGATCGAGTGAATGTCGTGCTATCCGGCAAGTTCTTGCCCTACAAAACATACTAATTTGATGGTGCGAGATTGAGCGCATTATCGCGTCGTAACTCCTGATACTGTGTGAAAGTCAGAATTGACTAGGAGAAGTGCGTAAAAGAAAATCCGTTCTTTATCAGTGAAGTCTTTGGTTTTTAGGCTAAATTGTGGCATTTTCCTAGCATGAAAATCTGCACAGACACAAAGCATGTAACGGTTCCGGGTGGGACAATATATACCCAGCAATGGGTGCCAGAGAGCATTCAATGTGCAATTCCTATCGTGTTGCTGCATGATTCTTTAGGCAGTGTTGGCCTGTGGAGAGACTTTCCAGAACAACTCGCAACCCACCTTTCACGAACGGTCATTGCGTATGACCGGCTCGGCTTTGGGCAATCGAGTGCTCGCGAGCAAATACCTAGCAAGCATTTTATTGTTGAAGAGGCGGATATTTATTTTCCTGTAGTGAAGCAAGCGTTAGCCATTGAACGCTTCACATTGCTTGGGCATTCTGTCGGTGGAGCGATGGCAGTGTCTATTGCTGCTCAAGACACGGATTGTGTCGCGGTGATCACGGAATCTGCACAAGCTTTTGTCGAAAAAATCACGCGTGAAGGCATACAAAAAGCGCAAAAATTCTTTGAGCAAGGCGGGCAAATGGGGCGTTTAGAAAAATGGCATGCTGAAAAGGCGTCATGGGTGCTCAATGCATGGACTCAGACGTGGCTATCCCCTGAATTTTTAGCGTGGAGTTTGCTTCCTCAGTTGAAAAAAGTTCGTTGCCCGTTATTAGCGCTGCATGGCGATCAAGATGAATATGGCTCAATCGCTTTTCCTGAGACAATCAGTCAAAACACATTGGGAAAAGCGCACATGGAAATCATTCAACACTGCGGGCACGTGCCACATAAAGAGCAATTGCCAGTGGTACTCAATCACATTGAAGAGTTCTTGAATAAGCTTCAGGGACATTGTTGATGGAGATAACCTAGTGGAGGCAATAATGTCGAAGATTCATGGCAGAGTTCCAAACAAACAACGTAATCTGAGTTACACTTCAGTCAGTAGTTAGTCACAAAATGTTATTATGGTTGGAAAGAGCGCTGTAAAAAGCGTTGAAAAGTGGTATTTTTTCATGATTAAAGGGACGTTTTCCAAGGAAATGAGCACATATAGACAGCATTTTATGTTGTTGTGTATCGCGATGTGTTCACTTTTCTTATCGGCATGTGCAGGACAAAAAGCAACGTTCTCGCTGCAAGCATTTAACCAAAAAGAAATGATCGACGTGAGCTTGCATGCCGTTGAAACAGAAAAGTTCACCTTGCACTACGCGAAAACAGGCAATAGTGATGGACCGATTGTGCTATTCCTGCATGGCACTTCAGGGAGCTGGCAATCGTACACCAGCTTATTAAAAAATAAAGCGCTGCAAAAAAAGTTTACATTAATTGCCATTGATCGACTCGGTTGGGGGCAATCAGTGAGCCATGATAATAGCCATCAACGCTACCGAAAAATTGATTTTGGCACCCACTCTGAAGCGATTGCCGCCGTCATCAAACAAGAAAATCTGCTCAGATCATCCTCAAAGCCTGTGATTTTAGTTGGTCATTCATTAGGCGCATCCATTGCGCCTAGAGTCGCAGTAGATTACCCAGAACTCATTGGTGGCCTTTTGCTGGTCTCAGGTTCGATAGACCCAAAATTGAGCAAGCCTCGTTGGTACAATCGCTTGGCACAATTTAAGCTGGTCAATGTCTTCATTCCAAATCATTTGATTCATTCAAATCGTGAAGTGATTTCTTTGCCTTATGAGTTGAGTGAATACGATCATAAGCTATCCCTGTTTTCGTTTCCCATCACCTTAGTGCAAGGTTTGAAAGATGGTTTAGTCAACCCGAAGAACGTGCAATTTGCTAAGAAAAAATTTCAACATCTTGGTGATGATTTAGAGTTAATCGAAATGTCGAATGCTGGGCATTTCGTGTTGTGGGAGGACCCTGAAACGATTTCAGACGCCTTGCTGAGATTGTCGATTAAACATCAAAATAAAAGCGCTAAAATAGAGTAAACGTTTAGTCAGGCTTGAATGTGAGATGCCAAGCGCTCAAAACGCATCCACGTCTTTCAGAGTGATGCACATGGTTCCCTATCGCACTTAACCAGGGCTCGGTTAACTCAAATCTTTTGATCTTTTGCAAGCATGCACGCTACAACAGGGTGGGCTTGTCATTGTGTCAAACCGTTTGAAAATGGACTTTTTGGCCGAAAACTGCTAGGTTGATGAGCAACTGGATATCAGGGGATTGGCTTATGTCGAATTGTATCAGGCAATCTGATGCAATGAGCGTAAGCGAATAGGGTTGAAATAGCATTGCTAGGAGTGACAAGGGTGCTAAACAAAATGGAGTGTTAAATGCCGGGAAATAATAAAATTAAGAGCGCAGGTTTCTATCGAACTGTATCCGTGTTGCCTGACTTTCCAGATTTGCGTGACCGTTTTTATGAGCCGTCTCTGATCAAGCTAAGTCTTCGCAGTTTTCCCGAAAAAAAACAGCTACTCATTCGTAATCAAAAAACTGATGGTGCTTGTGTCGGCTTTGCCTTGAGCGCGGTCATTAATTTACAAAACAATGTGCGGTGTAACCATAGTTTTTGCAATAAAGCTGAAAGTGTTAGTCCTAGAATGCTGTATGAAATGGCCAAGTTCTATGACGAATGGAGCGGCCAAGATTATGGAGGATCTAGCTTACGCGGTGGCATCAAAGGTTTTTTCCATAATGGCGTGTGCACGGAGGCATTAAGCCCGTATAAGGCCGAAGAATCGTTAAGTAATGGATGGGCATTGACGCCAGAACAAGCCGAAAATGCACGCAATGTCAGCTTAGGCGCCTATTATCGATTAAGACCAAACATCATTGACTATCATTCGGCCATCAACGAAGTGGGCGCAATCGTTGTGTCAGCAAACATTCATTCTGGTTGGTCATCACCCAAGGAGGGCTACATACAAACGTCAAACCGCATCGAGGGAGGGCACGCCTTTGCCATCGTAGGCTATGATGCCGATGGATTTATCATCCAAAACTCTTGGGGAGATACATGGGGAGGCTTGGCTAACAAAAATGACTCTGAAAAAACGCCAGAGAAAATAGGTGGCTTAGCGCATTGGTCCTATGAAGACTGGTCAAAAAACATCATCGATGCCTGGGTCTTAAGGCTAGCTGTTCCCACCCCTAAGTCCTTTGATTTGTTGTATACAAAAAACAGCGGAAACACTGAGAATAAAGCGATTGCTTCGGCGCCAAGACGCAGCCAAATTGAAGGACATTTCATTCACATAGATGATGGTCACTACGTTGACACCGGGCGCTATGCAACCAATGAAGCATACATTAAACAAGTGTGTGAAAGACTCTCCAATAACACACCGATCGATCAACCGAAACATCAGCACTTGCTCATTTATGCCCACGGCGGTTTAAACAACTGCAAAGATTCTGCGAAAAGAATTTATGGCATGAAAGACGTTTTTCTGAGAAACGGCATCTATCCGATACACCTGATGTGGGAAACCGGCTTTACGGAGGAACTCGTCGACATATTTGGGTCGTTTTTTACCAAAGGTGAAGAAAGAGTGGGGTCAATGAGGGATGGTTTTGACAAAATCATCGAAAAAATTTCCTCAGGTATTGGCCGAAAATTATGGACAGAAATGAAAGTCGACGCTGAGCGTGCCTTTGCCCAAGAAACGCCCGTCAAAAAAGGGGTGTTAGCCATAGCACAAGCTGCTCAAGAGAGCGCCACACCGATTCAGGTTCATCTGGTGGGTCATAGTGCCGGTTCCATTTTATTAGGAGAGTTGATTTGTCAGGCAAGCACCGAATCATTGAAGGTCGGCACATGTCATCTCCTGGCGCCGGCGTGTAGCATCGATTTTTATCAACAAACCTATTTAGCACGATTAAAAGACGGCTTTATCCCCCGTTTACATCAATATAACCTCACCGACAGGCGAGAAAAAGATGATGTTGTTGGGCCTTACGGCAAATCACTTTTATATTTAGTGTCTCGTGCATTTGAAGCAGGCAGAACAAAAACGCCAACGCCGTTGCTTGGCATGGAAAAGCATGTACTCAACCTGCAAAAGGAGCAAGCAATGCACCCCAATCATCACATTTTTTATGCGGGCAAGGCGAACATGCCGACCAATAGCAAAACGCATGGAGGCTTTGATAATGATAAAGACACCATGAATGATCTGCTCAAGTCAATTTTGGGGACAGCCTATGATCCCGCCAAAGCATTTAAGCAATCAGAGCTCGAAGGCTATTAATCATCAAGCGACTTCAATATACGTGAACTCAAAGCAGTTCATGCAGCATTTGATGATTGCTTGTGTTACTAACGACTTCGAGTGTTACATTTCATTTAGAAAATTACTCTGCAGACTGTGAGTAATGGTAGTTTCTTTTACGCATAAAAAGAGACGTGATCAACGACGAACAAGGTGTTTGTTGTTTGAAGGACGCAATGGAATTTCTAGCAAGTGTTTATTATTCACCAGCCTTATTGGATGATGGAAGCTAGATATTAGTTAACTTAACAATGAGTTTTACCATGAAAAAAATCAAAGTTTTACAACAATTACTGTTCATCTTAATGACTGGTTTTGCAACAAGCGCTGCTGATGCCGTATCCATTAATAACAGTACAGAAGCACTAGCCTATGTATTAGAGGACGATCGTGTGCCAAATGCGGCTAAGGTAAAATTAGAAGCATTAAAAGCGACACATTCGGCCAAAACTCAACAGTGGGAATTCACCTTCCGAGATGAAGACAAGCAATATAAAGCAACGGTAAATGCAGCAGGTGATTTCAAGCTCAAGAAAAAATTTGATGAAAATGGCTTAAATCCTGAATTTTGGGCAACTTTTCCAGCACCCGCTTTGCCAGTTACGACAGAGCAAATGCTGGAAAAAGCCAAGTCGATCATTGATGGTTTTAATCCAACGTTCAAGGCACAGGATAAAGCGATCGTTGAGCTGAACGTCTGTAAACCACCCAAAAAAGGTAAAACGAGCAAATACAGTAATGGCTGTCAAAGTGATCAACCCAAAGAGGTATGGTCTGTGTCTGTACAAGTTGAGAGTGAAGGCAAGACGTTTTATAGGAATATAGAATTCCAAAATGGTCAGCCATTGCATTTAAGTAAAATTAACATTTTTGGGAATTGGTAGAACATTTAATGACCTGCAACAGGCCCTAGATAAAAGCCGAACACTGTTCGGCTTTTATCGTTGATGACAACACGGTAAGCGTTACCGATTCTTAGAATGTTAAAGAAACCTAGGAAGATTAATACCCTATGACCAAATCATCGCCAGCAATTCCGACGGCATTGATGCGAATATCCCCTATTGCGTTGATGATATAGTCACGAATAGGCTCCGCGATTAAGCATTGCACTGAGGGCTGATTTAACCGTTGATTGAGCGCTTTCTCGGCATTGTTTGCCATGACATTCAGTATTTTGTTTAATATCCCATCCTCAATAACTCGCTTGAACTTCTTTTCAATAATATTGGGCACGCGCTTCCAGTTCCCAGAAATTTTTATTCTTCCATAAAAATCAGAAGTCGTCGATGTCAGTGAAATTGAATTCACAGAATTGCCGCCACAAGTACCATTAAACACTTCAGGCACCATTTGCATGATAACGCGAGGTGACTCGATTTCGCCGTCCGGCAAAACATCACCGTTATCGGCACATAAATAATATTTTTTGAGGATTTTTTTGCGACAAAACCCTTTTAATTCACGACCATTAGTTTCCATGTTGACAGTTAGTTTCAGATGAGAAGGGTGTTTGTTGCCTCGACTGACGTACATGTCTGATGACTTTAAATCGTTCAGGTAATACTCAACACGGTAGACACCTCTTTTTCGGCGCTTGCTGTATTCGGGTATCGAGAAGGTCGTGACATAGCCAGCAACATCTACCTTTGAAGCATTTTCTAAAAAGCCACCTTTCTTGCCGTAGGCGCCAAAATTATCAAGCGTAAAACTCGACTTTTTAAAAATCAAATTATTGGCAATTTGCATCACTCCAGACAAAGGGATGCGCTGCTGCCGTCCCATCACTGGCAATGGGCGATATACCACGCCTAACGCATCAATGGCGTTGCCGGATTTGCCGATGATGCCATAAATATGCTGTCCAGGGGGCGCGCTGTGTGTAATCACAGGACCACTGGTCGCATCGCATCGAGAACCATAAATTCGTGATACCCCACCTGCATTACGCCCTCCTCCAACGACAAAATAACGAATTCTGATTGATCTGACGACGGTGCTTTTTTTGTATTTGCAGGCACTAAACGTGATGGACTTAACAAACCGTGACTGTCCCACATTGTATCGAAAGTCAGTCCCTTTATGCTTGCCCGTAAAGCCATCAATAATGGGGTTGCTATTCAGGCTTGCTGTGCTGGGAATGCACGCGATGCCTAAGCCATCTAATCTCTTTCCCATTTGTATTTGGAAGCCGCCTATTTTTTCTCCATAGGCGCATGCAATAGTAAAGGGTTTGCCACCGCTCCCTCCGCGTATTTCAGTTGCTCCCGAAAACGCGGTTTGCGACATGCTGAGCAGTGCAACACTGCAAAGGAGCTTTAGCGCTATCTTGTGACGTTGAATATTGTCATGGTGTATTTGGCATAGTGTGGTGAAAATTTTTCCTATTCGCTTTTTCATTGAAATGTCCCTGTGATGTTTAAGAACACAAAGCTTATTTCAGCGTTAACATTCAGGAAACTGACGTATAGAAGAGGCCTGTCTATATCATTTGATATAGAGCCTGTTGGGAATGTTATGGAATGGCCATTAATAACCGAATTAAGTTGGCTTGACGGTTTGTATCTGTTTTTTCGAAAATCGACTGTAGCTGGATGCGCGCCGTTCCTGATGTTCTGCCGAGAGTCTTCGCTGCTTGTTGTAGTGAATCGCCACTAGATAACGCTACTGCAAGCGCCGCTTCGGCAGGCGTGAGACCGAATAGATCCATTAAGATATTCACTGAAGCCTTCGGAGCCGAATCGACTTCACAGAGGGTGATCAATGCATGGTTTTTCACTGGAATGCGCGCGGTATAGTAATGTGTTGAATCGGGTAATTTTTGCTGGCTTTCTTTAAATCGTTGAAGTTGCAAAGGGGTTGTCACTAAAAAAGTGGAACGGCCAGAACCATGCTGAATACGCACCGCAGTGCGTGATCGATTATTTTTTTGCTGATTATCTAAGGATTCCCCAATGTTTTGGAAAAGCAGTGTTCCTACTTGCTTGTCAGCACACACCAAACGTTTCCGCTTAATGTATAAATGTTTGTTTTGGTCAAGAATATCATCCGCCTTTTTGTTGGTGGCGACCACATCATGCAGTTCATCAACAACAATAATGCCTTGTTCAATATTATCGAGCACAGACGATTGCAGTGTTTTCAAGTGTGACGAGCTTGCAAGACTTTTATGCATGAAGCTCGCCCTTTTGATGTGCGGGATAAACCGGTTCAGCGTGATTTCGTCATTGAGGTTAAAGGCTTCGGATTCTTTCCCTCTCATAAAGCAAATGCCTGTCCACTCCATATCATTGTCAGATAAAAAGGCAGTGAGTAAAAATTCCATATTCGCAGGGTCACGAATTTCTCGCTGAGCGGGTGATTGTTTGATAACAGTTTCATCAATCACGCGTCGATCAGCAAACGCCTGATTCATGTGTTGAATTCCATATAAGGCAACTGGGTCGCTTTGCATGTAACGCCTAAAACGGCTCGCGCCAATGTCGTAGGTATAAGGATTGAACCCATAACCGCAAGCAAACGAAAAATATAAATCTTCTGGGTCAATATACAAAATTTGAGCTTTCGACGCGTTCACGTGCCGACACATCGACTGCAACGCATGAGGCCACATCTCTGGGTCCAGCCCTGCCTCATAAATCAAGCTGACGGTTTCCGAAAAATCGTCTATTTCTGTAGTCATAGGTTTGAATAAGCCAATTATGATGAATGATAGTCTTACCAACACAAAGCGCTATGGCAAGGCTATCATGCATCGTAATAGTGATCAAAAACGAGTAATAAACCAAATACAGAAGCAAAGAATAGCTACATTACGATCAGTTTTACCCTTGGAAGGGTATTTTACTTTCATTGCTAGTGACAGCATTAACTGCCTAAAAGGCATTGCCTAGGAGTCAAGGTCTTATTCAGGCTTGATTAAATCAATGCTTAATGGTGGCAATCCATAAAAAACCAGATTATTATAAGTTTATGGGAAAAAGCGAAAAACTAGTGAGAATTCATAATTCAGGGGCACGTTCTAGAGCGCCTGAGAATCTAGTGAAAAGCCAAAAGGTACAAGGAGATATGGTAAAAACAGGGAAAATTGTCACGGATCAAGTTTCAATAAATCACCGTGCTGAAAATCAAGCCTCTGAAAACGCAGTCTCTCAGGTAAAGTCTGACAAATAAAGCTTCGTTAACACAGTGCCATATAACTTACTTGTATTGCCACTGATTGGTGGTTTTATCTTTATCAGTAGATTTCACTACACTCGATTTGCCGCATCGAAGCTCTCTGGACAGCGGTTGATGTTATGGGCAGCATTAGCGGGTGTTATTCTTGCTTTTTTTGCAAGAGTTTTAGTAGTCTTATGTATGCATACTTATCCAGAAATAGGACATTTTTGGAAAGCATATTTTTTTCATAACGAATTCTCAGGTACAGCGAGCCTTGCTCTAATTTTGGGTATCATTGCCTACTGGCCTCTCAACCTCATCTGCAATAAAGACAAAGCATCTGCTTGGGCTACACGAAAATATGGAAGTCGTTTAGAAGTTCTCTTTGCAGAATCTTTAGATGAGGAAAAACAAGTTATGATCACGCTGTCCGATGGGAAAGTGTATGTTGGGTATGTCATTTATCAACCAGAAGAGTTGATTAGCGAGCAGTCTTATTTTGGCATTCTGCCAACGATTAGTGGTTACCGCGACAATGTGACAAAGAAGGTTAATTTTATCACTGAATACGCCAATATCTACCAGCGCATCATCGCTGCTGAGGACTCGATTAATAATGAGATGGTGATTAGTGATTTCTCTAAATATTTTAAATCAACCAGTGTTGAGACCGCCTCAGTATATGATCCAGATGTTTACCTGAGGTTTGGCAATGATCAAGAAACTCTTTTATCAAAAAGGCTAGAAGATAAAGGCGCTTAAAAATTGCTTGTCAATTTGACATAGTAATAAGCCTAAACCATGAGCCAAACTCGCGATTTTTGTTTTTTAGCCTGATGGCTTATGTATATACACTTGAAATAGATGCGGCGATGCTATCAGAGGCTAGCCTGTATGCACTGCTTTTTAAGTGTAGTTCGTCTCGCCAGTCATCGTCACTCAACAGGTGACGTAAATCAATATGGTGAAAATTAGGGTTTTCGGCGTCTAACTCTTTTAGCATATCGTTATAGAGATTGATTAATGTTTCAATCGCTTTTTTTCCCTCATTGTTGTCAATGCCTTTCATGCCGAGGCTCGGCAAAAGCCAAGGACCAACAAAATCAATTCCCAATATACCGACTCCTTTTCCGGTTGGTCGTGCATACCCATAACCATGGGTGAAAATATGTGTATTGGGGGATTTCGCTAGTACCTTTTGGATCAAGTCTAGGTAATATTTTCGAAAGGTCACATTAATGGTGCTTTCAGCAAAGTCTGTTTTCAATACACCAAGATTTGCCTCTGAATGATGAAGAAATGAAGGGAATTCATTTCCAGCAATATCATTTCCGCCTCCTGAAAATAGGAATACGTCGGGCTGAACTTGCTCAACTCTTCTTAATACAATATTGATCTGTGGCGTTGAACGGTTGTAGTCACGGTCTACCTGAGTGCCATAAATCATATTTTCAAGGGTGTCGCCTAATTTTGCATAATTTTTGATTTTATAGCCGTGGAATTTCCGCAAGCAATCAATTAAGTCGGCACTTATTTTGTAATCAAACCATGAATCGCCTTCAGCGACGATTTTTAAATGGCTCTGGGTACTTGATGCTGTTGCCATTGGGCCTGCTGTTATATTTGGTTCTCCTTCAGACTGAGCGATGGCTAGTTCTTTGAACAGTGCGACTTCCTCTTCGCTCCAGTTATCCATTGCGGCATATTTATTTGGCATGCTAATCTCCTAAGTGAATCTTGTGTCTCTAGTATTATTAAGCGTTGAGTTGTTTTTACTATCTTGACGGTTACGCTGGGGCTTGAATTAAACCACTTCCAACACTTGCAAAGTCCCTATCAGAAGGGGCTAATGGTGCATGTGATCCACTTGTTGATAGCACCTGTTTCAGAAAAACCGTATTTAAAATACCCATATCGAGTTTGATCTTTTCCGCATGTAAGGCAGCGACCCCGGCTGCATGCGGGGTTGCCATGCTAGTGCCATTTAAGGAACTTAAACCGCCACCTACTTTTGCGGATTCAATGGCTACACCTGGGCCAACGACATTGACTTGGCTATTAGAGAAGGGTGCAACTATTAAGCCATTACTGCTTTGGCCAACGGCTCCGACAGCTAAGATTCCTTCTGCAGCCGCTGGCGGGGCAACCGCAATATCAAACTCAGGTGTAGATTCATTTCCTGCTGCGGCGACAATCATAGCACCGCCACCAAACATGGCACGTGCACTGGCTAAATCAGCAACTTGGGCATATAAATGGACATTTGCACGGTAGCCTTCAAGAGCGACCGATGTAGCACGCCGCGTGTCGAAGCCATTTAAGTCAACGAGTTGTTTCACAAATCCAGGGAAATCAATTCCAAGAGACATTGAAATGATTTGTGCCCCTCCGCTCAATGCCCAATTAATCGCATCTGCAATTTGAACAGAAGTCCCGCCTCCAGAGCCTAACACTTTTGCAATCATGGCTCTTTTTATGCCAGGGGCGACGCCAATGCGTTTTCCTCCGACGTCTCTGCCAAAAATAGTGCCTGCGCAATGGGTGCCATGGCCATTCAGGTCGTCGTCAGTCTCATCGGTGAAGTTTTTGCGTTCTAATGTGACCCCTTGAAATGCTTCATGGTTTGGGTCTATTCCAGTGTCTAACACGGCAACGACAACCCCATCACCCGTCAATGTGGTGTCAGCTGCTCCTACTGCCTTAACACCCCAAGCAATATTTCCATCAAAAGGCTGCGCATTAGGTGTATCCATATCCATGGGTTTGATCAGTGACATCGGCATGCTTGGCGCCATGGCTCGTGTGCGTGGGTCGCGCATTTGATCGGCGGCTTGCTTTGTTGTGAAACGTTCTGCCGCAACAGTCAAAGAGCTGCCACTTGTGCTTCCTAATATTGAAGTACTTGGAGCGCTTGGAATCGATGCGCCTATTCTGCCTCCAACATCAGGAACTGAAAAATTATCATCCAATAAAACTGCATATTCCATTTCTTCCATTTTTTGCCTCCTAGGCGAGTGTTATTCGTTTCTGGCAGTATCAACCTCATGTGATGCCATAAAACTCATGTAAAATTAACTCTTCGATTTATTCTAAAATCCCATGTTTAACGTATCCTTCTAGACTTTTAATACTCCATGAAAATCTAGTGGCATTGAGTTTGCTCAATGCATTTTATGCTTATTTGTACTTAAATTATGCTAGTACAAATTGGATCAACTTGTCAATATTTCGGTTGTCAGGGTGTTGTCAGCAACTTCAAAAATGTTGTAAAACCAAGCTATTTTATGAGCCAATAGCTTGGTGAGCTAATTATTTAATTTAGCTTTATCAAGAAGTTATGTGTTTTTTTGAACTACTAAATAAAACTACAAATCAACACAAAAAGCAGAGTGATGGCGATCTTTGTTTGTTAGTTTAAGGTCTCGACATTAAGCGACTCGCTCTATGAAGGTTCGAATTAAGCCATCGTTATTGCCATACCTTGATTGTAGGTCATTGGCAAATAAATAGAGTTCACCATCCTGTTCTGCGGTGAGGGTAGTCTCAATACCAATTCGGAAAAAGTGGGCGGATTCATCATTATCATACGCGCCAATGAGTTCAAACCAATCGGCTTCTGGGTAGCGGCGATTGTCCTCAAATATCTTCACCGCACTCTCTTTGATAAAGCTCAATTGTTCAGACGTCCAGCCACTGGCATTGCAGGTAATGTTGTCATCATCCCAGGTGTCAATTTCTTGAGTCCAAATTTTATATTGTTGGTTCTTGGTCAGTTTGACTCGCCCCCAGTTGAATTTATTTTTTGCAATAACGTTCACAGCATGTGATTCGCCTATTGCTAGTTCTCTGGGGGTCGCACTCTGATGCACTTCTTCAGAAGGGGCTCGGTTTCTTTTTGGGTCGGTATATAAATCTTTGTTTTCAGAAATTGGGGCATCTAAATCGGTGTTTGAGTATTTGTCTTCGTCCCTTAATGCCACGTTGATGGAAACGCCAATCTCGCTTGCTTCGTCAATCATCCAATTGAGAGCAATGTTGGAGCGAAGGTAATTCATGTTGCCACCTCCGACATCCGAATGAACGCCTTTAAACCAGACTTCTTTTAAGTCGGTGCTACTTGTACTTTCTAATTTCGTTACATTGAAAGCTTCACGGCGTTCGTCTATGGCAATGGCGTGACGACAAGTTTTGACGTTCATGGGAACAGACTTGATGTCCCAGCCAACGTTGATTTCTTGAAAATCAAGAATGTTGTTAAATGATAACCCGAAGGAACCGACAACATCCCAGACGCCCAAAAATCGGATTTCAGGGTTAACTGTTGTGCCGTCTGTTAACGATATGCCTTCTTTGGCTAATTTATTGCAAAAATGGACGGCTAGAGCGGCTCCGCGGCTAAAGCCAATAACATCAATCGTTGTGTCGCCAGCGAGATAATTGCTGCGTAGGCTTTCCATCATTTCATCAATACGCGAATGTCCTCCTGCGCCAAAAGCCCCACCTAGTACCGCGCCAAGAGCGCCCAAGCGAGTGCCTACACCTGGTAAGTAAAAGGCGTCATCTGTGTAGAGTTCTTTAAAACGAACCACGTTCGTGTCTTTTTTGTCATCGATTTCGTCGAAATTGCCAGTGCCGTCAAATGCGTAAAGTGCCATGTTTATCCCCAGTTTCCTTCTTGTTGTTTTTGATCAAAGCGTGCTATTGCAAACATGCTCATTGTTGATATTTTCTTCGGCTTTTCAAACTCCATCCGAAGGTTACAGCTTGATATTCCTGTCCTTCATTAATTCCTCTGACTGGATATTGCGATGAATATCCGTGCAAATAATATAGCGACAAGGCGCTTTTAAAGCAAATAAGCAGTCTGTTCAGTGTTTCAGGCAATGAAAGGGCTCAATGGTTGGAGTTAGAAGGAGTAACCCAGCGATGAAACTCTTCGAATGAATCATGATGAGATTTTTATCAGTTTACTTTCAATCAATAGATAGCCAAAATACTAGCCTTGGTTTTTATAATAAAAAAGCAAGGGGATGAAAGAATGGATAGTTTGTACAGTATGAAGCCGGAGATGCGCTATGGTGCGCCTTCGTGTGAAAGGATTTTATGTAATCGTCATTTTACAGTTGGATATTCTGACTATTTCAGGCAAGCCAAATGGTCATTAGAAATTGTTGGGCGCAATCGTGCTCTTACTGAGCGAGAAAGGTTGAATGATTTTCGTGCTGATTTTCGCATTCCAGCACGGTTTCGAGCGAGTTTAAGCGATTATCAAGGCAGTGGTTATGATCGCGGGCACTTAGTGCCGAGCGCTGATCATGATGATACAAATTTGGAAAATAGTGAAACTTTCTTATTATCCAATATGTCACCGCAAGCACCAGATTTTAATCGAAAAATATGGCGGAAATTGGAAACTGCCGTGCGAGACTTGGATGCACAGCCACATGTTTTAGAAACGTATGTGATCACAGGGCCGGTTTTTGACTTTGTGAGTCCAATGAAACTGATTGGCGCTAACGATGATTTTGGGTTGCACATTCCAGTGCCAAGCCATTTCTTTAAAAGTATTTTAGCGGAATACAAAAATGGCTCATTAAAGCTATGGACTTTTGAAATGGAGAACAAAGGCTTAGAAGGTGATTTGTCCGACTATTTGGTGAAAACGTATGATGTTGAGCAACGTATCGGTGGAAAGTTGTGGGCTAATATTGATGATTCAGATATTCATGACCAAAAAAGCAAAGCCGGCCGAATGTGGTAAAACCGCAAGGGACAGAATCAACTGTCAATACAGGGGCTTTCTACTTCAGTCATAAACTTTAAAGTCAATCACTTGTGTGTTTGTGATTTTTTCTGTTAGAAATTATCTATAAAGCAACATAAATTATAGATGTTTTGATGTTAAAAGTAGCGCAGTGGTTTATATGGCAGTTAGCAAGAAAACGAGTAACGACAGTGTTCGGTTATCATCAGAGAAGTGTTATATACGAACAAATTTAGCATCAGGCAACGAGTTGAAACGCGTTTTTGTGGCAGCAGTATAAGCGCCCATCTGATGGCCAATGATCAAATCTCCGATTTCTAGCTCGGGCAGTTCGATATTTTCAGCCACAATATCAATGCTGTCGCATGTGGGGCCAGCTAATATGCTGGGGTGCGTGTCTCCGGTGTTGAGCGTTTGCAGTGGGTAGCACGCATGGTCAAAAATTTGGCCTGAATAAGAGCCATAGACGCCATCATCGAGATAGTACCATCGTAATTCATTGCGTATGGATTTCCCCGTGATTGACGTGATGCTGGTCACGGCAGGAGCGACCAGGTAGCGACCAGGTTCAGCTAATATGTGCCAGTCATTTGGGAGTTTTGCTAAGGCTTTGCGTATGGGGGCGCAAAACTGCTCAATATCTTGACCTTGTAGTGTGTAGTCTGCCGGAAAACCGCCGCCGATATCGAGAATGCTCAAGGGTTTTGTTAGTTGCTGGTTGAGTTCGAGCATCAATTGTTGGCAGCTATTAATCGCTTCAACATGTTTTGCGGCATTATCGCATTGTGAACCAACATGAAAAGATAGCCCCTTAATATGAATGCCTAGTTTGGCTGCCTCAAAAATAATCTTTGTTGTGTCATGTAAATCACAGCCAAATTTTCTGGATAAGTCTACGATAGCATTCTCACTGCGAAAACTGATGCGCAGCAAGACGCCCACTCGACTTCGATAAGGTAGCAACTTTTGTAATTCGTACATGTTGTCTACAACAAACGTGGTGGCACCAAAGCGTAATGCATCACGAATTTCTTGGTCCTTCTTAATAGGGTGCGTGTGAATTGTACGTCGCCCCGATATTTTGTGCGCAAGCAGTAAATCCATTTCACCAGCAGAAGCAATATCAAAACCACCGCCAAGTTCATCGATTGTTTTTATGATCTCAGCGTTTGGATGAGCCTTGACGGCATAGTATAAATCGACTTTAGGTAAGGCCAGCTGCAATGCTTTGAATTGTTGCTGTAGCACTGAGGCGTCGTATACCAATAGCGGCGAACCATGTTGTTCAACCAGTTGCTGATAGTGACGGGTTGTTTCTCTATCAGCCCCGAATTGAACGGTTCTTGGTGTCATGGTTTGGCCCACTACTTGGCCTCATTCAACGCATCAATGATGTACTGAGGTAATGCAAAACAAGCTTGATGAATCGCTGGGTTGTAATATCGCGTTTGGAAGCCAACTTGTTTAAAACGCTGTTCTAATATCTTCGAATCAAGATGGCGTGCTTGGCAGTTATCAGTGCCCCATGCAAAGGTCATATAGCCGCCATAGTAGGTTGGAACTGGCGCACAGTAAAAAGTCATGTCCGAAAAATGATTGCCCATACGTGAAAACGTTGTTTGTACTTCGTCTTTTTGGAAAAAGGGTACACCATTTTGAGTGGTAATAATGCCATTTTCACTTAAACAGTTTTTAGCCAACTGGTAAAAGTTATCAGTAAATAATACTTCGCCTGGCCCAATTGGGTCAGTGCTGTCTGAAATAATGACATCAAATTTCTCATCCGTTTGTTTGACAAAATCTAAGCCATCCGCAATGACTAAATTGAGTCTAGGGTCGTCATAACTACCTGCTGAGTGATTGGGTAAATATTCGATTGCCATATCCACAACTGCCTGGTCAATTTCGACCTGCGTAACATGTTCAACCGGATGCTTTAATACCTCGCGTAACATGCCGCCATCGCCACCGCCGATGATTAATATTCGTTTTGCATCGCCATGAGCAAGCAACGGTACATGAGTCATCATCTCGTGATAAATAAACTCGTCAGCTTCGGTCGTTTGCACGATGCCATCGAGCGTCATGACTCTGCCCAAACTTGCATTATGAAAGATCATTAGGTGTTGATGCTCAGTTTTGCTTTCAAAATACATTTTGTCGATACGAAATTCCTGACAAACTGCATCGTATAATGTTTCTTTAAAATGCTTCATGTTACTTGCCTTGCTCTGTGATGTTGGCACCGCGCATATGCTCGCTTACATTCAGTGTGGAGGGGTTAAATGCTTCTTTAAGCACCGGGATTGCGAGCTCAGGTTGTGCATCGCCACACATGAAAATATCAAATGCAGCAAAGCCACGTTCGGGCCATGTATGGACACTAATATGTGATTCCGCTAAAACGGCAACACCTGAAATGCCACCATTAGGTGTGAAATGGTGTAAGTGAATATGCAAAAGAGTTGCGCCAGCGACGTTAACGGCATTGCGCATTGCTTGTTCCATGACATGCAGGTTGTCAAGCTGGGATGCGCCCCAGAAATCCAGAATGAGATGGGATCCAGCAAATTCTACACCATTCTTTTTTATGAAATGGTCAACTGTTTGCTCGCCCGATATGGCAGTTTGGTCATGGCTTGGCCATAGGTGTGCATTGGTGTTATCCAACACAGAAATATTTGATTCATAAGACATTCAACAAGTCCTCAAACAAAACGAAAATAGGTGCTAACGAGCTGTTTTGATGAATCAAATGATTTTATAAACGGCCCG